>NZ_AP028156.1:190000-362500 GCF_033096465.1 Blautia luti | reverse complement strand
TATATTTGGCTGCTCCAAAAAATGCACCTGCCAGCCTGTTTACCCCATTGATAATCGGGAGTCTTGAGATCAGGTTCAACATCCAGGTAATGCATCGGATCAGCAGAGTTGCCAGAACAAAGGAAATCATAAAAGAAATTCCGTTCACTACCATCCTTGCCAGATACTGTGCAATATAGTCCGAAAATGTAGTTACTGCCAGATACTGATAAACCTCTGCTGTATTATTGTTGAGCAGACCATTTGTCAGAAGCTGTGGCAGTTCCATGTTATTGATCACGGTATTCTGATTTTCTCCGGACACAAAAGAGGACTCATTCCCCTTTTCTTCTACAAAACGCCTGCAGTTTTCCTGTACGTTCTCATATATGGAGGTATTTTCACATATAAATTCGTTCACATATGGATTGATAAACCATACTACTCCCATAGAAAAGAACACCAGAAGCAGAGATACCACCTCGCGGATCAGCCCTCTTCTGTAACTTCGCCAGCAGGAAAAAGCAAGACCGGCTGCTGCCACAATTCCAAGCCATGTCAAGGTCATTATTTTCCTCCTAACTGAGTTTAATCACATCTACACCGCTGTCCAGTACAAGCATGTATCTGTTCCAGCCGATCTTAAAGAAATCTTTGATCGTTCCATCTACAGATCCCATATATTTCTGTACTCCCCTGCTGTTCATCACACACATCTGGGAACTGTTATACATGAGAATATTTCCACCGCTGAGTTTGATCGTTGTATAAGGAATATTGAAATCCTGTTTGAACTTCAGTTTCCCCTCTGTGGTGTAAACTTCCATCGTATACTGCTTATCTTTGCTGTCATTCTTGAACACCATACCGATCATGTCATCATCATAGAAAGTGCTGACAATCTCTTTATCAGTTTCTACTGTTTTTACTTCCTTCGGGATCTGGCTTCCCTGATAAATAGTAAAGCCATTGTCCTTCAGTGCTACAGAGCGGTTATTGCTCAGATACTGGATCTGCGGTATTACCACGCCCTCGTATTTATAACCACTGACAATTCTGTCATCCTCATTCTGGCCCACATCCCCGAAATTATAAAATGCCACATAACTTGTGGTATCACTGCCTTCTACAAACTGATACGTAACCATCATGATCACACCATCATCCGAAAGCGCCACATCCATAGGATATCCCGGATCATCCACTTTCGTCTGGTTCTCGGCGATCAGGCTTCCATCAGTACTGTAAAAATCAATCCAGGTATCATCTCCGCCGTCCAGAATGGCAGCCACCACTCCGCTTTTGGACACTTTTGCCTTCACAATACTGTATGAAGTTGTAATACTTCCTGTTTTCCCGGATTTGTCGTAGATTTCCAGTGCAGTACCATCTTTATCTGCGATCACTGCGTGGGTTCCGTTTACATCAGCCACAGGATTCTGCATCTGATAATTCTCGCTCCAGATAGTGCTCATACTGTCAGAAACCAGCGAAACCCCATCCGGACTGTAACGTAGAATATCACCGTCCATCTCCAGATAACTGGTAGAAACTACATCCTCCTGTTCACTGGACTGTACCACCTTATAATTGTGATAGCTTCTTTTTTCCACATAGAAAGTGATTCCTGTAACAGCCGCCACAATAACAGCTACTGTAAATACAGTTTTTTTCAGTACCTTTCTTTTATGCCTGGATAATCTGGCCGCATAATCATCCTGATGATTGCCTGCCGGTTTCCCCTGAAGCCTGGCAAGTCTGGCTCTTTCTGCTGCCAGCTTTTTCTTTTTATGCTGCTTCATCATTTTTTTTAATGTATTTGCCATTTTTCATCCTTACCTTGATCCACTGTCCGGAAATCCCGGACGTCAGTCATTATTTTCTGGTAACTGATCAGTACCTCACAGTTACATTTTCTGTACATTATAGCACATTTTTCTAAGGTAGTACAATTACTTGTCCCGGATAAATGATCTCATCCACAGTTATGCCGTTCATCTCGCAGATTTCCCTGATTTCTTCTGAACTGCCGTATCTGTCCATACAGATCTGAAAAAGGGTATCCCCCGGCTGTATTACATAGGATTCCTGCACTGCATCTGAAGCAGCTGCCTCATTCTCTTTCTGCGCAGCATCTCTTACCCTTTT
The DNA here is from genome assembly GCF_033096465.1 of Blautia luti. Lineage (NCBI taxonomy): Bacteria > Bacillati > Bacillota > Clostridia > Lachnospirales > Lachnospiraceae > Blautia > Blautia luti. The sequence continues at coordinate 360,373 of NZ_AP028156.1, read as the reverse complement.
CTGAGCTTTTCTTTCATCTGCCTCTTCTTTATAAATCTGTTCAGATTTGTCTGTCTGTTTCTTTGTATCAGGCGCCTGTTCGGTCTTATCCGAAGCAGCCGCTGTCTGTTTTGTATCCTGCGTTTTCTTTTTCTTCCCGGCACTGACTGTCTGTACGGCTTTCTTTTTCTGTACTGCTGCAGTTTTGGCAGGTACAGGCGTCTCTGTAGGCACAGCCGTGATCTCTTCTACGATCACAGATGCTGTCTGCGCTTCTGTATTCTGTATTTCATCCAGCCCCTGGTAATTTCGGTAAAAATTCACCCCCACAGTCAGCACAGCAATAGCCAGACATGCAGTCAGTCCATAAGAAAAAACAGAAGGAGCTGTATTCTCCTTCTTCTCTTCCTTCTTATCCGTGATGATCTTTCTGAAATCCTTTACTGCCTTGTCTTCGTACTGTTCCGTGATCTCCGGCTGAAGTTCCTTATTTTTTTCAAGCATGTAATTCTGCATGCATGGATTTTTTTCGTAATAGAGATAATACCCTTCCAGTCTTACCATGACATTATTTTCATAGCGGAAAAAGGCATCTTCATGCTCCTGCGGCTCCATCAGCATCAGTACCTTTTCACCTCCAAAATGCTTCAGATGTACTCTGGTCAGAAGTTCCGTCACCTCCAGAGCAAGCTGAGGTCCGGAGAAAAACCAGCCCACGATCTCCTGATCTTCGAAGTACTGCTTCTGCGCCTGATGAATCTTTTCCCATACTTCAACGGAAAAGTCTATGTGATCCTGAGCCGCTTCCATATCCTCCGCGATAATGGCACCTTTAATAAAAAGATACAGGGTTCCTCCCCTGTACTTCGTTTCCCCTGTAAGCACCGCTGTTTTCGCTTCCTGTTCTTCCGGCTTTTTTTCTGACCTGGCGAGTCTTACCAGGAAGGTGTACACATAATCCTCCATATAGATCCTGCAGTCATCCCCGATCAGTCCGATCTGCCGTATATTTCTGGGCAGTCCAAATGTCCCCTCACTGTCCTGTGTTTCCTGGCTCTCCTCCTTATAAATGACTTCTATCATGTCCAATCACCCCTTCGGCTAACAGAATAGCACAGGAAGATTGCGGAATTTAGCACTTTGTAAGAGGGATTTATAAGAATTTGCCGACAGATTTTGCGCCATGCATAATTTGCCCGGGCGTGGGATATGATAAAGCAAAAGTATTTCCGGAGGATTTTTCCATGGTATTTTATGTAAACTCAAAAGAGAACAACTCTTCACAGGAAATCGCATTCTTTCTGAAAAAATGTATTCTGCATCATCCGGGCAAATGGTCTGAACTGGTCTTTTTGTGCATCGGAAGCGACCGGGTGACAGGAGACTGCCTGGGTCCTTATATCGGGCACCAGCTCCTGGACAGGCTGGATCTCCAGGATATTTATGTTTACGGTACTCTGAAAGATCCTGTACATGCCTTAAATCTGGAAAAAGTCTCCCGCATGATCCGTTCCATACACCCTCAGAGCCTGGTGATCGCCATTGATGCCTCTCTGGGACAAAAAAAGCACCTGGGATACGTGACCATCGCTGATGGCGCACTGTACCCAGGTGCCGGAGTTCAGAAAGAACTTCCTCCTGTGGGTGATATTCATATTACAGGTATTGTAAACATATCAGGTGTGCTGGAGCAGCTGACTCTGCAGACCACCCGGCTGTCTACGGTGATCTCCCTGGCAGATACCATCACACAAGGAATCCTGAATTATACAAACTCTTTGATCTGTTTGTAGATGCCTTCTGCATCAAGGCCATATTTCTCAAGAAGAGCTACTGCAGGGCCTGATTCGCCGAATACGTCGTTTACACCGATACGTTTTACAGGTACTGGCGCTTTCTCAGACAGGCATTCGCATACAGCGCCGCCAAGTCCGCCGATTACAGAATGTTCCTCTACAGTTACAACTTTGCCTGTTTCTTTGGCTGCTGCAACTACCAGTTCTTCATCGAGAGGTTTGATCGTATGAATGTTGATCACTTTCGCATCTACACCGTCTGCTGCAAGCTTCTCTGCTGCTTCAAGAGCAGGAGCTACGCAAAGACCGTTTGCGATAATGGTAAGGTCTTTTCCTTCACGAAGGACGATACCTTTACCTAATTCAAATTTATAATCTGGTCTGTCATTAATGACAGGTGTTGCCAGACGTCCAAATCTCATATATACAGGTCCAACATGCTCGTAAGCTGCTTTTACCATAGCTTTCGCTTCGATATCATCAGAAGGGCATGCAACAACCATTCCCGGGATTACTCTCATAAGTGCGAAGTCTTCGCAGCACTGATGGGTAGCACCATCTTCACCTACAGAGATTCCGCCGTGAGTAGCGCCGATCTTTACATTGATCTTCGGATATGCGATGGAGTTACGAACCTGCTCGAAAGCACGTCCTGCTGCAAACATAGCGAATGTGCTGGCAAAAGGAACTTTTCCTGTGGTAGCCAGACCTGCAGCGATACCCATCATATTGCACTCAGCAATACCGCAATCGATGTGACGTTCCGGGAATTCTTTCTTGAACATACCTGTCTGAGTAGCTGCAGCAAGGTCAGCGTCCAGAACGACCAGGTTGTCATGTTTCTTACCTAATTCAACTAGTGCAGCGCCGTAGCTTGCTCTTGTTGCAATCTTCTTTACTTCTGACATAATGCTTCACCTACCTTTTCTAAGTCTGCCATTGCCTGTGCATACTGCTCATCATTCGGAGCTTTGCCATGCCATCCGGCCTGGTTTTCCATGAAGGAAACGCCTTTTCCTTTAACAGTTTTCATAATGATTGCTGTAGGCATTCCTTTGGTAGCCTTAGCTTCATCAAAAGCTGCCTTTAACTGATCCATATCATTTCCGTCTGCAACGTTGATCACATGGAAGTTAAATGCTTCAAATTTCTTATCGATCGGGTATGGAGAACATACATCGTCAATCTTACCATCGATCTGAAGTCCATTGTTATCTACGATCACTACAAGATTGTCCAGTTTTCTGTGGCCTGCGAACATAGCAGCTTCCCATACCTGACCTTCCTGAATCTCACCGTCACCTAATAAGGTGTATACACGATAGCTTTCGTTGCTTAATTTAGCAGAAAGTGCCATACCTACTGCTGCAGAGATTCCCTGTCCAAGAGAACCACTGGACATATCAACACCCGGGATATGTTTCATATCCGGATGTCCCTGTAAATAAGATCCCAGATGACGAAGAGTCTTCAGGTCTTCTTTCGGGAAAAATCCTCTTTCTGCAAGTGCAGAATAATAACCTGGTGCTGTGTGGCCTTTTGAAAGTACGAAACGGTCACGATCAGCTTTCTTAGGATCCTTAGGATCAATATTTAATTCTTCGAAATATAAATAAGTGAATACATCTGCTGCTGACAGGGATCCGCCCGGATGTCCTGCTTTTGCAGCATGTACTGCTGTTACGATGTCTTTACGGACTTCGTTTGCAATTTTCTGAAGTTCTAATTTTTCCATTATGGTAAATTCTCCTTATTCGCCGAATACTGCTTTATAATCTTTCTGGAATTTCTCAATACCTGCATCTGTCAGAGGATGTTTCGTCATCTGCACGATTACACTGTACGGAACAGTTGCGATGTCAGCACCTGCAAGTGCGCAGTCTGTTACATGGATTGGATTTCTTACGCTTGCTGCGATGATCTCTGTCTCAATTCCTGCTACTTCAAAGATCTCAGCGATCTCACGGATCAGGTCAACGCCTCTTGTAGAAATATCATCAAGTCTTCCAAGGAATGGAGAAACATAGGTTGCACCAGCTCTTGCAGCAAGAAGTGCCTGGTTAGCTGTGAATATCAGAGTAACGTTTGTTTTGATTCCTTCTTTTGAAAGAACTTTAACTGCTTTCAGACCTTCTACTGTCATCGGGATCTTAACAACCATGTTTGGATGGATTGCTGCGATCTCACGGCCTTCTTTGATCATGCCTTCAGCGTCTGTTGTTGTAGCTTTCACTTCACCGCTGATCGGTCCGTCTACGATAGATGTGATCTCTTTGATTACTTCGTTGAAATCTCTTCCTTCTTTTGCGATAAGAGATGGGTTTGTAGTAACACCACAGATCACTCCCATATCGTTAGCGGCTTTAATATCTTCTACTTTCGCTGTGTCAATAAAAAATTTCATGTTTTTAACCCTCCTGATTTTGGTTCCTGTTCTTTCTGCTGACGATAATCTGCTTCGCAGGTCAACAGTATGTGAACAGTCGTAATTTTTGCTTCACATAAGCGTTCTTTTGTTGATATTTTCATTATATCAGACTTCACAGGAAGGTCAAGTGTACGAAAAAATTATTAATAATTTTTCTATTAATAATTATATTTTTTATTAATTCCCATTGCCTTGTTAAAGGATTATCAATCAGGCTTTTATACAGATTTCTACAGGATATCTTATATCTGATCGTATTTTGAAATTCCAAATTATTATTAATAATTTCGTATGGCGTATTTAATTATTTTTCCCGGTAGGGTTCTTCCAGGTTCTTGCATACCCGGTTGTGCGCCTGGATATGAGTTTCGGCGTGTATTCAATATTGTAAAGACTGATAGGTGCAGAGTCTGTCAGGGCTCTTTCCCTGGCATCGATCTTACGCAGGATAATATCACATGCATCCTGGCCTTTCAGCACTACGAAATGATCGATGGTTGTGAGGGAAATTCTCCGGATGCCGGAATAGAAAATATTATCGCATCCGATCACCGACACATCTTTCGGTACATGAACCTTCGCCTCGTGGAGTGCATCCAGCGCACCGATGGCCATCATGTCATTCTGGCCAGCAATGGCGGTAAACTGCCTGCCTTCCTCCAGAAGTTCCCGGGTCAGCTCATACCCCATGGAATACTCCGTATCCATCCGGGGAATTCTTGAATCTATGGACTCATCTGCTGCTTTTATGATCACATGCTCCTTCAGCCCTTCTTTCTCGAATTCCTTTACAAAACCATTTACACGCTTGGTTCTCTGCCACTGCCTTCTGGTCAGCGGCGGAGTGATAAATGCCACATCTCTGTGCCCCAGATCAAGCAGATGCCTGGCCATCATTTTTCCCACCACTGTATTGTCCTGATTGATGGCATCTACTGTGGTGGTCTTCTCCTTGTTACTGATAATAACAAGAGGGATCGTCCGTGCCAGTTCCTCTACCTGCTGCTGGAAATCCGGGTTGGGATTGCAGCTGTAGATAATTCCCTGGGGCTGGATGGTGTGCATCATCCTAAGATACGTCTCCTCCAGCCGGGCATCCCTCTGGGTGTTACAGATAAAGACGCCATATCCCTGCTTGTTCGCTACTGCCTCTACTCCCTGAAGCAGGAGCACGTAGTACGGGCTGGTGAGGGTGGGACAAAAGACAACGATCAGTTTCTCCTTTTTGCTGTCTTTTTTATTTTTGCGGCCCGGAAGATGGTAATCCAGTTCTCTGGCAGCCTGCTCCACCTTTTCTATGGTTTCCCGGGAAAAAGAAACATTGTACTTCCTGTTCAGGACCATGGAAACAGTTGCCTGGGATACTCCTGCCTTCTTCGCCACATCAGAAGAAGTTGCTTTCTTTCTTGGCAAAAAGACTCCTCCTTTATCGTTTTTTATTGGATCAGAGCTCTACCCTTCCTTCCAGGGCACGCAGAAGAGTTACTTCGTCAATGTACTCCAGGTCTCCGCCTACCGGAACGCCGCTGGCGATCCTGCTGACTTTGATCCCTGTAGGTTTGATAAGCTTACTGATGTACATGGCTGTAGTTTCCCCTTCCAGGCTGGAATTGGTGGCAATGATCACTTCTTTTACCTCTTCACCTGCAAGGCGCTGCATCAGCTCTTTCAGCTTGATATCATCCGGCCCGATCCCCAGCATAGGGGAAATAGCTCCGTGAAGCACATGGTAAACGCCTTCGAATTTACCGGTTTTCTCATAAGCTGCCAGATCCCTGGTGTTCTCCACCACCATGATGGTAGAATGATCCCTTTTCGGATTGCTGCAGATAGGACACATTTCTTTGTCCGTGAGCGTGTAACAGCACTTGCAGTACTGCACATTCTCCCTGGCATTCACAATAGAAGAGGTCAGCTGTTGTACCTGTTCCTTCGGCATATTCATGATGTGAAATGCCAGCCGCTGTGCAGATTTCGCACCGATCCCGGGAAGATGGGACAGCTGCTCAATAAGCCTGTTAATATGACTGCTGTAGTATTCCATCAGAATGGAAGGCCTCCTCCAAGTCCGCCCAGACCGCCTGTCAGCTTGGACATTACTGCTGTGGATTCCTCATCTACCTTGCGGAGTGCTTCATTGGTAGCTGCTACGATGAGATCTTCCAGCATTTCAATATCATCCGGATCTACTACCTCTTCCTGAAGTTTCACTTTGGTCACTTCTCTCTTACCGGAGATAGTTACTTCTACAGCTCCGCCCCCTGCAGTTGCTGTAAATTCTTTCTCTTCGAGTGCTTTCTGGTTCTCTTCCATCTGGCGCTGCATTTTCTGCGCCTGTTTCATAAGATTGTTCATGTTTCCCGGCATACCCATACCCGGGAATCCTCCACGTTTAGCCATTGTGGTATCCTCCTTTTTTCTATATATTTCATATCTTAGTTATTCTTCAGTTTCCTCAGGATCTTCTTCTAAGACAACGTCCATATGGATATTGTCTCTGATTGCCTGGTCCACTGTAATGTTTGCCAGATTCGTGTGCTGATGTTGATTGGCTACCAGCATCTGGATCTCTACAGTCTTTCCGGTCTGCGCGGCAATGATATCCTGAAGCTCTTTCTTCGCCTCCGGATTATCTACATAAGTCTGGCCCAGGAAGTCCTGAAATTCCACATAAAGCACCGGTTCACCTGTTTCTCCATTATATTTCGGAATGGATTTCTGGAGCATCTGTTTGAACATTCCTGTAGCCTGGCCTGTGATCACCCTCCAGCCAGCCACGATCTTCTGCAGATCTTCAGGTGCCGCTTTCGCCGGAGCCTTCTGCGGGCTGCCGGCCAGCACTGTCTGCTGTGTGCCATTTTCTCCGGCTGCGCTATGTACGATCACCTGCTGCACTGGACGTTCATCCATACGCTGTTCCAGAACACGGAGACGGTCCAGAACAGAATCCAGGTTGGTCTCCATGGCAGGACGGCACAGTTTGATCAGCGCGATCTCTACCAGAACTCTCTTCTGAGTGGCATACCGGATCTGATTGGACAGATCTGAAAAGATCCTGATATAGCGCATCAATGTCTCCACATCCAGCATGGTGCTCTCTTCTTTCAGGAGCTTCATGTTCTCAGAAGATACGTCAATCGCTTCCTCCGGATCCTCTGAAGTCTTCACCAGCAGAAGATTTCGCATGTACCAGGTAAAGTCTCCTACAAACTGGCCCAGTTCCCTGCCGCCTACGATCAGATCCTCCAGAATATGGATGGATGCAGTCACATCCCCCTGGATCACTTTTCGCAGAAGCTTACTGAATACCTCTGTATCCACCGCACCCAGAACTTCAAGCACTTTATCATAAGTGAGAGTCTGGCCCAGATAAAAGGCAATGCACTGATCCAGCAGGCTGAGGGCATCTCGCATGGATCCATCTCCCGCCTTCGCCACATAGCGGATTGCTTTTTCCTCTGCTTCCACTCCTTCTATTTTCAGAAGTTCCTCCAGTCTGGCAGCGATGGTGTCTATGGTGATCCTGTGGAAATCATAGCGCTGGCATCTGGACAGGATCGTGATAGGGATCTTATGCGCTTCCGTAGTTGCCAGTATGAACATGACATAGGACGGCGGTTCTTCCAGTGTTTTCAGCAACGCATTAAACGCTCCCGTGGAAAGCATATGAACCTCGTCGATGATGTAGACTTTGTATTTACCTTCTGTGGGGCGGTAGGAAACTTCCTCTCTGATCTCTCGAATGTTATCTACACCGTTGTTGGATGCAGCATCAATCTCGATCACGTTCATGGCAGTTCCTGCCTGGATTGCTTTACACATAGCGCATTCATTACAGGGACTTCCATTGACCGGATGTTCACAGTTGACCGCTTTGGCAAGGATCTTCGCCACTGTGGTCTTACCGGTTCCTCTGGTCCCGCAGAACAGATAGGCATGGCCGATGCGGTTATGCCTGATCTGATTGGTCAAAGTTGTCACAATATGATCCTGACCCTTGACATCTGTGAAATTGTCTGGTCTGAATTTTCTGTAAAGGGCAGTATAACTCATTGAACAAACTCCTTCTTATTATCACAGCCGCCGCGGAAAAAATTCCCGCGGCGGTCTTTTTTACTCTAGTATCTTATATGAAAAGGTATCTTTCAGTCAAGTGTTGTTTCTGAATGATATCTCATCAGTCTCCGAAGCTGATGCCAATCTGTTTCGCTGCAAGAACCAGCTGATCTTTCGGGGATACCATTTTCAGCTTGCCTGCACACTCTTCCAGAGGTACACGTTTGATCTTGCCGTTTACCACACCGATCATTATGCCGTAAGCTCCGTCAATGATGGCCTGGGCTGCACCTGCACCGATCCTTGTGGAAAGTACACGGTCATATGGACACGGCTCGCCACCTCTCTGTGTATGTCCCGGAACTGTAACACGTACTTCACTTCCGATCTCCTGGAAGATCTGATCAGCGATTTCATAGGAAACTGACGGATATTTCTTGGCTCTTGTTTCCAGTTTCTCTTTATATTTCTTCTTCGGAAGCAGTGCATCTTCTTTCGAAATGGCTCCCTCTGCTACTGCCAGGATGGTAAATCTCTTGCCTGCTTTCGCACGTTTCTGGATAGCCTCTGTAACCTTCTTGATATCATACGGGATCTCAGGAATCAGGATAATATCTGCGCCGCCTGCAACACCTGCATGGAGGGTCAGGCTTCCTACTTTATGTCCCATGATCTCTACGATGAATACACGTCCGTGGGAGGATGCTGTGGTATGGATGCAGTCGATGGCGTTGGTAGCAACATTTACTGCGCTCTGGAAGCCAAAAGTCATGTCTGTTCCATAAATATCATTGTCAATGGTTTTCGGAAGATGGATGATATTCAGGCCCTCTTCTCTCAGAAGGTTAGCTGTTTTCTGGGTACCGTTTCCGCCGAGGATCACCAGGCAGTCCAGGCAGAGTTTATAATATGTCTGCTTCATCGCCTCAACCTTGTCCAGTCCGTTCTCATCCGGCACACGCATCAGTTTAAAAGGCTGTCTGGATGTTCCCAGGATCGTTCCGCCCTGTGTAAGGATTCCTGAGAAATCCTTGGCTGTAAGCATGCGGTATTTGCCATAGATCAGTCCCTTATATCCATCATCAAATCCATAAACTTCCAGCTCGTCCACATTATTGGTCAATCCCTTAACCACACCGCGCATCGTGGCATTTAAAGCCTGGCAGTCACCGCCGCTGGTAAGCATACCTATTCTTTTTATCATGATAGTACCTCCCTGAAATTTTGTATTGTCTATATTATATAATATTTCCCTTTTTCCTACAATAGTTTTCGTGAACAGTAAACCATACCGGCATATAGCCAATGAGCAGTAAACCACTCTGTAAATCTCTATTTAGTATTGACAAAACCCCGAAAACCCTCTATAATCAAGTCTGCGCAGCCGGGGAGATAGCGGTGCCCTGTACCTGCAATCCGCTACAGCAGGGGTGATGCCAATCTGAGGCTTGTATCCTGTGGAGCTGCCCTCTATAAGTGGCGTTGACGTTTGGGTCTTACGCAACAGGAATCTGTGAACCGTGTCAGGACAGGAATGTAGCAGCACTAAGCAGAAGCTCTTGTGTGCCGTAAGGGTGCCTGGGCTGAGTTAACTGTAGAGGTAACGTCTGTGGGACCATTCCGAGGTGCGGCGCGCAAGAAAGAATATAATCGCATTTATATATAAAGAAACAGCATTCAGAGCTCTCCTGCGAGAGATTTCGGATGCTGTTTCTTTTTTATTCATTCATAGCTTCTACAGTCTTTATATTCTTGTATTTCTTCATTACACAGAAGTAATAAGGTACGATGGGAACCAGCGCTGCCAGCCATGCTGCCGGATCAGCGAAACATACACCCGCAAAGGAAGTATGCCCTGCGATGGCAATTACGATGCATGTTCTCGCCACAAGTTCAAACACGCCTCCCAGCATAGGCATCAGTCCGTAGCCCATTCCCTGCAATGTGTTCCTGTACAGGAAAATGCTTCCCAGGAACGGATATGCCCAGAACACTGTCTTAAAGTATGTAACAGCAGCCTGTACAACATCCTGTTCTGAAGGATCTACAAACATATAAGTCAGATACCTGCCGAAAAAGAACATCAGGAACATGAACAGAAAGCTCCATCCCCAGATCATCAGCTGGGTACATTTCACTCCCTGTTTCACCCTGTCCATCTTTCCTGCACCACGGTTCTGTCCCACATAAGTGGCGATAGTCGCACCGAAAGATGTGAATACTGTGACAAAAACATTCTGGATCTTTCCTGCTGCCGAGAACCCTGCCATATATACCGGGCCGTACACATTGATGGCCCCCTGTACAATGATGGTTCCAATAGCTGTAATGGAGAACTGAAGTCCCATGGGAATTCCCAGTTTCAGAAGGCGGGCAAAACTGCCCCATGCGATCCCGAAATTCTTCTTCTCAAGATGAAGGAGAGGAAATCTTTTTGAAATATAAAACAGACAGCAAAGTGCGGAAATTCCCTGAGCAATTACTGTAGCATATCCGCAGCCTTCTACTCCCATTCCCAGGCATGCGATAAATACAATATCAAGGATTACATTGATCACTGCGGAGATGATCAGGAAATACAGCGGGGATTTGGAATCTCCCAGTGCTCTTAAGAATGCGGCCAGTGCGTTGTAGGCACCTGTAACAATCAGTCCTGCATAAATGATCCCCATGTATGCTTTGACATCTCCGAATACTTCATCCGGTGTGTTCATCAGACGCAGAATCGGGCCGTTCGCAATACCAAATCCAATGGTCATGGCAATGGAAAAGGCTGCCATCAGATAGATGGACATGGCTACATAGTGACGCATTCTGTCGTATTTCTTCGCCCCGAACATCTGGGCTATGATAATAGCGAAACCGCTGCTTAAACCATTCAGCCAGCCGGTTACGAAGAACATCAGGGAGCCGGTGCTTCCGATGGCAGCCAGGGCATTTACACCGATAAATTTACCGGCTACGATAGAATCTGCGATATTATAAAACTGCTGAAAAAGATTCCCCAGGCACATGGGGATCATAAACATAATAATCAGTTTCACAGGACTGCCTGTGGTCATATCATTGGTTGTGCTTTTCATATTCGGTCTTATTCCTCTCCTTTTTCCTCTATTTTTTCTCCTCTTCTGCTGCCTGCTACTGTTCCAGCTTCCTGACAGCTTTTTCCTGTTTCTTTTTCTCACGCAGCTTCCGGAAAAATTCCGAGAGCATGGTAGAACATTCTTCTTCCAGAACACCCCGGGTGATCTTTACCTGATGGTTAAATCCTTCTACCTGAAGAAGGTTCATGACGGAACCTGCACATCCCGCCTTGGCATTCATACAGCCGATGACCACCTCATCGATCCTGGACTGTACCAGTGCCCCGGAGCACATCTGGCAGGGTTCCAGTGTTACATACATGGTGCATCCCTCCAGACGCCAGTCTCCCAGCTTCCTGCTGGCTTTGCGTATGGCGTTCAGCTCTGCGTGGGACAGGGTATTTTTGTCCGTGTTTCTTCTGTTATATCCTCTGGCAATGATCTTCCCTTCATGGACGATCACACAGCCAATGGGGACTTCCTCCAATACTTCTGCCTTTTTCGCCTGGCGGATGGCTTCTTTCATATAACGTTCCTGTTCTGTCAACCTTTTCTCCTTTTCCCCGGTTCTTCGCGGTTTTTCCTGGATAAAAACCCCCTGGAGGTTATTGATCTCCAGGGGTAAATCTCGACTTTTGCCGGATATCTGTTTTATCGTTTCACAGATTTCGTTGCAGAATATGCGCTGTACTTATCCGGTGCTGCCTTGGTAGAGTATGCGCGGATCCTGTATTTGTAGGTGGTTCCTTTTTTCTTGTTCTTATCTGTATAACTTAAGGTATTTGCACTTACTGTTTTAACTTTTACCCATTTTTTCTTGTCATAACGATAGATTACATATTTCTGGGCGTTTGCTACTTTTTTCCAGGTAAGCTTCAGAGCTTTGGAACCGGATTTCTTTACTGTCAGGGACGGTTTGGACAGTACCAGCGGTACCAGAACTGATTTGGTCTTGGAATAGGAGCTGTATTTCGGATCTGTTGCTGCGGAATATGCACGCAGTTTATAAGTATACTTTGTTCCTTTGGTCAGTTTGGTATCTGTGTAGGTTGTGGAACCGGTAGTTTTTACTTTTTTCCACTTCTTGCCGTCTGTGCTGCGGTAAACGTAGTATTTCTGCGCGCCTGTTACCTTTTTCCAGGTAAGTTTCACACCTGTTGTTCCGGAGAGTACTGCTGCGCTGATAGACGGTGTCTTCAGAGACTGTGCAGGAGCCGGAGTTGCTGTCGGGTCTGGTGCTGTTGTTGGGTTTGGCGCTGTTGTTGGGTTTGGCGCTGTTGTTGGCTTCGGGGCTTCTGTTGGGTTTGGCGCTGTTGTTGGCTTCGGAGCTTCTGTTGGGTTTGGCGCTGTTGTTGGCTTCGGGGCTTCTGTTGGGTTTGGCGCTGTTGTTGGCTTCGGGGCTTCTGTTGGGTTTGGTTTTACTGAACCGATAGTGACAGATTTCACCTCAGAATAATGACTTCTGGCTATCACTCTGCCGCTGTAAGAAACTGCCTGGATCTTATACTGATAAGTAACTCCATCTGTTAATCCAGCCTCAATCCACTCTTCCAATTCAGTATCACCATATTCATAGTTTCCCCATCCGTTTTCATCCGCACGGTAAATATAATATCTCTCTGCTCCCGGAACCTTGCTCCATGAAAGCAGCATACTCTTGTCTGCATTCTGCTTGATCGTCAGAACCGGTGTTGCCATGGAAATGGTAAATGCTTTCTGTAAAGTTCCATGATAATCACCTGTTCCAATTATTGTAACAACCCCATTACCGGGTTTGTCATTTGAAGTGCAGGAAACTGTATAATCCCTGTTTTCCTGTAATTTCTTACCTTTATAAGTCAATGTAAGAGACGGAACAATTTCCTTACCAGCATATGTATACTCTGTCTGCATGTCTAACTTGCAGTCGCCTATCTGCAAAGCTTCTTCATCAGAAGAATCGACCCTGAAGTCCATAGCTGAAGTGCCATGCTCATCCGGTGAAACATAATAAGTACTGTACGGTGATAACTGATATTCATCTCCGCTGTCCACACCTTTACAATCTACAAACTCACGTGTTTCAGGATCATATGTATAAATTCCCATATACAGGTTTTCGTTACTTAAACATGTAATTTTGCATTTACCTGTTGCTCCGGTTCTCAGCTGGAACCAGACTCCGGATTCCCATCCTGTACACTCAGCAGTGACTTTACCCTTTACATTAACCGCAGGCATAGATTCAACTGATTTAACTTCTACACCTTTCACCCGGGCTGTCTTTGTTCCCACTACATAATCTATATCATAAAATCCTGGGCGAAGCGCAGCTCCATACCCGTAAATCTCAGACTCGGTAACGCATCTTACGCTCAGCCATTCACCAAACTTGGTTAAACGAACCGGATTATAGGTAGAAATAACTTCTTTCGAGCCGTTCTCATATGTAATCTCAATCTCGCCGCCTGTAAGGAAAAGGTTATTTCCATCGGCAGTTCCCTCGTAGATATACTTTTTGTCCGGTTCCTTTATCACTTTCGCAGAAACAATCTTACTATAATATTCAGACTGGAATTTAACAGTATCCTGTTTCGTACGTGCCCACAGATAATAAGTCTTTCCTTTTTCGAATTTTATTCCTTTATAAGAACTGTTAATGACATTCAAATCTGAATCATATACCCGGAAAACTTCTGAATATTCACTGTCTTCTGCCTGATCTGTACTCAACGTGCATTTCTGCTCATACTTCGGTATGAATTTCACTACAGCCTGGCCACTCTGTGCTTTTGCCTCGGTTGTGCTTGCTTTCGAGAGGTCTTGGCTGAGTTCAGGCACATCATTAAGATCTACGATCTGAACATAAACAGGATCGCTGGCGATCTCTGTTTCTCTGTTCTCAACTACAACCTGATATGTTCCAGGACTCTGATAATAACCACCCCCACTCAGGGTCTCTCCATTTTTGCCTTTGAAGCACACACGATAATAATTTCCTTTGGAGTCTGATTCATTATTAATTTCTATATTTTTTACATTGACAGTTTCTTTACTTCCATCAGTATATGTCACTTCAAAGGCCATATCTTTATAGTACATATCATCTATAAAAGCGTCATCGATCTTATACCAGAATTTAGTCTGACCCATCTTGGTAATAGCGATTTTCTGAGGAGTACAGGATTTCACGCTGAAAGTAACGGGAGTGTTTTCTTTCTGCCATTGAGAAATATAATAGGTTGTATCAGGCTCAAGTTCAAACATCTCACCACTGTCATTGCTTTCATAGTCAATCATCATATGTGAATCTTCACGATACTGATTCACCACAATCCTGGACTTTGAATCACCTGATGAAGATTCAATCAAATATCTGCTGTCACTGCCTGTTGTGAATTTCACCCACGCATTTCTGTCCCCTGTGACATCAGCTGTGGCAGATGCATAGCCTTCAATTGAAGGCATTTGTGATAATGGTTTTACCTCTACATTATTTACACATGCCGCTTCTGCAATTGAACCTACTTTATAGTAAACATTATAAGTACCAGCCTGCGGATATCCGTCAACACTTCCACCATCCGCCTTCTTCAGAGAAGTACTCAGAAGTTCGCCGAATTTAGTCGCATGTTCATACTCTGTAGGAATTTCTTCTACAGTACCATTCTCATAAGTGATCTGAAGTTTTCCACCACTCAGATAAACCTGATCAGCTCTTGTAATACCCTCATATACATATTTTACTGATGGTTCCTGTATCAGTTTTATGGAAGCTGCATTGCTTGCATATTCAACTGTAAATGATGCACTGGATTCTTTTGTATCAGCAAGGAGATAATAGGTTTCACCTTTCTCAAATGTTATAGGATCAACATTATTAAACTTAGAATTATATATCTGAACATCCGTTCCATCAGCTGTTATCACGCATTTCTTATCTTCCAGAGGAACAAATTTCGCAACAGCTGCTCCATTTTCAGCTTTTACCTGTGTTGTACATGGTTTGGACAGATCAGACTGAATTTCCGGTGTCTGAGCAGGATCTTTAAATTCAACAGTGATCGCATCACTCTTTACATCTCTATACTCTATCCGAAGTTCATATTTACCCGGCCTGAAATTTTCACTGAGTCCTTCGTCAGTTATAACATCCTCTCCGGATTCTCCGATAAGGGACATATGGTACTCATTTTGATATTTATCGGATATATAACTGCTGGATGACGCATCAATATTTCCGCTTTTCGATCCATCCTCATAGGTGGTTTCTATTTCCAGGCCACTCAGCTCTATTCTCCATGAATAGGTTTCCAGGCCATACCAGAATTCCGTCTTATCAGGCTGCTTGCTGATTTTAATACTTACAGGCTTTGTCTCATCATCATAGCCATCATAATAGCCGGCACTTGGAACCTCTGTTTCTTCTTCTCCTGTGCTGAATTCATCTTCTGCTGCCTGTGTGTCTTCCGGCTGAATTTCTTCTTCCGGTTCTCCTTCCTCACCTGCCGAAAACAGGTCATCTGTCCCTGGATCTACGGTTGTTTCTTCACCGCTGGAAAATTCTGCGCCAATTGCAGAAGCTGCCGGTGAAACTGCCATAGCTGCCGCCACGACAAATGCTAAAACTTTTTTTTTCACTTTTTGGTCCTCCTTATTAAGTATATGACTACATCATACCTTTCTTCTTACGTTTTTTCAACAATAACTCATCTTTTCGGACATAAAAAGAAGGTCTGAAAACTTAATGTTCTCAAACCTTCATGTGCAGTCGAAGCGACGGGATTCGAACCCACGACCTCTGCGTCCCGAACGCAGCGCTCTACCAAACTGAGCCACGCTTCGTCAATGCAATTGATATTATATTAAACCTTTCTCCATTTGTCAATAGAGTTTTTGCAATTTTTTTATTTTTTTCGAATATTTTTCTTTGAGACACATATACATTATTGAATCAAACTCCACGGAGGTATATTTTTTGTCCGGATATCGGCGTTTTATTGCATATGTGTATGAATACCTGAACGGAAAAAAAAGCGGCAACTGCGGTTTTATTAAAGTTGAAGTGCGGGATCAGCAGTGCCGGATGGAGATACATCTTCACTGTCCCGGACTGGCAGGAGAGATTTCCTGTAAAGTCTATGGATTTGCCCGCAAAGACGGTCTGATGAACGGAATCCTTCTGGGAACCTGCGAGACGGAAAAAGAAACCATTGAGTTTCTCCTTGAAACAGATGCCTCAAACCTGAATGATTCCGGGATTTCTCTGGGGAAGATCGGCGGAATGGTGCTTTTGACGGATTCCGGAAATTTCTTTGCCACGGAATGGGATGATCAGCCTGTACGGCCGGATAATTTTGTGGAAATGAAACCGGCAGATGATGCTTCCCAGGCGCATGGCATCCCCCGGCAGGAAATTTCTGCTGATCAGGATTCCATTTCAGAGCCATCTGTCGCTAAACAAAGTACAGATGACGCACTGGAATCTGAAGTTTCCATTGAACCGGTTCTTTCCGTTCAGCCAGAAAATCCTGTAAGCGCAGTTATTCCCTCTTCATCCGCTGTTCCACAGGAGTCTACTGTTTCTACTGAATCTACCATTCCAACAGGAGCTGCTGTTTCCGCTGAGTCTGCATTTCCAGCAGAACCTGCCATTTCCACTGAGTCCGCTGATTCAGGCCCGGAGGTTTCTTCCACGCCAGCGCGCCCGGATAATAATAACAGCACGGCTGATTCCTCTTCCCTGGAAGAATTTACCCCGTTCACAGACGGAGAATTCACGGTAGCCTGGAAGATCCACCCGAAGGATCTCTGCCGTATTTCAAAGCGTTGCAATGCTCTGCGCAATAACCGTTTTATCCAGTACGGGCATTATAATTTCGGTCATCTCCTTTTGGGACAAAGAAACGACGGCCAGTACATCCTCGGTATCCCTGGTGGCTATAGTCAGCAGGAGCGCTTCATGGCCAACATGTTTGGATTTCCATATTTCAAGGAAAGCAGTTACATCGAACTTCCCGGTGTCCGGGGTGGTTATTGGTATACTTTAGTCAATGCCCCGAATTTCCACTGACTGGATGTTTTCCCGCAAAACTTTGCAAAATCCTTCCAGTTCCTCCCTGCTGTAACTGCCAAACCCAGGCTTAAGGACTCCCTCTGAGTCCTTATATGCCTGCAGGTAATAGGCTTTGGCTCCTTTCAGCCACTGTCCGATCTCCCGGAAGTCATTTTCCGTATGTAGTTCCTTTACGACAGTTGTGCGAAATTCATAATCCAGTGAACCGTGCAGCAGAAACTCTGCAGTTTCTCTGATCTTTTCCATATCCGGGTGTGAAATTCCGGACAGTGCCGGATAATTGGATGGACAGGCTTTGATATCCATAGCCACTTTATCAATAAGACCCTTTCGGGCCAGATCTTTCACTATTTCCGGGCGGGTTCCATTGGTATCCAGTTTTATCTCATATCCCAGTTCTTTTATCTTTCCCAGAAAATCTTCCAGATCATCTGCCAGTGTAGGTTCGCCTCCTGAAATACACACCCCGTCCAGAATCCCTTTTCTCTTTTTCAGAAATGCAAGAATCTCATCCTGTTCATAGTCCGGCTGCTGCCCAGGATCCACCACCAGCACACTGTTCTGGCAAAACGGACAGCGGAAATTACAGCCTCCCAGAAATATGGTGCTGGCTACTTTTCCCGGATAATCCAGAAGTGTCGTTTTATTAAATCCACAAATCCTCATGATCTTCCCTCTCCAATTCTTCTGTTCTCGATCCTCTAAAAATCCCTCACTGCAAAAAAGAATCCTGACTGCCAGGATTCTTTTCACCGATTGTTTATGTAACTTTATTAATTCAGCTGATAAACCTCTGCTGTCTGTAATCCGAAGCTTAAGGCATCAGAGTGATTATCAAAGTAAATATCCACATGTCCGTAAGGAGTACCCAGATCCTCCACTGTATAAACCGTTCCATTGATCAGAAGCTGTGTTCCGAAAGGAACCCCTGCCATGGCTACTGTACGTCCTGCCGTAGGTACTGTACCACTTGCAGTAAGGTTTCCGGCTGTACCGCAGCACTGTGCGCAGTTACAGTAAGCTGTCAATGTAAAGTTTCCAAGGTATTTCCCCTGGCTGGAATCAGAACTCTCAGAAGATGTCTGTTCCTCAGAGGCTGCTTCTGAATCAGAACTGGTATCTGCATCTTCGGAATCGTCGCTACTGTCTGTTTCTTCTGTACATTCCTCATCAGAAGTATCCTCTGGTATGTCTTCGCTGACAGTATCCTCAACATAATCTTCGGATGTGTCTTCATCCTGTGATGAACTCTCTTCTGCATCATTGCTCTCTTCTGCCTGTGCAGCTGCTTCTTCTGCTGCCTTCGCCTCTGCTGCTTCTCTGGCTGCCTTTTCTTCTTCTGCCTGCTGTACCAGAAGTGCGATGCTGTTATCTGCATTATTGATCTGCTCTGTAAGGGCTGCCGCCTCTTCCTGGCTTGCACTGATCTGATCCACGTAAGATGCAATATTATCGCTTGTGCTTGCTGTCAGTTCCTGAACTTCCTGCTTCTTGGAAGAGCGCTCTGCAAGAAGTGCGTCTATGGACTGTTTCTCCTCTTCTGCTGCTGTTTCCTGCTCCTGAATGTTGTTCTGGAGGTTCACATATTTATCCAGCATATTTCTGTCATACTGTGAAATCTTCGAAACACTCTCTGCATTATTCAGGAACTCTGCCAGATCCTTAGAAGAAAGAAGGGTTTCCAGAGCGGAAGTGCCGCCGTTCTCATACATATACTGGATACGGAGTTTCATATCTTCGTACTGTTTCTTCTCAGCTTTCTTCGCTTTCTTTAACTCTGCACGGATCTGTTTCAGCTGGTTTTCTTTCTCACCGGCCTGGATACTTAATTCAGAAATCGTGTTGGTCAGTTCTTCATACTGAGTATTCAGGTCAGCCAAATAGCTCTCCAGCTCCTGCTTCTTGCTCTCCATGCTGCTGATATCAGACTGGGTCTGCGCAAGATTCGATTCTGCTTCCTGTTTCTGTGCCTGCATATCTGCAATTTCACTCTCTGTCGCGAATACAGGAGTTCCCATGGAAAACGTAAGAATTCCTGCCAGCAGTAATGAAATAGCTTTTTTCTTCATAAATAAATCACCTTTCAAATATAAATCTTCTTAGTTTCTTAATCTAATGACAAATCTTTTTCAACTTATTCTGAAGGTAAGTATAACAGGTTTCGTAAAAAAATCAACACTTTTTATTAACTTCTGTAATAATTACGTAATATTTCATAGTTTCTTCAAAAACGGATCCTGTCAGTAAGAAAGGCATTGCCTCCCTTCACTGGAAACAATGCCCTTTTATATCTGCCTGAACAGTTTTTATATGATTCGTTATTCAGCTGCAGCTTCTTCCACTTCCGGTTCTGCTGCCATTACTTCTTCATACTTGCCAAGGATGATCCCCTGGATACGGTCACGTGTCGCAGAGTTGATCGGATGAGCAATATCTCTGTACTCACCGTCAGTAGCCTTACGGCTCGGCATAGCGATAAATAAACCTTTTTCTCCTTCGATCACTTTAATATCATGTACTACAAACTCATCATCAATTGTAATGGAAACAACTGCTTTCATCTTTCCTTCTTTTGCCACTTTTCTCACACGCACGTCAGTAATATTCATACTATTTACTAGCTCCTTTCAATTCACCGAGTCTATCCGGCTGTTTTTATAATGCATAGCGCTCATTTTTCTCTACGACGATCTTCACTCCGTCTTCGCCGCAGTAATACGAATTTGCACGGATGGTATCCCGGCTTTCAACAATGCAGTTCTCAATATGGGTATTGTCTCCCAGATATACATTGTTCAAGATCACGGAATTCTTAATAACGCAGTTATTACCTACAAAAACGTCTTTAAAGAGAACTGAATTCTCTACTGTACCATTGATGATACAGCCGCTTGCCACCAGACTGTTTCTGACCTGTGCGCCAGGATTGTACTTTGCAGGCGGAAGATCATCGATCTTGGTTTTGATGGTTGGTTCCTGTTTAAAGAAGAACTTACGGATATCAGGTTTCAGGAAGTCCATATTGGTCCTGTAATATGCTTCTGCAGTGGAGATATTGCTCCAGTATGTATCAATCTTATATCCATAGATCCTCTTCAGATTCTTATAACGGATCAAAATATCCTGAACGAAATCATGTCTGCCTTCCTGAGCAGCCCTCTCGATCAGCTCGATCAGCTGTCTTCTGCGGATCACATAAATACCTGTAGAAATGGTATTATAGGAAGAAACCATCGGTTTCTCCTCAAATTCCTCGATCCTACAGTCTTCATTCATACGGAGCACGCCGAAGCGCTCGATCTCTTTCGGATTTTCACAGGTGGTACATACCACTGTGACATCCGCTCTCTTTGCTATATGATATTCCAGCACTTTATTGTAATCCATCTTATAGATACAATCGCCGGATGCAATGACAACATAAGGCTCATGGCTGTTCTTCAGGAACTGAAGATTCTGATAGATGGCATCTGCGGTTCCCTGATACCATAAGCTGTTTTCTTTCGTAATGGTCGGAGTGAACACATAAAGGCCACCCTGTTTCCTGCCAAAATCCCACCATTTCGAGGAACTTAAATGTTCGTTCAGGGAACGGGCGTTGTACTGTGTCAGAACAGCCACCTTCTGTATATGAGAACTTGCCATATTGCTCAGGGCAAAATCAATACTTCTGTAGCTTCCGGCAATAGGCATTGCCGCGATCGCTCTCTTGTTGGATAATTCTCTCATGCGGTTATTATTGCCGCCTGCCAAAATAATACCTATCGCTCTCATTCCTGGTCACCGTCCTTTGCTGCTATTACCTGTCCGCCTGCAAGCTCTCCGTCCGGATAGTCTGCGGCAGTTGTTACTCCTGATATGGCGGTATTCTTACCGATCCTTACATTGTCCGGGATCACGCTGCGCTCTCCTACTGTAGCCAGTCCGAAAGCGTATACTGCAGGTTTCAGCACATTGGGCGCTTCTTCTCCGCAGCCAAGTACAACATGATTACCGATGTTAACATCCTCGGCAATGATCGCCTTGTCCATCTGTACTTCCTCTCCCACTGTAGAATTACGCATAATGATGGAATCGCGGATCACACTGCCCTTACCGATGACAACATTCGGTCCGATCACGGAATTATGTACTTCTCCGTAGATTTCCGCACCTTCACCGATCAGGCATCTGTCTGTAACTGCATCTGCAGCAATATACTGAGGAGGAATAATATCCCCTTTCGTATAGATCTTCCAGAATTCCTCATACAGATTAAACTCCGGAATAATATCAATCAGCTCCATATTGGCTTCCCAATAAGAACCAAGAGTACCTACATCTTTCCAGTATCCATTGTATTCATAGGCGAAAAGTCTCTCTCCCTTCTCCTTACAATATGGAAGGATGTGCTTGCCGAAATCGCAGCCATTCTGATTCTTCAGGGAAATGAGAGCCTCTTTCAAAGCAGGCCAGCTGAAAATATAGATACCCATGGATGCCAGATTACTGCTTGGATGCTCCGGTTTCTCCTCGAATTCCGTGATCCTTCCCATGTCATCTGTTACCATGATCCCAAACCTGCTTGCTTCCTCCATAGGCACCGGCATACAAGCGATGGTTACATCTGCTTTATTCGCTTTATGAAAATCAAGCATTACTTCATAATCCATCTTATAGATATGGTCACCGGATAAGATCAGAACATAGTCCGGATTATACTGCTCCATGTAATCCATATTCTGGAAGATCGCGTTGGCCGTTCCTGTATACCACTCACTGCTTGTACTTTTTTCATAAGGCGGAAGTACAGTTACACCACCTTCATTTCTGTCGAGATCCCACGGGATACCAATGCCGATGTGAGTATTCAACCGAAGTGGCTGATACTGTGTCAGAACACCTACTGTATCGATACCCGAGTTAATGCAGTTACTTAAGGGGAAGTCTATGATACGGTATTTCCCACCAAAAGCAACTGCAGGTTTTGCTACTTTTTCTGTCAGTACACCCAGCCTGCTGCCCTGGCCGCCAGCTAGAAGCATAGCTATCATTTCTTTCTTAATCATGCAATCACCTCTTGTAGTTATGATTTTTCATTATAGCACACATGGAAGTATTAGTGAACATTATTTACAATTTTTCTTCCTGATTTTTATTTTTTTTAGAATTATTGCATACGTTATATGTGGAAATGCTTTCATATTTCTCTATACTATTATGCATTTTTCATATATATTCGATCTTTTTTTGTATTTTTTGACATTAACAGAGGAATATTATTTTAAGTAAAGACTTTTCATTTCACGGTGCAGGATGTATAATATACGAAAATAATTCTAAGGAGATTATATTATGTATCAGATAGATTTTCATAAACCGCTTCATGTCCATTTTATCGGCATAGGTGGAATCAGTATGAGCGGTCTGGCTGAGATCCTTCTGGGTGAGGATTTCATCATCTCCGGCTCAGATGCCAAATCCAGCCCGCTGACACAGGCCCTTGAGAAAAAAGGTGCCAGGATTTATTACGGACAGCGTGCTTCCAATATTACAGACGACGTAGAAGTTGTTGTCTACACCGCAGCCATACATCCGGACAATCCTGAATTCGCCTGTGCGAAGGAAAAGGGTCTCCCCATGCTTACACGTGCGGAACTGCTTGGCCAGATCATGCGCAACTATGATACTCCTATCGCTATTTCCGGAACCCATGGAAAAACTACTACTACTTCCATGGTATCCCATATCCTTCTGGAGGGAAAATGTGATCCGACCATCAGTGTGGGAGGAATCCTTCCTGCCATCGGCGGAAATATCCGCGTAGGTGAATCTGAAACTTTTGTCACAGAAGCATGCGAATACACCAACAGCTTTTTAAGCTTTTTCCCGAAGATCAGCATTATCCTGAACATGGATGCAGACCATCTGGATTTCTTTAAGGATATTGATGACATCCGTCATTCTTTCCGTAAATTCGCAGAACTCCTTCCTGAAGACGGAACCCTGATCATCAATGCAGATACTCCGAAATATGAAGATATTATCCGTGATCTTCCATGTAAAGTCATCACCTATGGTCTGGAGCATGATGCAGATTACCAGGCTGCTGACATTACCTATGACAAATACGGCCACGCTTCCTTCAGTGTACTTCGCAACGGCGTAAAAGTGGGCAGCTATTATCTGAAAGTTCCGGGTATCCACAATGTATCCAATGCCCTGGCTGCTATCGCTCTGGGACATCTTCTGGAGCTTCCTGAAGAAGTGATCATCAAAGGACTTGGAAGCTTCACAGGCACTGACCGCCGTTTCCAGTACAAAGGCGAAGTAGCAGGTGTTACCATCATAGATGATTATGCACATCATCCAACTGAGATCGAAGCTACGTTACACGCAGCCCATAATTATCCACATCAGAAATTATGGTGTGTATTCCAACCTCATACATATACCCGTACCAAAGCTCTTCTTCCGGAGTTTGCCAAAGCACTCAGCCTGGCAGACCACGTGGTATTGGCAGATATTTATGCTGCAAGGGAAACAGATACTCTGGGAATTTCCTCTGAGGATCTGCAGAAACGGATTCAGGCGCTTGGCACTCCATGTGAATACTTCCCTACATTTGACGAGATCGAGAATTATCTTCTTTCCAATTGTAAAGAAGGGGATCTTCTGATCACCATGGGAGCCGGAGATGTTGTCAACATCGGAGAACAGCTTTTAGGTAAATAATAAAGAACAAATACACTTTTTATCGCAGGAACAGAACGCTTATCATCTGTTCCTGCATTTTTTATGGAAAATTTTCCCAAAGTTATAAACAATTTATCCCCTTTGATTTTTCGTATATTTCCGCATGTCTTCCGACTTATCCACATTATCCACATCGTTATACACATTTTAGGCTGTGCATAGCTGTGGATTTCCGTGTGCATAATTTGCTTAACATAATTCGACAATCTTCTCTTACATAATTGTGAATTTTTCCCTTAAATTCGCCATTTTTCAAGTTTCACATAATTTATGGATTTTTCTTTATCCACATTTTCCACATTATCCACATAGATATGTGGAATAATCCACGGAAAAAATCCCCTATTCTCTTTTAAAAAAGGTTGTGCTATAATTCAGGGTATCATAAACTGATCGAACGCATGCCTGCGGGCATGCACTTTTTTAGAAAGAGAGTGTGGATCCATGGCTATGATCACCCTGCAGCAGTCCTCCGGTCAGGGAGTAACTGTTCTGAACAATAATTTCATAGACAACTATATGCCCGAAGCCAACGGAGAATTTGTAAAGGTTTATATCTATCTTCTGAGGCTTCTTTCTGATGTTTCTGTTCCTTTCAGTCTGGAGCAGATGGCAGACCACTTTTTCTGCACAGAGAGAGATATTGTCCGTGCCCTGAAATACTGGGAGAAAGAGAAGCTTCTGACCCTGAGTTACAGGAGCAATGAAGACATTGCGGATATTACCCTGAACATGCCGCCGCTGAAACAGACTTCTGTATCCACACCTGTTTCCTCATCTGCATCTCCTTTATCCCCGTCCGTTTCACCTTCATCTGAGACAGTGAATGCTGCACAGCCCCGGACTTCACGGACTTCTGCTTCTTCCACCCTTACTCCGGACCGGGTGAAGGAACTGAAGCAGAATGATGAGATCGTACAGCTTCTTTATATCGCGGAACAGTACCTGGGTAAGACACTCACACCGGGGGAGATGAAGAAGATCATGTTTTTCTATGATGAACTGAAGCTCTCCCCTGACCTGATTGAGTATCTGATCGAATACAGCGTCAGCCGGGGACATAAGAGTCTCCGTTACATAGAAACAGTTGCCCTGGCATGGGCGCAGGAGGGCATCACCACTGTGGCCATGGCGAAGGAAGCCAGTTCCCGCTACATGAAGGATTATTACACCATCCTGAAGGCAATGGGGATCAGCGGACGTAATCCTGTGGATACTGAAGTGACCCTGATGGATACCTGGCTGAAGGATTACGGTTTTACCATGGATATCATCCAGGAGGCCTGTAGCCGTACCGTTCTTTCCACAGGACAGCCCAGTTTCCAGTATGCGGATAAAATCCTTTCCGGATGGAAGAATAAAAATGTAAGAAATCTGGCAGATATCCGTCTGCTGGATGCCGCCCACGAGAAACAGAAGCTGGAGAAGGCAGCTGCCAGACGAAACCAGGCACCGAAAGCAGCCAGCCAGAACCGTTTTAATAACTTCCATCAGAGAACGTACGACTTTAACGAATATGAGAAGAAACTGCTGAATCAGTAATAAAGCCGGATTTTCTGAACCAGCAGCCGAGAGATACTTATAATAGAAAAGGAGGCATCTCATGCCTTTACAGAATTATCAGTATGATACCATCATGAGAGAATACAGCAAGACCCAGTCCAGGAACCGACGGATCCTGGAAGAACGCACACAGGAGATTTACGAGAAAATCCCCCGGATCAGGGAGATCGATGAAGAAGTGGCTTCCCTCAGTGCACAGAAAGCCCGGGCACTCCTTGGGGGAGAGTCTTCCAGCATGGAAGATCTGAAGGCAGCCATCTCCCTTCTGGCCCAGGAGCGGAATGCTCTGCTGGTCTGCAACTCTTATCCTGAGGATTATCTGGAGCTTCCCTACGACTGTCCTGCCTGCCAGGATACCGGTTATATCGGCAGCCAGAAGTGCACCTGTTTCAAAAAAGCAGAGATTGAACTGCTCTACACACAGTCCAATTTAAAAGAAATTCTCAAAAAAGAAAACTTTGAACACTTTTCTTTTGATTACTATTCTGATACAATGAAGAACGAAGCCACCGGGCTGACCGAAAGAGAGACAGCCAGGAGGGCTTATGACATTGCCAGAGGCTTTGTCCGGGATTTCGATGGTTCTTTCGAGAATCTCTTTCTCTACGGAGATACAGGCGTGGGTAAAACTTTCCTTTCCCACTGTATCGCCCATGAGCTTCTGGAATCAGCACACTGCGTTATGTACTTTTCCGCGTTTGATCTGTTTGATCTGCTGGCAGATTCGAAATTCTCCAGAGACAAGACAGAAGGACAGGAATTTGTGTTTGACAGCGATCTGCTGATCATTGATGACCTGGGAACTGAACTTACCAACAGCTTTGTTTCGTCCCAGTTGTTTTTGTGTATAAACGAACGTATTATGCGCAGAAAATCCACCATCATATCTACAAATCTGAAACTGGAGAACTTCTCGGATACCTATTCCGAGAGAACCTTTTCCCGGATTGCCAGCAATTACCGGATGGTGAAGCTGGAGGGAAAGGATATCAGGATACAGAAAATATTTTTAGGAGGAAAATAAATCATGGCACAGGCAACTACTAAAGATTTAACTACACTTCCGGTGGGCAGACTTGGTCTGATTCCACTGATCAGTTGTAAAGATCTGGGAGAGAAGGTCGATGAATGGCTGGTAGAATGGCGTAAGGAGCGCGCTCATGAAGAGCTTGATTCTTTTGCATTCGAGGGCTATCAGAGAGACTCCTACAGAATCCCTGTACAGACAGCACGTTTCGGTTCCGGTGAAGCGAAGTGTACGATCATGGAATCTGTCCGCGGTGATGATATTTATCTTATGGTAGATGTATGCAACTACAGCCTTACTTATAATATCGGACAGTACACCAACCTTATGTCCCCGGATGACCATTTTCAGGATCTGAAACGTGTCATCGGCGCCATCGGAGGCAAGGCCCGCAGAGTAAACGTTATCATGCCTTATCTGTATGAGAGCCGCCAGAACATCCGCAGCGGAAGGGAATCCCTGGACTGTGCAACTGCACTTCAGGAACTGGTAAGCATGGGGGTGGAGAACATTATCACTTTCGACGCTCATGACTCCCGTGTACAGAACGCAACTCCTCTCCATGGATTCGAGACTGTTCAGCCGTCCTATCAGTTTATCAAGGCTCTTCTGAAACATGAAAAAGGTCTTCATATTGATAATGACCATTTCATGATCATCAGCCCGGATGAAGGAAGCATGAACCGTGCCATTTACCTGGCCAACATCCTTGGTGTAGATATGGGTATGTACTATAAACGTCTGGATTATTCCAAGAGGATCAACGGCCGCCACCCAATCGCAGCCTATGAATTCCTCGGCCCGAACCTTAAGGGTAAAGATATGATCCTCATCGATGACATGATCTCCTCCGGAGATACTGTTCTGAAGATTGCTTCTCTTCTGAAAGAGAGAGGTGCAGGACGTATTTATATCTGCTCCACCTTCGGCCTCTTCACAGACGGTCTGGAGAAATTTGATGAAGCTCATAAAGCAGGCGTATTCGATAAGCTGCTTACCACCAACCTGATCTATCAGTCCCCTGAGCTTCTTGCAAAAGAATACTACATTTCCTGTGATATGAGTAAATATATAGCCCTGATCATTGATACACTGAACCATGACCTGTCTGTCAGCCACCTGCTGAACCCGGTAGACAGGATCAAACGCTGCGTAAACAACTATATGGCTCAGTATGATGAGAAATAGTCCGGACAGATTTCCTGACTGATAAGAAATAAAAATCCTCCGCCATCGGCGGGGGATTTTTATTATGTCCTACAACATCTACAATAAGATCTTCTGATAGGGAATCCCTTCTTTATCCAGGATCTCCATCTCTCTTTTATGGCAGGTGCTGATAATGATCTGCTTCTCTTCTTTATATAACCATCGAAGTACTGCTGTAAGTCTCTCTTCATCATACATCCCGAATACATCATCCAGGATCACAGGGAAACTCTCCTCCCTGCACAGAAGTTCCCCGGCAGCCATACGCAGAGCGAAATAAATCTGCTCCATAGTTCCCCGGCTGAGTCGTTCCAGTCCTACTGTCCGATCTCCTGTATTCACAGTCATATGAAGGTCTGCATCCATGAGCACTTCCTGGTATTTTCCTCCTGTGATCTCACTGAGGATCTGGGATGTCCTCTGTCTGAGCCTTCCTCCTACCTGCGTATGGATGTCACGGGATAATCTATCTATGGTAGTCATGGCCAGATTCAGCGCCTGGATCTCAATCTCATTCTGGGAAGGAAAATAAGATTCATCTTCATATTCCCGGTATTCTTCCTGCAGATTCTTCAATGCAGTTTCTTTTTCATCATAATCCTGCTGAAGACTCTCTCTGTTCCATTTCAGCTTCTCCTGTCTGGACAGCCATCTGCCTTTCATCCTCATCCTCTTCTGCAGCTCCCTGGCATATTTCAGCTGCTGCATTCCACAGAAAACTACCGCAGCCGCAGCAACAGCCACCACTCCCAGGCTGACCCTGATGCTGTCTGCCAGCGCTGCTGCCAGGATCAATGCTACGATCCCCGCTATAGCTGCCACAACCATCCCCGCAGCATAACCATTTCTCTTGGCACGGGTCCTGGCTACTCTCTGATCCAGAAGTGCTGCACCAGATTCATCACCGGGGCGCATATGAAGGGATCCCTCCTGCTCATCTATCTTGGAAAGCTTTTCCCTGATATCCCGGATCTCACCCTGGATATAATCAATATTCACCATGAGTTTCTGCTGTTGGGCATCAATCTCTTTCTGTCTTCTGTCCTCCTGGACCAGATAGCCCTTTCTGGACATTTTCAGCATCTGTGCTGTCCTTCCCAGGTCAATGGAACTGTCCCCTGTTCCCTGATAACTTGCCATATAATTCTGCAGTTCACGGACCAGATCCTGTCCTGTAACGCTTTTCAGCTGCGCCACGGATACTGTATTATCATATATAGCCTCACTTACATTTCCCAGTATTCCTTCCAGGCTTCCCTTCTCCACATCTGTCAGCTCCTTGCTGTCTTCATTCAGCAGTTCCCCCATCAGATGCTCCTTCTGGAAATTCCTTGTAAGCCGGTAATTGTGTCCCTGGCTCTGAAACCACATGATCCCGCCGTACATTCCCGGATTCTCCCATGGTTCATAGGTGCTGTATACATCATTTCTGGCTGCTTTTCCCCGCATTCTGGAAAGACTGAAAAGCATGCTCTTTATGAAAGTATGTACTGTGGTCTTTCCGCTTTCATTCTCACCGTAGAGTACATTGATCCCCGGCGAAAACTCTAAAGTCCGATCGTGGATCTTTCCGAAATTTCTGATATTTAAACGTCTGATTATCATATTCTATCTGTCACCTGCTTGTCTCCAGCAATGCCTGAAGCCCGTAATATAATGCCTTTTCTTCTACCAGATTCCTGTCCTTTTCGAGAAAATAACTGATATAATCACCGATCAGGGTTCCTTTGTATTTCTTCTGAATCTCCTCCAGATCGTAGGCCGGCCTGGATTCATCCAGAACTTCTGTTACATAGCCGAAGGATTTCAGTTTCTCAGGCAGAAGCAGAAGCTCCGGAGCACGGTTTCCCTTGATAATGATCCGGTAAATGTTCATCCTTCCTCTGCTTGCCAGATCTGCCCGCAACATATCCTCCAGGGATGCCTGGGTGGAACCTTCCCTGAGCATCAGAATGATCTGCTCATAGGAACGGCAGGCAAAAGGTACAAAGTTCGTTTTCAGGCGCCCGTTTTCCAGATGCCCTTCGATGTATCCATGTTCTCCCAGGTCATTCCTGTCAATAGGCTCCAGAGCTCCTGCATAGGCTGCTTTATCCCTCAGAAGGATCTCCGGTTTATGGATATGGCCCATGGCAATGTAGTCAAATCCTGCTGCTGACAGGCCCTTTACATTCATGGGAATATGTGAGGCATCTCCTCCGTGTGCCAGAAGGATATGCAGTCCTTCTCCCTCTCCCGGCCTGGCAGCGTCATACAGGGGTTCTTCGATTTCCTGGTGTTCATAGCTCAACCCGTATACATAAACATCCAGCTTCTCATCCTTGATACAGGTAAGGTGTTCATTTCTGAAAAATACTACATTCTCTGCCCATTTAAAATCCCTGTAAAAGGAATCCGGTTTAATATAATCATGATTCCCTGCCATCAGATAAACCCTGGTATCCGGGATGGTGGAAAACAGGTAATTCACTTCCTTTAACTCTCGTAAAAGCGGCTGACGATGGAATAAATCTCCTGCTATAAATAACAAATCCACCGGATTCTCGCGGATGCCCGCAATAACCCGGCGGAAAGTTTCCCAGATTTCTTCCTCCCGCCGTTCACTCCAGGGGCAGCCTCTGTCAGGCACAGCTCCCAGATGCACATCTGCAAGATGAATAAATCTCATGCCAATCTCTCTTTCTTATTCAGGCGCAGAACCTATCAGCTCTCCCTGATTATAAATCACAGTTCTTTACAGTTCTTGGGAACGGGATTACGTCGCGGATATTTCCCATGCCGGTCAGGTACATTACGCAGCGTTCAAATCCCAGTCCAAATCCTGAATGGCGTGTGGAACCATATTTACGAAGATCCAGATAGAAATCATAATCCTCTTTCTTCAGTCCCAGCTCATCCATACGTTTCTCAAGTTTCTCGATATCGTCCTCTCTCTGGCTTCCGCCGATGATCTCTCCGATTCCAGGTACCAGGCAGTCCATAGCTGCAACTGTCTTATTGTCCTCGTTCATCTTCATATAGAAGGCCTTGATCTCCTTCGGATAATCTGTTACAAATACCGGTTTCTTAAAGATCTCTTCTGTAAGATAACGCTCATGCTCTGTCTGCAGATCACATCCCCAGAATACCTTGTAATCAAATTTATCGTTGTTCTTCTCCAGAAGTTCTACTGCTTCTGTATAAGTTACATGACCGAACTCGGAGTTGATCACATGGTTCAGTCTGTCCAGAAGTCCTTTGTCAATGAAGGAATTGAAAAAGTTCATCTCCTCCGGAGCGTTCTCCAGTACATAACGGATCACATATTTCAGCATAGCCTCTGCCAGATCCATGTTGTCATTCAGGTCTGCGAATGCACATTCAGGCTCGATCATCCAGAATTCTGCTGCATGACGTGTAGTGTTGGAGTTCTCTGCACGGAATGTTGGTCCGAATGTATAAACATTGCGGAATGCCTGTGCGAAAGTCTCACAGTTTAACTGGCCGCTTACTGTCAGGTTGGTTTCTTTTCCGAAGAAGTCCTGGGAATAGTCCACAGCGCCTTTATCATCTACAGGAACATTGTTCATGTCCAGTGTGGTAACCTGGAACATCTCACCGGCACCCTCACAGTCACTTCCTGTGATCAGTGGTGTGTGTACATATACAAATCCCTGTTCCTGGAAGAAACGGTGGATTGCATAAGCACAGATGGAACGAACACGGAATACTGCCTGAAATGTGTTTGTTCTCGGACGGAGATGTGTGATAGTTCTTAAGTATTCAAGGCTGTGGCGCTTCTTCTGTAACGGGTAATCCGGAGCGGAGGCACCCTCTACTGTAACCTCTGTAGCCTGGATCTCGAATGGCTGCTTTGCCTGAGGAGTTGCTACCAGAGTTCCTTTTACGATGATAGCTGCACCTACATTCAGCTTGCTGATATCTGCGAAGTTCTTCATTGTATCATGGTAAACTACCTGCAGTGTTTCAAAAAAAGTACCATCATGAAGTACGATAAATCCGAAGGTCTTGGAATCACGAACACTTCTTACCCATCCGCCTACAGTAACCTCCTGATCCAGATATTTTTCTCTCTCTTTGTAAATTTCTTTTACTGTTGTCAGTTTCATATCTATGTTTCCTCTTTCTCTCATCATTCTCACACTTTTGGTAAAAAAGACGAAACGCTGTTAACCTTAACAGACGTCTCGTCCTTTAGTATAGACTATTCCCCGTCTTCACGCAAGGAGTAATCTGGGATTTGCAATTGTTTTTTATATCAGTTTTATTACATCAGCTGTTCTTCAGGGACCGCAGGCACTGGGTAAAGATTCTCTTATAGGTTCTGGCTGTGTAATGAAGTCCGTCATCTATGCTTCCGGCTCCGTATTTATCACTGGCGAAACTGTATCCTGTTGCCTTCAGGTAGCTGTACATATCAATGTAAGTGTATGATGAAAGCAGATTCTTCTGCATATAGGTGTTAAATGACCGTATCTTCGCTTCGCTTCTGTCTGCCCTTCCTGTATTGGAAAGCATCAGGCGGTTGATCGGGTTTACAGACATGAAGTACAGTTCACATCCTTTCTTCTCCAGAGAGGAGGCGATCAGCTTATAATAGGCTGCATATTTCGCATACTCATTATAATCGTTTACACCGAAATTGAAGATCACTGCTGTTTTCTTAGAAAGAATGCTGTTGGTATCATTTTTTACCAGTTCCTGGAGCTGAGGTACTGCAGTACCTGTCAGCCAGCTATATCCTTCCCCTGCCTTACAGATAAATTTCACATAATTTGTGTTTGCACCCGCACGTGCCAAAGCATTTTTCATATATTCTGTACGGGAGTCTCCAATAAACACCACATTTTTATATTTATAGGAGTTTACCTGTGGAAGAACATCTGCGGACAGATTATCTTCCGAAGATCTGTTGAATACTACTGCATATAGTGTAGTATTTTTTTTGACCGTAATGGTTTCCTCTGCTTCATAGTCCGGGTTCACCTTCTGGCCTGCTTGTTCAGACCAGCCCATGAATGTGTAACCGTTGGCATCCTTGACACCGGACAGTTTATATGTGCTTCCCTGTGCCATTCTGGTGGTACTGTATACTGCGCCGTTATTCTTACACAGAGTCAGGGTCACCGCTTTTTTCTGCACTGCATAAAGAGTGATGTTTCTGGTTACCGTATAGGACGCTTTGGCGGTTGCCTTCGTGGAATTCTTTTTGCTGGACCATCCCAGGTTTATATAACCGCTTCTGGCCGGTACTTTGGCGAAGGTCACTTTCGTTCCTTCTTCTACTTTGGTTGTCAGCTTTTTATATGTGGAATTGGTTTTTCCATCTCCCATATAGTATGTGACCGTATAGTATTTACTCTTTCTGCGGACTGCGTAGAACCTGGTTGTTTTTGTAATTTTTACCTGTGATCCTGCTTTATACAGCGGTTTCTTCTTTCCTTTGGCAGTTGTCCATCCAAGATTCGTGTAGCCTTTGGCCTTCGGTACTGCAGGCAGGGTGATCTTCTGGTTCTGATCTGCATAGACAGTCAGGGATGTATAGCTGCTGCTTGTACTGGTTCCTGCATTGTTATTAAAGGTTACTTTATAGGGCATCTTCTTATACACTGCATAAAGAGTGTAATCATCGGTCACAGTTACCTGCTGGCCTGCTGTATATTTGGCTTTCGTGGCATTGGGGGTCAGTGCCCAGCCCAGAGCCTGGTATCCGCTTTTGGCAGGTACTTCTGCCAGAGTCAGTTTCAGGTTCTTTCCTATAGTCCGGTTCAGCTTCGCAAAGGTATTGTTGCTCTTTCCGTTCTGTGACAGATAGGTGATCTGCATGGACAGCCGGCGCACGATATA
This sequence comes from Blautia luti, assembly GCF_033096465.1. NCBI lineage: Bacteria > Bacillati > Bacillota > Clostridia > Lachnospirales > Lachnospiraceae > Blautia > Blautia luti. The sequence goes on along the minus strand of NZ_AP028156.1, from coordinate 326,595 downwards.
GAGATTCACGTCTTCCGTTACTTTATAAATGGAATTCAGCGCGTATTTGACAGTACCGCTTCCTGCTGTGTTTGTCCAGCCGTAATTAATGTAAGCAGAATTGACGATATCAGGCAAGGTGATTTCCTTTGTCTCATATGCCTTTACAGTCTTAAAAGTTCCTGTTCCGGAGTTATTCCAGAAAGTAACGTTACATTTCTTCGGCATATATAATTTCAGGACATCCTTCTCCATGAAATCATCCCAGTTTTCTTTTTTCTCCAGAGTCAATTTCGAGCCGCCTTCCAGACAGATGCTGTCGTTGAGTTTCTCATTCTGTTCCAGTTTCCACTGGTTAGGCGCTTCCGGATCAGGAACATTCGGCAGAGTGATCGTTGTCTCCCATTTCACAACCATTCTGTCTACATCTTCACATTCTTTGCCCTCTCCGTCTATAAACCGGATCTCTATTTCCTTTTCAGGATCTATCGTTGGTTCCGGGGTGGGAGTCACTGCTGCCGCAGATACGGATGGTGCCGGAGTCACCGTTGCAGATGCTGCTGTCACTTCCTCATCCGGCTCCGGGGTCACTGTCAGATCCGGGATCTGTGTCACTGTCGGTTCCGGGGTGGGAGTCACTGTAGGGACAGGTTCCGGTTCTCCGGTTTCAAAAATCTCTGTGTCGTCCTCTCCGGAACTGAACATGTCAAATGAATCCACGGACTCATATGGAGCATCAAACTCCGAAGCCCACACAGGCGTCTCAGATGCGATCATCCCTGTTGCCAGAAGCAGGCATAACAGTCTTTTCCTTTCTCTTCGCTTTCGTTTAAACATAAATCTACCTCCATTTTGCAGAAACGTCCCGCATATCCCGCGGAACGTCCCCTCTCATACAGATTACAGATTGTCAATGAATCTCATAAATGCCTCTCTGCCTTCCGGAGTGCATTTATATACACCGGCATCCTCCAGAACATGGACAAATACATGTCCAACTTCCTGGCGGAGCACATCCTGGATATTGTCTTTATCCAGATTCTTATATTTCGGCAGAACCTCTGCTACCCATGCAGCATGTTTCTTGATCTTCTCATTAGAAGAAATATCTTTTCCTTCCAGGATATATTCACCCAGAAGTTCCAGTTCTTCTTTCAGTCTGGCCGGAAGTACGGCAAGTCCCATAACCTCGATCAGACCAATGTTCTCTTTCTTAATATGATGATACTGTGCATGAGGATGATATACACCCAGCGGATGCTCCTCTGTGGTAATATTGTTTCTCAGAGTCAGATCCAGTTCAAAGGTGTCTCCCACCTTACGTGCGATCGGAGTGATGGTGTTGTGAGGTTCTCCTTCTGTCTCTGCAAAGATAAATGCAGCTTCATCTGTGTAACCTCTCCACACCTCCAGCACATGGGTAGCCAGATCGATCAGGCGTTTCTCATCTTTATGGCGGATCCTCAATACAGAAAGCGGCCATTTGACAATACCTGCTTCCACATCCTCATATCCCGGAATTGTCACTCTCTTCTCAATAGGTGCCTTGGCCATTGCGAAAGTGTAATGACCGCCCTGGAAATGATCGTGGCTTAAGATAGATCCGCCTACGATAGGAAGATCTGCATTGGAACCCAGGAAATAATGTGGGAACAGTTTCACGAAACCAAACAGTTTGATAAACGTATTTCTCTCAATCTTCATAGGTACATGTCTGCTGTTAAATACGATGCAGTGCTCATTATAATATACATACGGAGAATACTGGAAGCCCCATGGACTGTCGTTTACTGTAATAGGGATGATACGATGGTTCTCTCTTGCCGGATGATTGACTCTTCCTGCATATCCCTCATTCTCCGGACAGAGAAGACATTTCGGATAACTGCTGGACTTCACAAGCTTCGCTGCTGCGATGGCTTTCGGATCCTTTTCCGGTTTTGACAGGTTGATGGTGATATCAATCTCGCCGTACTCACTGTTTACTGTCCATTTCTGGTCTTTTTTTACACGATAGCGGCGGATATAATTGCTGTCCTGGCTGAGTTTATAGAAATAATCTGTAGCCTCTTCAGGATCTTTCTCATATTTGTCCCAGAATTCCTTCTGGACCTGAGCCGGACGGGGCATCAGACAGTTCATCAGCTTTGTGTCAAAAAGATCACGGTATACAACACTGTCCTGGATCAGACCTCTTTTTACTGCTTCATCCAGAAGTCCGTTTAATACCTCTTCCAGATCAATATTGCTGTATTCCTGTTCCGGTTCTACATATTCATCTTCTGAAAAAACATCCAGAAGAAGATTTGTAGTATAATTTTTCTCACAGGCAGGTGTAATACCTGTTTCTATTCCGTACTGCACAAGTTTCTTAATATCTTCGTATAACATGGCTGATTCCCCTCCGTTTATTTTTTGTCATTCTAAGGATAACCAAATACTGCCAGATTGTAAATAACCATTTACATAATTATTATTATAATTTTTTGTCAATAATTGACAGATTCAATGTATGTGATAAAAATATTTCCTGCTTTCTGGAATAAATCTGTACTATCGTTCATTCCATATGGGTAGGTCTCCTGTTTTACCGGATCATACAGCCAGGTGTTATATTCATCATATCCTACGATTACAACACTTGTACCATTTCCAGTCTTCGCGATCACCGGTCTCTGTGCACTGACTTCATATAAAACGCTGTCCAGACTGCAGCCGGAAAGATCCGTCACAGTTCCGGTGCCTTTTAATGCCTTTTTCAATTCATCTGTATCCAGGGTTCCCTGAAGGATGCTATCAGGAATATCTGCTGTATCAAGCTGTATCTTCGTTTTTTTATTGCCTCGCTCCCACACATACTGCTGGGCACGGTTCAGCACGACGCCGCCCTGATCATCTGCACGCAGCACTGCTTTCGCAGGGTCTGTATAGGTGCTGTCCAGACCACCTTTGGCATATACATAGTAAACTGCTTCCTGGGGGATCTGGGTATCCAGACTGATGTTCTTCTCTGATACATTGCTGATTTTTGAATACATAGCAAGAGGTGTATCCGTCTGCGCATTCTCACTTAATGCCAGCCGTACCCTCACTCCTGTCCTGGATGCAGAAATCAGTTCAACTTTCGCTGTGTTTACTGCGGAATTCTTGTTGTTCATGATGGTATCTTTTTTCCGTGCCTGATAGGTATCTCCTGATTTGGAAGAAAGTTCAAATTCGATCAGCGTGCTTCCCACGGAAATATCTGTAATATACAGGCTCTCCTGATGATATTCCTTTTTTATATCTCCCTGGAAATCCTCGATGCGGAGTGTATGGATTCCCTCTTTGGTATGTCCGTCCGAATCTGTAAGGATATCCGATTTCTGCAGGATTCCATAGATCAGATCCTGATTCATATATCCAACGACACGCAGTCTCTCACCTTTGGCATGTTCAATGGTTCTGATTTCTTTTGTATCCATCTGGATCTCATGAATACAGCCTTTATCATCTCCCTGGGTTACCAGCCATGCTGCATAATCACCATTTTCGGAAGCTGTGAAATTCGCATTTTTGATCCCGTCTTCCAGAACCTCATAGGTATTATTTTCAATATTTACACAGTACAGCTTCTGGGCCAGCAGCAGGAAAAGTTCATTATTCTCATTGACATAGGATAATTTGCTCAGGTCGCGCTTCAGGAATTCAAAGGACTCTGATATAGGAATAAATGCACGTTCTTCCACTACATTCTTATCATTATTATAATGATAAACACCGATTCCCTCATATCCCTCATGAGCACCCCGGTTCATATAGCCATAAAGAACGAAATCAATGTCTCCGTCCTCATTTACTCTGATGATCTTAATATCATGCTGGTTTCTGGAATCACGGAAATCTCCGTTCTCAGATTTACGGAAGCTGAAAACCCTGTTTACCTTTCCATCACCCGGTGCATAAGACCACAGATCTCCCTGCTGCACAAATGCAACAATGTCTGCCTTCTCACTTACCATATATTCCACATCTTTATTCCGGACTCCCAGCACGATACCGTCATCTGAAAATACGGAAAGTGAAGCATCAAAAATCTGGTTGGCAGAACGCTGGAAGTCAAGGAGATAGATCCTGGAATCCATATAACGCATTCTGTAAAACTCTGTCACATCATAAACTTCTGTATTCTCATTGTCATCCTGGGAAGTAAGCTGATAATCAATGGAAATACTTGCTGTGGTTTCATTGATATCTTTGATGATCGGGATCCCTTCTTTATATAACTGCGGCTCCAGGGTTCCCCAACTGACTTCTGACAGAGTGGAGTTGATGTTGATATTGGAATAATTGGTGCCTGCTCCGTTGTTTTCCGGTTCCAGATAGGCAGCCAGTCCATCTGCTGCATTTTTGTCCAGACAGGACTCGTAGAAACTTTTTACAAAGGCTGCATACTCACCGGCATGAACCTGGGATCTGTAAACGATCCTGGTATAGTAATAGACGGTCTTCCCTTCTGTATCCAGAGAAATCTGCATGGAATATTCCTGATTCACTCTCAGGTCACTTCCGATCTCCACACTTACCTTCAGGTTTTCTCCGTTCTGCTCGAATGCTTTGATCTTCTTATTCTCCAGAACCTTGCTCCCATCAGAAGTACGGATCTCATAGGAAAAACCTGTCACCTCTGATGCATAGGGATTGACTACGAAAGTGAGCTGTTTCGTAGTATCCAGCGGAGTGACACTGTCTCTGGTAAAATCTGCCTGCATGGCTGTGGCATATCCGTACATTCTGTTTACCAGCGTTCCATCCATGTCTATCATTACTTCAGGAAAAGTGGCATCATTCAGTTCAGATCTGTCATCTGTGGATACGCTGTTAAGAAGCAGGGCAGTTCCTGCTACTCCCACTACAAAAACACAAACAAGGATCAGTATCTTCAACAGGGCTTTCTTTATGCGTTTCATACCTGTCCCCCTTCTGTTCGATCAGGGTACAAAAGCCTATCCAGGGAAGGGTGTATGTTCAGCTCGCTCATCATGAGATCAGTTTTCTCTTTCGGGCATTCCCTGCCGGTTTTTACGGCGCGGATGAGCAGATTCTTCGGGGTATGTTCCATGTCAATAAATTCAAGGATCTGTGTTTCATATCCTTTGCTTTCCAGAAGATTGGCACGAACTGCATCTGTGATCAGTGCGGACATTCTCTCTTTCAGGATTCCGTAGCGCAGTACCGGCTCAAGCATCTCATTCCTGATCTGCTTGTTTACTTCATGCTGGCAACACGGAACAGAGAGGATTACCCTGGCTCCCCATTCTACAGCCTTCGCAAGTGCGAAATCTGTAGCTGTATCACACGCATGCAGGGTTACCACCATATCTACCGAAGATACCCCTTCATATTCTGCAATGTCCCCCTGATAGAAATGCAGTTTGTCATATCCGTATTTCTCAGCCAGGAAATTACATTTATGAATCACATCAGTCTTCAGGTCAAGTCCTATGATATTCACATCATAATTCTTAAGTTCTCTCAGATAATAATACATGGCAAATGTGAGATAACTCTTGCCGCATCCGAAATCCAGAATTGTGATCTCTTTCTCACGGGAAAATGCCGGAAGTATATCTTCCACAAATTCCAGGAAACGATTGATCTGGCGGAATTTGTCATATCGGGAAGTAATGATCTTCCCCTTTTCATTCATAACTCCCAGATCTATGAGAAATGGAACCGGTACGCCTTCCTTCAGAATATATTGTTTCACACGGTTATGTGCCTGGATCTGCACCGGTTCCCTAGTCTCATGGTGCTTTTCCTTTATGGTCATTCTGCCTTTTTTACTCACAAGAACTACTCCGTCCAGCATTCTTCCCTGTGTCTGAAACTGGCTGAAGCGCCCTGTGATCTCTGTTTCCAGGTACCCGATCAGCTGCTGTCTGTCGTAATTTTTGTGGAACACTTTCGGTCCCTCTGTGGCAGATGCCTGATAGCAGATGCTGCCCTTGAGCATTACCGGACGGATCTTCACCTTGGATGGACCGCTGCCGGTTTTGTTACCGCTCAGAACTCCCTGGATCAGGTTTTCATTTATCTGTTCTTCTAAATATTCTTTTAAATTTTTCATTCTATCTCTATCTGTTAAGTTTCTGGTGCGTTCTTTTATATTTTACACAATGCTTTCCGTTTATCTGTATTGCTGTGTTCACCCTCTGATGCAGGTCTGATATTTCAGAAATATCTTCTGCATCTGTGTCTGCGGCACCGTCTTCTGGAAATCTCCTGAAGCAGAAGTACCTGCACCAGTTCATCCAGAAAGCTACCGTCCATGGACTGTACTTTCAGCTCGGGTTCCGCCCTCTGGCGGATCTTCCTGCACAGATGGTAAAACATATATTTATCAGGATACTCATCATACAGACGGCTGCCTTCATAATCCAGCAGATCACACTCTTCCTCGACCTGCTCCTGGATCCTGCGTACAGTTTCTGGATAATAGGATTTCATTAATTCGAATTCCTCTTCCTGCATCCGTTCCCCTTGATACAGCAACGGACTTGCATATGCTTCATAAAACGGAAAATACTTATCAAAATACATATCCGGATCCTGCTTTTCTTACAATCATCTGTTTCAGTATATGCCCGGATATGCCCGATGGTTCCTGCCTTACAGTGCCTGGATCATTCCCACTGTCAGCTTCACGCTGTGCTCGATGGCTGCCATTTCGAATTCTGCATAATCCATATTCGCACTTCCGTCTGCTTTATCAGAGATCGCACGTACTACCAGGAATGGGATTCCATTCAGATATGCTGCCTGACCGATGGCTGCACCTTCCATCTCTACTGCAAATCCGCCGAATTCGGAGATGATCTTTGCTTTTACATCATTATCAGAGATAAACTGGTCTCCGGAGCAGATTCTTCCTTCGAATACACTGATCTCAGGGTTTACTTCCCCGCATACTTTCGCTGCCAGTTTACGGAGTTTCTCATCTGCCGGGAAAGAAAATTCCTCCATCTGCGGGATCTGGCCCTTTTTGTAACCGAAACCTGTGGCATCCATATCATGATGAAGTACATCTGTGGAAAGTACAATATCTCCGATGTTCACGTCGTTGTTCAGGCTTCCTGCGATTCCTGTGTTGATCACGGCTTCCACATGATAAACGTCTGTAAGGATCTGTGTGCACATTCCTGCATTTACTTTACCGATCCCGGAACGTACTACTACTACTTTCTTTCCTTCCAGAGTTCCCTCATAGAAATCCATGGATGCTTTTGTTGTGATAGTTACATGCTGCATTTTCTCTTTAATTCTGGCTACTTCCTGTTCCATAGCTCCGATAATTCCGATACATTTCATATTAAAACACCTCTTCTTTGTAAAATCTTTTTGCGTAGTTATCTGTTTGTGAGCAGACTCCCAAAAAAGTCTGCTGTTTTTATTATAGCAAATCTTTAATTTATATGGAAACTTTTTTTGTGTTCTGATATAATAGTTTTTGCGAATTACAAATGAATGATATCAGAATTAAAAATATTTTACACCTGTGTACTTTTGGATCCTGATATCATGTTGTTTTTAATAACAGGAGGAATCATACCATGGTATATAAGACAAAAGGAGTCTGTGCCCAGGAGATCCAGTTTGAAATGGATGCAGACCATAAAATTCACAATGTACAGTTTTTCGGCGGATGCAGCGGTAATACCCAGGGAGTGTCAGCACTTGTAGAGGGTATGGATGCAGATGAAGTGATCTCCCGCCTGGAAGGGATCAAATGTGGTTTCAAAAACACTTCATGTCCTGACCAGCTTACAATCGCTATCAAACAGGCATTAAATAAATAATGCACTCTCTTTCATAACAGCAGCCCCTGCGGTGATCTTCACTGCGGGGGCTGCTGTTTAATTTATTCTATATCTTTCCTGTCCCATTTGTCACACAGAGACTGGACATCCCGCGAGAAACGCTCCAGATCTTTGTTCGGGATTCCTTCGTTCTTCTTGATAACAGACAGAAGACGATAGCCAAGAGAAAGAAGCTTCTCGAATGCCCGGGCTGCCCTGGATGCTTTCGGAGATACGGATGCTTTCTGGATCTTAATTCCTTCTGCTTCATAAATGCATACATTCTCTGCCAGATCATAAACCGTACCGCTGAAAGGTGCCATGGTATCATATCCCAGTTCTTCATTCAGACGCTTGGCAAAAATCTCTGTAACTGCGTCATCACCATGAGTGACAAACACTTTCTTCGGTCTGACCTCTGCAAATGCTTTCGCCCAATCCAGAAGTCCGTTTACATCTGCGTGTCCGCTGATTCCAGGCATTCTGTTGATATGTGCAGCTACATGAACCGGCTCGCCAAACAGCTTCACATCTGTGGCACCTTCGATCAGTGCCCTTCCCAGAGTTCCCACTGCCTGATATCCTACAAACAGGATCGTATTTCTCTCGTCCCACAGGTTATGTTTCAGATGATGCTTGATACGTCCGGCGTCACACATTCCGCTGGCTGAAATAATAACTTTGGGCTCTTCATCATAGTTGATGGCTTTGGAATCATCACTGGTAACAGATATCTTCAATCCTGGGAAACTGATGGGGTTAATTCCTTTGTGGATCAGTTCCATAGCCACTTCGTCAAAACAGTCATACTGATGTTCCGAAAATATAGTCGTTGCCTCATTTGCCAGAGGACTGTCTACATAAACCGTAAATCCATCATACCCGTGTACCAGATTATCCGCCTTGATCTGACGGATAAAATACAGCATTTCCTGTGTACGTCCTACTGCGAAAGAAGGAACGATCAGGTTTCCTCCCCTGTCAAATGTTTCCTGAATGATCTGTGCCAGAAGCTTCACATAATCCGGCTTTTCTCCATGGCTTCTGTCGCCGTAGGTGGACTCCATAACTACATAATCCGCACTGTGCAGATACTCCGGATCCTTGATCAGCGGCTGTCCTGTATTTCCGATATCACCGGAGAAGACGATCTTCTCTTCTTTATCCCCTTCGCGGATCGTCAGCTCTATACTTGCAGATCCCAGAAGATGGCCTGCATCAATAAAGCGGACAGAAATTCCCTCTGCAGGAGTGATCACCTTTTCATATGGACAGCTCACGAAATTCCTGATAACGCCCATGGCATCTTCCATGGTATAAGCAGGTACAAATTCCGGTTTGCCCTGACGTTTGCCCTTTCTGTTACGCCACTCAGCCTCGAACATCTGAATATGCGCACTGTCACGAAGCATAATATCACACAAGTGGCAGGTAGCATCTGTCGCATAGATCGGCCCCTGGAAACCTTTCGCATAGATTGCGGGCAGATTGCCTGAATGATCCATATGTGCATGGGTAAGAAGCACAAAGTCAAGTTCTCCGCAGGCTACAGGGATTTCCACGTTTTCATAATAATCCGGTCCCTGTTCCATTCCACAGTCTACCAGGAACTTACGCCCTGCAGCTTCCAGATAATAGCAGGATCCCGTAACCTCATGAGTAGCACCGATAAAAGTAATCTTCATACAAAAACCTCCTTTCGGACTTCTCTTTATCATTGTATTTATTATACAATACAATTGTTATTAATAACAGCTTTTTTCTGATATTTCAAGGGCATTATTGTTCGTTTGTTACTGTTCACACACCACTATCCCGCGAGGTGTTTTGGCATGAATATGCCAAAATACCGAGACATACAAGCCAAAATTCCATTGCCGCAGGCAATCTGGAATGAATTTTGGCTACGTTACTGTGAACGGAGTGAACAGTAACGTTCATTTCGGGCAAGTAATAAAGTAATACATTCTATATTCAAAAAAGCCAGAAACTATCATTTCAGACAGTTCCCGGCTTCTTTCATGCGTCTGCCACATTCGGATATTGGATTTTGCTGATATCTCAATGTACTCTACTGCGGAACAAACACATGGATGTGCAGAATGGTAATGTACATCTGCAAAACACCGGCTGATTCATCCTGCCTGTATCTGTTTTCTTGTGAAGTGACTGTTTCCCGAAAAACAAAATTAACCAAGTCCAAAACCGGTATCTTTTCCACTTGCAGATTTCCACTACATATATAATACGAATCAGCCACTTCCAAAATCACACAAAAAATAAAATTTTTTTAATTTTTTATTTTCCTGCGGATTCCTCTGTTAGTTCTTCTGGTTCTTCTATGGATTTTTCTTTTGCTTCTTCTTTGGTTTCTTCTGAAAGATGATCGTCAGATTCCACATGTTTCTCTATATGAAACATGGCTCTGGAAGCTTCCAGAGCAGAAGTATTATCTGCTGTTATTGTCATTCCCGCCATAAACACGATCAGAAGGCTCACTGCTGCAATACCGGCTCTCTCAAACAATTTCTGTTCTCTGGCAATCTCTTTCTTCCATTCCTGAAATCCCAGAAGCTTACGATCCTCTGTTTCCTCCCGGTATTCACCGCTGGCTTTCAGGGTGGCGATCACACGGTCATATCCTGCGCTGATTTCTTCCTGGGATTCTTCAGGCGGCTCTTCCATGGGGTCTGCCCCTGCTGCTCTCAGTATCCGTGCTTCCATCTCTTCTGCCTCTCTGATGAACTGTTCTTCCAGCAGTTTGTCTGTCTCTTCTTCGCTTCTGTACCTGCTTATTTTATCTCTCATAATCTCCAACTTTCCTTGACAATTCTCCTGTACTGGTTCATATTAAAGATAGAATTTCTGCTCTGAAAGGGCATTTTATTCTATTTTATTTCGAAATGATCAGGAGGATCCTTATGAAACATATCGTACTCACCGGTGGCGGTACCGCCGGTCATGTTACTCCAAATATTGCCTTGATTCCCCGTCTGCAAGAACTGGGATATGAAATTTCCTATATCGGCTCTTATGACGGAATTGAAAAGAAACTTATCGAAGAAATGCACATTCCTTATTACGGCATTTCCTCCGGTAAATTAAGACGTTACTTTGATGTGAAAAATTTCACCGACCCGTTCCGTGTTCTGAAAGGTTTCGGAGAAGCTAAGAAACTGTTGAAACAGTTAAAACCGGATGTTGTCTTCTCCAAGGGTGGATTCGTTACTGTTCCCGTAGTCATCGCAGCTAAAAAATGCAAAATTCCTGCCATCATCCATGAATCTGACATGACACCAGGACTTGCAAACAAACTCTGCATTCCTTCCGCTGCAAAGGTATGCTGTAATTTCCCTGAAACTGTCAGCAGCCTTCCTGCTGATAAAGCTGTCCTTACCGGTACACCAATCCGTCAGGAACTTCTGAGCGGTGATAAAGAAGCAGCCAGAAAATTCTGTGGTTTCACAGACAGCAAGCCCGTACTTATGGTGATCGGAGGCAGTCTGGGCGCAGCTTCCGTCAATGAAAATATCCGCCGCATCCTTCCGAATCTTCTGAAAGAATTCCAGGTGATCCACCTCTGTGGAAAAGGAAAAATGGACGAAAGCCTGAATGGCACAGAAGGCTATGTTCAGTATGAATATATCAAACAGGAACTGGCAGATATGTTTGCACTGGCAGATGTGGTAATTTCCCGTGCAGGCGCCAACGCGATCTGTGAGATCAATGCCCTTAAGAAACCAAATCTTCTTATTCCCCTGTCAGCAAATGCCAGCCGTGGAGACCAGATCTTAAATGCCCGTTCTTTCGAACGTCAGGGCTTCAGCATGGTTCTGGAAGAAGAAGAGATCACAGAAGAAAAGCTTCTGGATTCCATCCGCCAGCTTTATAATAACCGCCAGACCTACATTGATGCAATGTCAGGAAGCAGTCATATGAATTCTATCGAAAAGATCACGGAACTCATCGAGGAATGTGCCGCCAGATAAACATACTGTTCCCTCTGTTCTCAGAGATCTGAATTTCTGTCATATTCTTTCATAAGCCACCGCTTCGTGCGCATGACAATATTGTTCACATTATTGGATGTAGTATGAAATTGTCGTGCCACGGTTTCCGGCGGCATATGGCATAACTTGACTCTGACATAGATTTCGTAGTTTCTCTCATTCCTGCGTCTGAGTTCCCTGAAAATCGCTCCCACAGAATCATGTGCTTCAATTACTTCTATTACTTCATCTACAGTGCTTCTGCTCTGTGCAAGCACTTCTGCCGCTCTCTCAATTTCATCTGAATCTGCATATTCATGTTTCCTGTATCCTTTTTTGTAATAATCCAACGCTGTGCGCTCAGTCGTGGTGAGTATCCATGATTCCATCTTTTTCTCACTGGACGTATCAAATTCCTCTCCCATTTTATACAGTTTTACGAATACGTCATGGCAGACGTCTTCTGCCTCATCTTCATTCTTCAGAATTGCTCTTGCGAGCCGCTTTGAACGGGCACGGTATCTGGCGTAGATGGCTCCAAACTCCGTGTTTTTCATCTTTTGTATAAAGTCTCGGGGTCAGGCAAGCTGTGCCTTTACCTTTGACAGGATCTCCTCTTTATCTTCATCTGTTAATTCACCCGGTTTCCATGTGATGCCTACAGTATCTCCATTGTATCTCGGAATCAGGTGCATATGGAAATGGAATACTGTCTGGCCGGCGCACTCCCCGTTATTCTGCACAATATTGAAACCGTCACATTTCAGCGCTTCTGTCATAGCTGATGCCATCTTCTTCGCCAAAACCATAGCCTTGGCTGCCATGTCATCTGACAGTTCATAAATATTCGCTACATGAGCCTTAGGCAGGATCAGTGCGTGGCCTTTACTTGCAGGTCCCAGGTCCAGGATCACCCTGAAATCTTCATCTTCATAAAGAGTTGCAGCCGGTATTTCTCCATTAGCGATTTTACAGAAAATACAATTATCCATTTTTAATTCCCTCTTTCATTAAATTTTGTTGAATTTATTTTTCTTTCACGCATAATTTCGCATTGCGTATACGGACATTTTACGTCAAAATCCCTCGTCTGTGCAATAATTACAGCGAAACTATACGATTTTTCCACTACGAAACTGATTGATGATCCTGCTGTCTCAGTGGTACACTTTCCCTGAGGTGATACATATGCAGACTGAAAGTACAGCAGAACAATTAAAAAAAGAATTTCAGATGACCTTATCCAAACTTGGACACGAAATACGTAATCCCATCGCCCTGATTGTCAGTGAACTGCAGCTTATGGCGTCCTCTCATCCCGAGATCTGCACCTGGCAGGGCTGGGACAGCCTGACAGATAATCTGGATTACGTCAGGGAGCTTCTGAATCAGATTTCCGACTTCAGCCATGCCGGAACCATTTCCCCAATCCCCACCAATCCCACAGATTTCCTGCGGCAAGTCCTCTCCAGCGAAAAACACACACTGGATTATCTGGGGATCACACTGGAAAGTCATCTGGAAGAGATTTCCTCCCCTGTTTTTATTGACCGGATCAAAATGCGTCAGGCATTACTGAATCTTATCCGTAATTCCTGTGAGGCCATCGATCATCCCAAAGGCAGGATCACCGCCTGTCTCCGTAAAAATGACAATGGAATCTGTATCTCCATCAGTGATAATGGCTGCGGGATGACACAGGATCAGCTTCAGCATGTCTGGACGCCATTTGTTACCTATAAACCGGAAGGAACCGGTCTCGGACTTACAGTTGTTCAGGAGATTGTTCTCGCACATCATGGACACATTACGCTTACAAGCACACCTGGTCAGGGTTCTGCCTTTCATATTTTCCTGGATGATACAGAAGTACTGCCAGTATAAATCCACAGATCAGTCCGCCTACATGGGCTGCATTATCCACGCCTTCACTGGTGAAGCCAAAGTAAAGAGAAAACGCTGCCATGATCAGCACCTGCCTGGTAGAAAGATCTTCTACATGTCCCTTTCCTCTGATCACAGCATAGATCATCGCTCCCATTACAGCAAAGACCGCTCCGGAGGCACCTGCTGACACAGCGAAATCGCCGCTTCTCATCTCCAGAAGAAGACAGAGGATATTGCCGCCCATACCTCCCAGAAGATAGATCAGAAGATAACGGATCCGTCCCACAGTACGTTCCATCCTTCCTCCCAGAACAAAAAGCACCAGCATATTATTTCCCAGATGCTTCGCTCCGAAATGCAGGAACATGCAGGTAAATATCCGAAAATACTCCCCGTCCAGAATGGATGGGGTATAAGCAGCTCCGCATTGCAGCATGTGCAGGGTGTCCCCAGATCCTCCTGTGAATTCTACTACAAGAAAAACCAGCGCATTGACCAGGATCAAAAAGACTGTTACAGGCTCTTTTTTCAGTTCTTCCACATTTAACCTCTTTTCTATTCAGTATCTTCTGTAATTGTACCAAAAAACGCAAGAATTTACAAAACCTTTATTCTTTAACAGACATGTCTCTATTCCAGAAACACATATCTTGCCTGGGCGAAATCCACCTCATCCTCATTCTGCAGTCTGTACTCTTCATCCGGCAGGAGCAGGCGGCCGTTTACCATAGTTCCATTTCTGGAATTCATATCAGTAAGGTAATACCCCTCTTCTTTTTTCCGGATCTTCGCATGGATCCTGCTCACTGTGGGAAGATCTATGACTGCATCACAGGCATTGGCAAGCTTTCCTACCACTGTCAGGTCTTCCTGAAGATATATAGTTGCCAGTTCTCCCGGTTCCCTGCTTACGAAACTTGCCGGACCTGACGTTACTGCTGCCGAAAGAACCATGGTTTCTCCGAAATTCCCATTACACATACTCTTTTTTTCTTTCTGAACAGATTCCATGCCTCCATATACGCTTCTTTCTTCCTGAAATAGCTCTGCATTTCCATTATTTTCTGTTCTCTCGAATACTTTTGGAGATTCTTTTTTATGCAGAAAATCACTGTTTTTCCCGAAAAGTTCTGAGTCTCCGTATTCTGTTTGTCCTTCTTTCTGCCTCCGGGATTTCTGTGCAGAAGAAGGCGTTTCTTTTGTCCGCCTTTTCATGATCCATGAAATTCCCATCGCCGCCATTAGTATCAGCAGCGCTGCCCCCAGTAAAACTCCTGTTTCCAGATATGGCAGATACCCCATCACCGTAGCTGCTGCAATACCTGCCAGAATAACAAGACTGACTGCTGCCGGCAGTACTTTCCGTAGAGATTGCCCTGCACTGTTCTTTATCTCCGGAGCTCTGTTTTCACGCACAAATTCTATTCTGTCATTCTCCAACCGATCCTTTTCTTCCGGCTCCATTCTCTGTTCATCCCCGAACAGATCCTTTTCTTCTGCTGACGGAATTTCCCGCTCTTCAGGAAGTTTATATAATTCTTCTTTAATATGTTCCAGATGAAAACTGTTCTCCATCGCTCTTCTGTAAACTCCATACCCAAGCATAACTGCAACGCCGTCTTCATGGTCAATTTTCGGCAGAATGTATTCCGTAAGTGCCTGAAACTGCTCTTTGATATCTCTGTCATATCCAGGCATCAGGCAGAAATAAACCTGCCCCTCTTCCATATCTGTAAAGATGTATTCCGGTGCCAGTACCAGCTGTCCCGGATTCATCAGATACTCTGCGGTATCCTCCATCACCTTTACGAATCCGCCGAAAATGCGTCTCAGATCTTCGATCCCCATTTTCTTCTCTTCATATAATCTGTTCAGCGCCTGTCTGGATGTAATATCGAAATACACCATAAATTTCCCGTCCATTCCCTGTATCCGGCATTTCAGAAGAGAGGGAATGATATTTCCTACCAGCATCCGCACCTGATAGGAATCTGTATTGATCTCCTCTTCCCCATAAAGGATCAGGTAATTATGGTTCATGTCTCTTTTATACTCTGTTTTCACCTTATCCCTCCCTTCCTTTCAGGATCGCAGCTGCTGCACGGATCTTTCGTATATACTTCATCGGATCTGTTATTCTGGCCCTTCCTTCTGCACGAACATGCCAGGAGAAACTGCCGTATTGAGAAACCGTATCCAGATCATATGTAACCTGCACTTCCTTCCCCACATGCGTCTGTGCTGTGAGATTTTCTGTCCCGAAAAATCCCGTGCTGCCAAGTTCTTCACTGCGCATCCTGGCCGCATCACAGGCAGATCCATTCTTTTTTATTCCTTCCATGCTTCCACATAATGCAGACTCATAAGCCGCTGAAGTCAGCCATGCCCTGTTATGTACATGAAAGCAGAGATAAAGTGTTCCTGTTAAAGTCAGAAGGATCACCGGCATCACGCACGCGGCTTCCACAGTCAGGCTTCCTTTCTGTAATTTTGCAGTATTTGTTCTTCTGATGCTTTTTATTTCCATAAAAATAAACCTCCTGCATATCCGGCCAGCAGAAATGGCACAAAAGGGATCTCTGTATTTCTTTTCTTTTTAAAAATCCCCATCAGGATTCCAGACCAGGCAGCGCTGATCAGGACTGCTGCCAGAAGCATTTCATACAATTCTTCCGGTTTCAGAAATATTCCCAGTGCAGTTATGATCCATCCATCACCCATTCCCACAGTTCCTCCTGTAAGAACACTTAATCCCAGGAAAAACATTCCCGGGCCGACAGAAAGCAGAATTTCTGCTGAGAGTGCTCCCTGATACAACATCCATCCCAGCCCTGCTGCTGCAAAAAGACCGGTAATGATCAGAGACACCTGTCTCTTTCTAAGATCCGTCCAGGTACTGATTCCAAGAAATACCAGTACAACCCCTTCTTTTATCATAAATCCCCTGTCCTGCCTTTCTTTTATATTTATCATCATCCGCATCTGCTGCACGGACCCATTCCTGAAACCTCAGATTCCTTTACCAGCTTTACAGTTCTCTTCAACCCACTGCAGGACTCCAGATTATGATACCTGTTCCCCTGACCTGTAATGTAGACAACGCCTGCAGGTTCCTGGCCTCTGCTGCAGGTTTCACAGGCAGTATAATGCTCTCCATGTGCATTGTTCATGGACAGTATGGAGCTCCCTGATACCTGCCGCAGTGACACATTCAGGTAACTGCATCCCGGATTCTTATGATATACACTTCCGCTTTCCGAAATATAAACCATATTTTCTATGTTTTCCTGATTTTCTCCTGTGTCTTCATATGTCTTTCCGACCCATGCATGAACTTTTACCTGATTACAGGTGATCATTTTCGGCAGGGGAACCAGCCCGCCGAAAGGTTCATAGGAATAAATATCCGGCAGTACAATATTCTCCAGACTGTTCTGTCCTGCAGGATAAGCATACATTCCCGCCTGTTTCACTTTATCACACAGCCTGCTCAGATGCTCCGTCTGAACCTTGTAGATATCCATAAACGAGATCATGGTCACTGCGCCCATAAGAAACAGCGGCAGTACCAGTGCAGTTTCCACAGCCAGACTCGCCCTTCGCCATACAGAGGTGCAAAAAGATACTTTCACAGAAGGCCTGTATCTTTTTTTCGGGGGAAAAAAGATTGTTTTTGTTGTCAGAGAGCAGTTACTCCTTTCTTTTATTTGATTTTCTTTTTTACTGAGTTCCTTTTCGTTGATTTCTTTTACGCATTTCACCATTTCCTTCTGCAAAAGCATCTTTTCGCACCTCTTTTCATATTTCGCATATTTTCTACACTTTTTTATTCATAGGCATACTGACGGATTACCTGAAAATCTTTTCTGTTCTCCGCATTCACATCTGCAAAGGCTTCCAGCGCCACGATACAGGAATCCAGACAGAAATGAGGTCTGCCCTGGCTGCGTATGGAATTCTCTATCATATCCATGGAACGCAGAACTTTTTTTCCTTTGGGCACTGTCAGGATCAGAACCTGCAGATAGTCCTCATAGGACATTCCACTGTCATCACTTCTCCTGAATGTATCCAGACCCGACATCAGTTCTGATAAATTCACCAGAGAAATCTGCCACTGATCTGAAGTTTTTACCAGCGGAATCCTGCCCCCTGCGAACAGTTCCCTTACATCCAGGACACTCTCTGCGAAAGCCCAGCACAGAATAAGTGCCGTTTCGATCACCACTGCTGCCGGAGGAACCAGAAAGCCTGCTGCTATAGCTGTTGCAAGTGCCTCTGCCTGCGCACGTTTCCCGGTATCTGCCATCAGACAGGCGAAGTTTACTCCTTCCCTGATAAACAGCAGTTTCGCCGCCACACTCTTCAGATTATCCATATCATTGTCTCTTCCTCCGTAAATATATTCCATCTGATATGCCAGGCCACAAGTGGACGGATCTGTATAATTTCCCAGATGATCCAGCAGATACTGCTGAAAAAGAATGCTGGCTGTATAGCTGTTTTCTGCTGTAGTCCCATCCGGCATATCCATTCCCTTCTGCTGCTCTCTGCCCGAAAGCAAAGTGCCTGTATTTATTTCTTTCCCGGAAATCCCTTTTCCAGGGGGAAGCACCAATTCCAAAACGCCCATTTTCATAATTCTCTTTATTACTGTAATAGGATTCTTCACTGCAGATGGAGGCTGAACTACAGAGTTATTTCCCTGTCCTGTTGAGAATTCCCCTTTAGGAATCTCCTGTGCATTCTTACTTTCCTGGGCAGCCTTATCCATGGCAGAATCATAGTTTTCTACTGTATCACCTGATTCTGCTGTATTGGCATTCTTATCTGCTTCCTGTGTCTTTCTTTCTCTTTCTGACATTCTGTTAAGGAGAAGCTGTACTCCCTGACTTCCCAGAGTGTCCCTCATATACTGTACAATCTGCTGGTAAAAAACCTCTCCGTTATGATCAGTCAGAAGGCTGTATCCTGTAAGTCCGCTCTGCTTCAGTTTCAATTTTCTCCCATTCTGGCTGAGTACAGGTTTCATATAAGACTCCAGATTATTACAGATCTCCGCCAGATTCAGCCGTCCTCCGCCCATGGAACCATCCAATGCAAGCAGCTCATAATCCTCCAGCAGCTTTCTGTCATACTGGCCAAACAGCGAATACAGTCCTATATCCATGCTATTGAGGATCTGCATTCTGGAAGATGCCATCCGTACAGACTGGATACTGGTACATATAAGAGACAGTAAAAGGCTTAAGATCAATGCCAGAAAAACAGTGATACTTGCCTTTTTTCCATTGTTTTTCATTCTGAGTACACCTTCTCCCTGCAGTTATTTCATCAAATAGAGTTACTTTGTTTCGCGATTTTGGAAAGAATGCTTCTGACCAGATTCGTCAGCTGTTCCTTGAAAATAATAACAAGTCCAATCAGGACCACCAGAATCAAAATGATCTCTACAACGCCTACCGCGTCCTCTTCTTCTGCGAAATTACACAGAAGTCTTTTCAGTTGTTTCAATTGTTTCATATTTCCCCTCCGTTCTTATATCTCAGGTTCCTCCATAAAAGGAAAGAAATGCCGGGATCATCACAATGGCCATAACTACCACCAGCATCAGCATCATGGGAAACAGAAGTTTCGTAGCCGCGGCTTCGCCCAGAACTCTGGCTTTCCGCTTACGCTCTTCCCATGCTTCCACAGATTCCCGTTCCAGCATATCTGCCATCTGGCTGCTTCCTTTCTGAAGATTCTGGATCAGAAGTGTAGCCAGTGTTTTGTATTTCGCCTGACCACATCGTTCCCCGAATCTTCGGTATGCCTCACTTTCCGAGACTCCGCTCTCCATTTCATAGCAGACTGTACGGATTTCTTCATAGGCAGTTCTTGGTTTCCTGTTTTTCTTTCTCCTGTAATCTGCTGCTATCTTCTGAAATGCTTTCCGCACAGTCATTCCTGCCTGTACCAGAAGAGTAAATTTCATGATCAGGCCAGGATAATCCATCAGAAGTTCTTCATATCGTTTCTGGATCTGAACCTGTTCTTCTCTTCCTTTCATAACAAGAACAACCATAGCCGCAGCCAGAAACAGGCCTGTCAGCAATCTTCCGGAAGTATCTTCCGGAGTTTCCCATGTCAGGGTTTTTCCTTCAATCTCATCAGGAAGATAGTAATAATCCGGATCTGCCTTCTCTTCGTTATATCTGGCAACTTCTTCTGCAAGATCCTTTTTCTCCTGTTCTTCCTGTGTCAGTTCCTGACTCTGTTCCTGTCCTTTTTGTTCTTCAGATTCTTTTTCCGGTACCTGAATGTGCAGGGTGCCTGCTTCTTCTCCATCCACGGATACCATGAATTCCTTCTCATAAGATCCTGTATCCTCCTTTTCCAGTCGATATCCCCGGGAGTACACCTGTCCGCTGCCTCCTGCTGTGAGAAGCATTCCCAGCACATTGCCTGCCAGGGCAACTGTGATAAAAAGCCTTATTCCTTCTCTTCCGCCGATACCTTCCGATGGGATCCAGCCCTTTCTCCATCCCACATACAGAGCCAGGATCATACCAAAAACGGCAATATGTACCCACATTCTTCTTGTTATACCTCTATATCTACGATCTTTCTGCCAAGCCAGTAAGAAGTTCCATAAACAGCCAGGCAGATACTCATTGCGGCAATTCCAAAGGGATTTCCATAAAGAACACTTAAGAATCCCGGCGAAGTCATCTGAAGATAGACAATGATTCCTGCAGGCATGAAACTCATGATCATCTGCTCTGATTTCTTCGCAGCCAGTGTCGCTTCAATCTCCTTCTTTACATCGATCTTGTCTCCCAGCATCCGCGCCACCTTCTGGATCACTCTGTTCATATCTCCACCTGTTCTCTTCGCCGTATAAAAAACAGATGCAAAATTCTCAATATCTTCTACCTGGCTTCGCTCACCCAGATCCATAAACAGTTCTTCCAGGGGTACGCTCACTTGCTGCTGACTCTCAATATACCGGAATTCCTCCACAATATCTGCGCCTCTTCCATAAAGGCGTTCCAGATCCCGTACACAGGACATCACCGCACTCTCCACTGAATATCCGGCCTGCACAGCCACACTGAGAGAAGTGAGTGCATCCTTAAACTGATAATTCAGTCTTTTCCTGCGCTCCCGGATCATTCGGTTTCTCTGCCATTTCAGATAAAAGGCAGAAACCGGAATAATAGACATAAGCAGCCACAGATTTCTGTAAAACAAGTAATCTGCTGCCATACATAAAGCTGCCGCCTGCCCCAGATATTTCACCAGTTCCTTTACTGAAAAATGATACTGTTCATAATCTGTTTTCCTGTATGATCGTTCTTTTACTTTCCCTTTCATAGTTCAATCCCTGCTCTTTCCAGTTTTTCCATATGGAGAAGGGGTGCAGTCTTTACCAGCCCTTTCCCCTCCTGCCATTGATACAGCGGCCTGATCCGGATCTGTCCGTCTTCAAAGCCGCACACTTCGGTTACTTCCAGCACCTTTCTGGATCTGTCCCGCATACGCCCCAGATGTACCAGGATATCCACGCCGGATGCGATCTGCCTGCGAATGGCTTCCAGTGGAAGCTCCACTCCCATAAGGACCATGGTTTCCAGACGTGACAGCATATCCTCTGCTGAATTGGCATGCGCTGTGGACAGTGACCCTTCGTGCCCTGTGTTCAGTGCCTGAAGCATATCCATCGCTTCCCCGCCCCTGACCTCTCCCACAATGATCCTGTCCGGCCGCATACGCAATGCCGACCGGATCAGATCACGAATGGTAACAGCAGGAGCACCTGCCATATTGGCCATCTTTGCTTCCAGACGCACCAGATTCTCAATCCCACGGATGCGAAGCTCTGCATTATCTTCTATGGTGATCAGTCGTTCATCCCTGGGAATGTATTCTGACAGTGCTGCCAGGAAAGTCGTCTTGCCGCTGCCGGTTCCTCCGCCTATGACCATGGAATATCTGGCATTTACCAGTTTCTGGAGAAACTGTGCACATTCCTGAGTAATACTCCCCAGTTCTATAAGTTTCTCCATTGTAATGGGGTGTTCCGGGAAACGCCGGATTGTCAGGATCGGCCCGTTTAACGCTACCGGGTAAACCACTGCGTTCACTCTGGCACCATTATCCAGCCTGGCATCCACAATAGGCATAGATTCATTGACTACACGGTTACACTTCCCGACAATTTGCTGGATCACATCTTCCAGTTTCTCTCTGGATGTGAAACTCTTGTGCCATCTCATCAGTTTACCGTTTCTCTCTATAAAGATAGTCTCCGGTCCGTTCACCATGATCTCTGTTACAGACTCATCCTCCACCAGTTCCTGAAGCACATCCAGTTTACGGACGGAATAAAACAGCTCCTGCCTCAGGATCACCTTATCTTTCAAAGCAATATGAACCTCCTGCCCCTGATCCAGAAGCAGTTCATCAATCTGTTCCAGAATCTCCTTATCCGTCAGCTCTCTGGACAGATCCAGCTGTTCCATAAGCATCTGCCGGAGTATACGAAATGTTTCGTTATTCATTCGTCATTCATCCTTTTTCCTTTCTGATCAGTTCCCGCACATAATCTCCCAGTTCGCTCCACATCAGCTGCTCGATATAGGCAGGTGAAGGCGAACTGACCATATGGAAAGGAGGGCTGATCCGTACAGTCTTCTCCAGGATCTGTGGAAAATCCCATATGCGTACCAGATTCTCAAACTGCGCAATCTTGCACATGGAAACGGCATCAGACAACACCGGCATGTAGATCCGTTTACACAGATCCAGAAGCTGAAAGTTCTCATCAATGCCATTCCCTATATCCAGAACGATCACCTCGTAAGAACTTTCTGTACTGATCATCTGCAGAAGCCGTTCCCAGTCTTTCCACGCTGCACTTCTGATATCTGCCGGTGTCTGTACAGGAGGAACATAATCCAGGTTATTGATGCTCTGGACCATGCTGTTCATCTTATGGATGAGATTCTGATTATCCTGCCGTACATAATAGAGAAGATCACTCAGATTATGGGCAAATCCTCTCCCCATCAGTTCCTCAAACCCGGAATATTCTTCCAGATTCAGATAAAGCACTGCTCTTTCTTTCGCAAGTATCTGCCCTAATGTCAGCGCAAAGGAAGTTTTCAGACAACGCCCCAGCGGAGAAAAAACACCCAGCATCTCCGTGGTCTTTTTCAGCACTGTGTACTGCCCGGGGACTGTCTTTTTCTCGGCCCCGTAGCACTCCATCACTTCACGGATCACATCAGAAGAAGACTGATACTTATACACACTGGGATAGGTATCAAGCTCCGGAGAATGTACTCCCTCCGACAGAATGATGATCTTCCCAATATCTAATTCCCGGACTTCACGGCACATGGCACGTCCGGAGATCAACAGCAACTCTATGCGTGTCTTTTTCCCATAGGCGATCAGGTTCTCTACTGCTGTAAATACCTGTATCTCAAAAGGGATATTCTTTTTCTGATTGAGATAGTCCATGAAATTCAGGGCATAATCTACCTCCAGATCGCAGACTGCGAATATATTTTTCTTCAATTTCCTTTAATAAACACCTCCCGCATATAACACAACACTCAGAAAGATCGGAACGGTGAAATGAAAATTCTCCGAAGCAGATATGTCTTTCCTGCGGTAAGGTATTACTTTCCTTTCCCGGACAGTCTGCCCGATATAGTAAATGAAGTAGAGGATTCTTTCGCAGAAACTGCGGCTGAACATTAAGATCAGAACTGAAATGAATGCTCCCAGAATAAAGGAAACAAGAATACATTTCAGAATGCCGGCGGTGCCCATCACACCTCCCAGTGCACAGAAAAGTTTAATATCTCCTGCACCCAGCATGCCAAATCCAAACAAAATGATCAGGATCAATGGTATGCTGCTTCCTGCAGCGTAAAAAAACATTCCGGCAATGCCTTTTTCCATTGTACAGCAGACAGCTCCCACAGCCATGGAAAACAAGATCCAGCCGTTATCGATCCTGGCAGTCCTCAGATCCATGATCATGGCAGTCCACGCGATCATCACAGGAAAAAGGTGAAAAAATACATACGCATCACCTCCCTATTCTCTCTTATGTGTTTCATAAAAATAAAGTGGAATTTACCGCCGAGCTGGCGGGATTGAATTACCAGAAGATCTCTGGTGAATATTATTATAGGACCGGACAAATGATTTGTCCAGTCCTATTTTTTGTCGAAAGTCTAAAAATTTTATAAACTGTTGCTGCCAGATTATTCAGCCTTCACCCATACCTGCATTTCGCCCAGTCCTCTGTTATTCCACAGATGATATGGAACTGCAGTGAGTTCTGCCTTCTCTCTCTTGGCATTATAATTCATATAAAGCTGATCTGTTTCCGGCACGTGAAGCCTGCTTCCCTGCGCCTTCAGTGCTACAAATCCGCCGAATTCTTCTTTCTTCTCTTCTGTCAGGCCTGCCTGTGTATCCACAGAAAGCTCATCCAGATATTTGCCGTTATCCACTTCTTCCAGACAGTAAACCACAGGTCCTCTCATAATGGCTGTACGTCCCAGATCATAATGGATCTTTCTGTTGGCACACATGAAGCGCGGCTGCATGTCAAATTCTACTTCCAGTTCCGCAGCTTCTGCCCACGGGCGTGTAAGATAGGCATAGCCTTTCTCCACTTTATCCGGTGTAAGCTCCTGTCCGTTCAGGCGCAGTGTGTAGTGCTCTGCCCATCCCGGAATTCTCAGCGCCAATGTGATCTCACGGTCTGTATCTGCCTGAACCTTGAAATGAATTCTGCCATTCTCAGGATAAGAAGTTGTCTGAGTAATGTTCAGGATGCTGTTACCCACCTGTACTTTCGCATCGCCTGCAATATACAGGTGTACATTTACAGTATCTTCTGCTGCTGTATAAATATAATCCCACAGACCACCAATCAGTCTGGCAATGTTCGGAGGGCAGCATGCGCATGCGAACCATTTCTGTCTTTCCGGTTTTACATGATGACGCTGTGTGTTGTCATAGCATACTTCCGGCACAGATTCCAGAGGATTTACATAGAAGAATCTGTTTCCTTCATAATTCATACCGCCAAGTACTGTATTATAAAGTGCCTGTTCGATCACATCACCATAAGTGGAATCTGTCTCTGTCATAAGCATACGCTGGGCAAAGAAGATCAGACCGATGGATGCACAGGTTTCTGAATAATTGGTATCATTCGGCAGGTCGTAATCTTTCGTAAATGCCTCACCGGAATTGGTGGAACCGATACCGCCTGTGATATACATCTGGCAGTTTACAATATCGTCCCAGATCGTGCGGCACGCTTTAAACAGTTCTTTATCTCCTGTTTTCGCAGCCATATCAGCCATTGCAGTGTACATGTAGACACCTCGTACTGCATGTCCTACTGCCTTTTTCTGCTCTCTTACAGGGCTCTGGAACTGATTGTAATAATTATATGGATACTGATTATAATATCTGTTGGGTTCCGGTGTTCTGGCTTTCTCCCAGAAGCTGACATGGTCTCTCTTTTCAAATTCTTCCTCGAAGAAATGGTTGGTTCCTCTGGTATTGATGAAGTATCCGGCAAGTTTCAGATACTTCTCATTTCCAGAGAGATCATAAAGTTTGATCAGTGCGATCTCAATCTCCTGGTGTCCCGGATAACCGTGAAGTTTCCCTTCTTCCGGTCCGAAAACAGTGTCCAAATAGTCAGCCAGCTTATATGCTACCTGAATGATCTTCTCTTTTCCGGTTGCCCTGTAATAAGCTACTGCACTTTCAATGAAATGGCCTGCACAGTATAATTCATGGCATTCCAGTACATTTGTCCATTTTTTGTCCGGTTCCTCGATAGAGAAATAAGTATCCAGATAACCGTCCTCTTCCTGTGCTTTCGCGATCAGGTCAATGACAGAATCTGCCTGTTTTTCCAGTTCTTCATCTCTTTCAAGCATCAGAATATTTCCAACGGCTTCCAACCATTTATACACATCACTGTCCTGAAAAACCTGTCCGTAGAAATGTCCTTCCATCTCCCCTGCTGCAATACGCAGGTTATCAATGGCATGGCTTGGTTCTGCGTCCTCTCTTCTGTCATTGAGAATATCCCACTGATATGGGACTACGCTGTTTTTCACCAGATCAATATATCTGTTCCAGAAGGAGTTGCGAATCACGCACTCCCCCTTCTGAAGAATTCTGTTATTTTCCATAATTTAGATTGTAGCCTCCAGCTTGCATCCTTCCGGTGCCAGGATGATACCTTCTTCTGTATCTTTCACTACGCTGCCACCTGCAACTGCAGAAACCTCGTGAATGTTTCTGAGAAGATAAGTCATTCCCGGATTCTCTTTAGTTGTTTCCAGTGTGAGTTTGTTTCCTTCTTTGACTGCATTTACCATAAATGCTGTCTCACCTTTACGTGTCACAACTTCGCAGGAACCTGCTTCATTCAGCTCGTAAACCTGGATCTGTACATCTTTCTCCAATTCGTAATCAACAGTCGTATCTACTGCGCCGATGGAAAGCAGAGTATTTTCTCTTACGAATACAGGCAGTGAGAAGAAGTCATAGGTTTCTTCATACCATCTGCCGCCTTCTTTTACTTCTCCGCTTAACAGATGAGTCCATTTTCCCTTCGGCAGATAATATTCTACATGGTTCTCTTTGTTGAAGATCGGAGCTACCAGAATGCTGTCACCTAACATGTACTGCATATCCAGATATTTTACTGCAGGATCATCGTTAAATTCCATGATCATTGCTCTCATGGACGGAATACCGGTTCTGTGTGATTTCACAGCCATGGAGTACAGATATGGAAGTAATCTTAATTTCAGCTTGGTAAACTTGCGGCAAACATCTACTGCTTCTTCATCAAACAGCCACGGTACACGATAGCTCTTGGAACCGTGGAGACGGCTATGTGTGGAAAGAAGGCCGAACTGCAGCCAGCGTTTGTATACATCCGGTGCTGCTGTCATTTCAAATCCACCCATATCATGGCTCCAGAAAGAGAATCCTGATAATGTGAAGGACAGACCGCCTCTTAAGCTCTCTGCCATGGAAGCATAGGTTGCAGAGCAGTCACCGCCCCAGTGAACCGGGAACTGCTGTCCACCTGCTGTAGCACTTCTTGCGAAAAGGATGGCTTCTCCTTCTCCTTTTACTTCTTTCAGGAGGCTGAATACAGTTTTGTTATAAAGGTATGTATAGTAGTTATGCATGGATACAGGATCAGATCCATCATAATATTTCACATCTACAGGAATTCTTTCACCGAAGTCTGTCTTGAAGCAGTCAACGCCCATATCAAGCAGAGTTTTCAGTTTGTTCTGGTACCATTTTACTGCGTCCGGATTGGTAAAATCTACCAGTCCCATTCCAGGCTGCCAGTTATCGATCTGTTTTACACCCATTCCGTCTGCACGCTGTAACAGATATCCTTTTTCCATTCCTTCTTTGAAGAATGCGGTTCCCTGTGCAATATATGGATTGATCCATACGCAAACCTTCAGACCTTTTTCTTTATAACGTTTCAGCATCGCAGGTACATCCGGGAAAATTCTGGAATCCCATTCGAAATCACACCAGTGGAACTCTTTCATCCAGAAGCAGTCGAAATGGAATACACTTAACGGAATATCTCTGTCTGCCATTCCCTGGATAAAGGAATTGGTTGTCTCTTCATCATAGTTGGTTGTAAAGGATGTGGAAAGCCATAATCCAAATGACCATGCCGGAGGCAATGCCGGTTTTCCTGTCAGATCTGTATAAGTTTCAATCACACCTTTAATGTCATCGCCGTAGATTACATGATAACGGATTTCTTCACCTTTTACGGAAAATCCTACATTCTCAACCTTCTCACTGGCAACTTCGAAAGAAACATTGTCGCTATGGTCTACGAATACACCATAGTGTTTGCTTGTTACATAAAATGGGATATTCTTATAGGAAATCTGAGAAGCTGTACCACCATCTTCATTCCATACATCTACTACCTGTCCGTTCTTTACAAATGCTGTAAATCTTTCTCCGAGACCATATACGCATTCTCCCGGATCAAGGGAAAGTTCTGTTACCATATATGGCTGATACTGTGCTGCCATATAGTTTGGTTCCGGGAACTTGGTCAGTGTAGCTCTGTCATACTGCATATATCCCAGATTTCGGAATCCAATGTTTGTAAGAACTTTTCCATCTGCCTCATAGGAGATCTTAAAGTCTTTTAAGTCTACTCTCACTGTCATTCTTCCGGCTTTCATTACCGCTTCTGTATCTGTGATCTCCACCTCTGTTTCCTGCGGATCCTCATTCAGTTCATATCTTGGTTCGCCTTTTACATAACCTTCATAATGATAGCTTCTTACACTGATGATATCTTTACGTACAGAAGTAAATTCTGTAGTGATAGTTCCTACATCCAGGGCGCCGCCTCTGTCTGTGATCTGTCTGAACGGAGAAACGATTCTCATTCCTCCCGGAATTGCTTCTGCTGTAAATGCCTGAGATGCATAGGATGCATTTGCTCTTTCATTTTTCTCCCAATATCCCTCTGTAAATTTCATTTGGTCTGTGATCTCCTTTTCTATAAAATAATCCTTTTTTATACTCTGTTATACAAAACAAGGGGAAGAAGCCATGCTTCTTCCCCCAGTTATCATTTCTACCTGTTAGTCCTTAGTTTGAAGCCCCGTCAATTTCCTGATATTTCTGTTCAATTGTGCTGATTGTATCTTCTTTGGAAGCGCTGCCTTCTACATATGCCTGCATAGCTTCACCAAATGCCTGATGTAAGCTGTCTGTAGAGTAAATAACTGCAAGAGGAGCTGCACCTTTTTCTTCAACAGAAGCAGAGCCCTGTTTGATTACTTCATACTCCGTATCAAAGTCGCCCTTGATCGGAGGAACTACACCTGCAACATCTGTGAACCATGACTGACCATAGTCAGATGTATACCACCAGTTCAGGAAGTTAAGAACAATATCTTTGTTCTCAGAATCTTTGTTTACACGAAGTGCCTGGTCAGATCCTGTGATAACCTGGCAGTGAGAAGCATCTTCATCTACCGGATATCCAGAGAATGTAATCTTAAGATCTGGATTAATCTTCATCAGATCGCCCTCAACCCATGCACCCTGTCCAACCATGATAGCTGCTTTTCCGGATGCAAATGCTGCTTCTTCACCACTTAAGTCTGTTTCCAGCGGTTTCTGATCTCCGTTATCTTTTACAAGATCAACGAAATCGAAGAAGTTATCTGTAAGAACCGGATAGTTGTTCAGAGAATCAGATCCGTCTTCGAAGCCTGCGATCAGTTTCTGCACATCATCAGATGCTGCATCTGCAAAGTGCTGGAATACATGTTTAAATACCCACCATTCAGCATATCCACTTGTAAATGGTGTAATATCTGCTGCTTTTAATTTCTCTACACAATCTTTTAACTCTGTCATAGTTTCCGGAACTTTTTCAACGCCTGCCTTATCCAGAAGATCCTGGTTGTAGATCAGTCCGAAGTAGTTTCCTTTGATCGCTACACCATAGCAGCCTTCACCGTTGGCATCTTTCATAGCTGCTGCTACATTATCGTCCATAGCATCAACTAATGGCTGTCCTGTAAGGTCAAGAGAATATTCTTTATATGTTTCGATTTCTTTTCCTGATGTGGAGGAGAAGATATCCGGGCACTCACCTGAGTTAAGTTTTGCTTTTAAAAGTGTAGGATAGTCGTTCTGTGTTGTCTCGTAGTTGATAGTAACACCTGGCTCTACATTTTTGTACTCATCAATAAGAGTTGTGATGGCATCTGCATACTCCGGCTGGGAGATAAACATATAGATTTCGCCTTCGTCATCACCTTCTGCATGAACTGCTACGCTTGAGAACATAGTAGTTGCCATTGCTGCACAAAGCATTACACTGATCAGTTTTTTCTTCATCTTAAAATCCTCCTTTTGGTTTCATTGTTTTTATTTCTGTCCGGCATGAAACTAACCGGTCATTTACATTATTACAGATTTCAGATCATCAACCTTTTACCGCACCTGCAACAACACCTTCTACGATGTATTTCTGCAGGAAGATAAAGATAATAATGGATGGAAGTACCGCCAGCACCATGGCTGCCATTGCGTAATGCCACTGAGTATTGAACTGGCCTACGAATGTATAAGCGGAAAGTACCAGTGTCTTGGTCTCGTTTGAACTGTTGACCATAAGCAGTGGAAGAAGGAAGTCATTCCAGATCCACATTACATCGATTACGATGACTGTAAATGTTACAGATTTCAGAAGCGGGAAAATGATGGAACGATAGGTACGGAAGGTTCCTGCACCATCGATAAATGCACTTTCATCCAGCTCCTTGGGAATTGTTGACATGAAGTTTCCATAAATAAATGCTGCCATCGGAATACCGAAGCCCCAGTACTGGATTCCAAGTCCTACCTTGCTTCCGGAAAGATTAACTATGTTCATAACTTTCAGAAGTGTGATCATGATAGTCTGGAACGGAATCAGCATAGGTGTTGTGATCATGAACTGAGCGAATTTGGTATATTTGTTTTTCTTTCTGCTGATGATATAAGCAGACATAGAAGAGAATACGATGATTCCCACAATACCGATCACGGTAATGATCACGTTGTTAAGGAACAGCTTGCCATACTGCATTTTGTCCATTACATAGGTGTAATTGCTCCATTCGATCTTACTTGGAAGTGCGATTACATCCATGATAACTTCGCCGAACGGCTTCACGGAGTTGATCACCATCAGAAATACAGGGTAAATATAGATCAACGCCAGGATAAGCATTACAATTGTAAGAACTATCTTTTTCGTTTTCTTTCTCTGGGCCATTGTCATTATAAATCTACCTCCCTGCTATGCATAGCTTTTAATACCAGCTGTGTGATAACCAGGATGATCACAAAGAATACCAGCGCCTTGGCAGATCCAAGACCATAATTATTATTCTGGAAAGCTTCTCTGTAAATATCAAGTGTTACACTGTATGTAGATCCTCCC
The DNA here is from genome assembly GCF_033096465.1 of Blautia luti. Taxonomy (NCBI): domain Bacteria; kingdom Bacillati; phylum Bacillota; class Clostridia; order Lachnospirales; family Lachnospiraceae; genus Blautia; species Blautia luti. The sequence goes on along the minus strand of NZ_AP028156.1, from coordinate 295,852 downwards.
GGGCCACCTTTGGTAAGTGCCAGGATGATATCAAATACCTTAACGGCATTTGTCAGGGACATGAATACACATGTTGTGATGGATGGTCCCAGAAGTGGAAGTGTAACTTTGAAAAATTTCTTCCAGGAAGTAGCACCATCTACTTCTGCTGCCTCAAGTACATCTGTAGGAACTGCCTGAAGTCCTGCAATATACAGAACGATATAGAAGCCAAGTGCCTGCCAGATACCTACAAAGGCCACCGCATAGAATGCGAGATGACTGTCACCCAGCCAGCTGAGATTTAAGAATCCCAGATGAGTTTTTTCAAAGAGTGCTGCAAATCCCTGTGAAAAAATGAATTTCCAGATGAAACCTACGATAGTCATACTCATAATATACGGAATGAAGAACATACTCCTCATTACGTTCGCAGCCGGGATCTTCTGTACAAGAGCTACTGCAATCGCCAGTGCCAGGATGTTTACCAGGATCATGAAGATGATCGTGTACTTGCCGGTAAAGATCAGGCTCTGCATGAAATCTGAAGAACCACTGAACAATTTCTTAAAGTTCTCCAGCCCGATAAATTTCGGTGCTTTGGAAATTCCGTTCCACTCTGTCAGTGAGTAGTAAAGACTCATTACAAAGGGAATGTAAAACACCAGCATTACAAGAAATAATGACGGAACTGTAAAAGCCGCACATTCCAGATATTCTTTTTTCTTTCTCTTCATATCTGTCTGTCCTCCTCTATTCAGTTATTGCAACGTTTGTTACTGTCTTTGCCATAACAGCAACGTTTGTTTGTCTTATGCATTAAAATATACCCAATTTTATGTGAATTGTCAACATATAATTTGTTTTAATCTTGTAAATTTTTATCGGTTTTCTACATAACCTTTTTCTGACTGTTTCGAGTATTTTTTGTAAATCTTGCCTAATTTCCCCTGGAAATACCCTTTATTTTTCCAGTTTAAATTGTAGAGTTTGTACAATATTCATTTTCGTCACTTTGCCAATCGGTCAAAATCATAGGCATTTTTACATATATTTCATTATTTCACAGCTGTCCATACACAGCATCAGATTTACATGCACAAGTATATGGACAGCCACTTATCTCTTAATCTTCTGTACATTCAATTTCAAATGTTCTCGCACATGGAGCTGTTTCCAGCTTCACACTGAGAGTTCCTGCTTCTTCATTCCACAGATAAGAAACCGGGCGATTCTGGGGATATGCGCAGCGTACTTTTACATTTCTGCCTTTCAGCTGTGGAAGCGGAATGGTCTGAGTATCAGATCCTCCTCTTCTCCATACAGACAGGTACTGTTTCTTACCTGCGTTCAGCGCCAGAGCAGACCAGTTATCATCATAATGGGAAGTTCCCAGCGGCCAGTATGGATATGCTGTTTTTATATCATCACGGATCGTCTTATAAAAATCCAGAGCTTCTTTCACAAGTTCTTTCTGTACATCTGTGATTTCTGCCAGATGACCGCTCTGATGAACTCTGAGAAGAAGGGCATTTACCATATTGAAGATCGTTTCTTCTTCATCTGCCCCTGACTTCGGATAAGACCATACAGCAGCCTGTTCCATGGCAACACCCAGCGGTGCATTGGCTGCGATAGTCGCATAATATCTGTAATCTTCCTGGTCGCTGGTAGACTGGATACTGTATCTGGAAAGCATGGCATAATCCATACGCAGACCGCCGCTGGAGCAGTTCTCAATGATCAGATCCGGATACTTCTTAAAGATGCCGTCCAGCCATGCCAGATATGCTCTCTCATGTTCAAGCAGACCCTCTCCGGCACTCTCTGCATCTACTTCTGTTCCTACTCCCGGCTCGATATTGTAATCCATCTTAATATATCCCACGCCATATTCATTCACCAGTCTGTCGATCACACTGTTGGCATGGGCGATAACCTCCGGCTGACGGAAATCCAGCTGGTATCTGCTTCTGTCGTAAACCCTCTTTCCGAATCTGTGGAAGAAGGCATTTTCCGGCATCTTCTCCACCATCGGGCATTTGATTCCCATAACTTCAAGTTCCAGCCATAATCCAGGGATCATTCCTTTGGAACGGATATAGTCGATCACTTCTTTGATCCCGCCCGGGAAACGTTTGTCAGACGGAAGCCATTCCCCGACTTCATCCCACCAGAAACCATCTGCATACCAGCCTGCATCAATACAGAAGTATTCACATCCTGCTTTCGCTGCTGCATCAATCAGCGGGAATTCCTTTTCTGTGGTAGGATCTGCCCACAGGCAGTTCATATAATCGTTGAAAATAACAGCCAGTTTCTCATTATCTTTATTCTTTCTTCTGATGGCTCTTCTGTAGCTGGTGAGTTCTTTCGCCATAGCTCCCAGATCACCAGTCACTGCACCTACACCTGCTGGTACTGTGGTAAAGCTTTCTCCTGGTTTTAATTCTTTGTGCCAGTGGGAATGGATATCTGTAGGTCCGCTGATCTGCAGATACAAATGATTGGTCAGGTCACTGATCTCACTGTGCCAGGAACCGTTGTGTTCGATCTGCCAGAAAAGCATGCTGCCAGTTTCTGTGTTGGAGATGTATCCCATAGGAAGATAATGCTTGGTGGACCAGTTTCCTGTGTTGGTCAGTTCAAATGCCTTGGAAGAACGGATGGGAATATTGACCTGTGAATTCTGAAGGCCAACCTCCGGAAGTGTATATTCCTGCAGAAGAAGCTCTCTCTGCCAGGAATTATGTACCACGCCGATCCTGATCTTCTCATCACGGGAAAGAAGTCCTTCTTTCTCCACACCGTTTAAGTTAAATGTAGATACATACTGGATTGTCTGGGTTTCTTTTCCCATATTGGAAACTTCGCACCAGCATCTTACTACTGCAATACCGTCGAAAAACTGAAAATGGTTGACTGCCTGCAGCCCGGATTCCTGATCCTGTGTGGTGATCTCAAGCTTACGTCCTGTTTCATTCCGGTAATCTTTATGGTCTGCATACTGCATTCTGTAGCCCGGCGCAGTTACGATATATTTGGTTCCGTGACGTTCGTCCGGTCTGTCATAACCTGCAGCCTCCAACTCCAGAAGTTTGAATCCCTGCTCCTCGTATTCGTCTACAATGGTTCTCTCATCAAATGGCAGTGCAGAGAAATGCAGTAGCCTTACGCAGCCTGTATCTGCGACCTTCCATACCATATTGATCCCGTTTTCCTGAATCTTGAATACCTTCATTTTTTTGGTCTCCTCTTTTATGCTTTATGATTTAGTTTTAACACTTTCCCTTTTTATAAGCTGTACTGTTGTCTTGTATACGTTCTTTTCGCATTCTTCTCCGTTTATCAGCTTCATCAGTACCTCTACTGCAGTCTCTGCTTTCTCTTCTACATTCACACGAATAGTAGTAAGGCGCGGATAAACAATGCTGGCAAACACATCATCGTCCATTCCTGCTACAGAAATCTCATCAGGAATCTTTACATGATTTCTATGCAGGAACGAAATCATCTCTGCTGCATTGAAATCTGTGGAGAAAAACAGTGCTGTGTCTGTTCCTACATATTTCAGAAAATCCTGATAACATTTTTTTCTTTCTCTATAATCCCTTGGCAGACGTTTCTCTTCCAGAAGAATCTCACAATCTGCCTCACGTACTGCCTCACGTACACCCACGAAACGTAAATGGTCAGCTCCATGATCTACATTCGCCAGATACACGATCCTTTTTATCCCCTGCTGGATCAGATATCGTGCCATCTCTCTGCCGCCCTTTTTATCCTCGGATGTAATCTGATAATATGTTTCATTTCCCTCCGGCATTTCATCCATGTCTATGGAAACGATAGGTGTTTCTGACAACCCTGCGATCTTCTGCAGGTGTCTGTACGGCATGGAGATCGTAATGATCCCGTCTACATTCCAGCCAACTGTCATCTTCTCGATCTCCTCCACATTTTTGTCCGAAAAGATCATGATATAGTATCCTCTTTCTCTGAGAAGCTGCTCCAGATGTCCCAGCATATTCCCGTAAAACGGTGTCTCATAAGCAGATCCTCTGGCAAATTCCGGCGTTGTGATCAGGATACAGATGATCCTGGAACTCCTGTTTGTCAGTGCATTCAGTCCCAGTCTTGGAATATAATTGTTCTCTGCCAGCAGCCTTTCTACCTTCTCTATGGTTTCCGCGGAAACTCTGGCATTCTTTTTATGCAGAACATTGGAAACCGTCGTTGTACTTACCCCTGCCTGTCTGGCAATTTCCTTTATTGTGACCATAAAAGTTTTCCCCCTCTTCTGTGTTCAGTATAATACATATTGACCAGAAATAGCTACAGTAAATTGAATTTTTATATTTATTTTTTATTATTCACTGACAATAAGTTTTTCCGTACAAAAAGAAGCAACATTTGCATATCTGGCAGCTTTTGTGGTAATATTCTGTTACTGTTCAAACGCCACTATTCCGCGAGGTGTTTTGGCATGTATATGCCAAAATCCCGAGACATACGGCGCGAATTTATGCCTTAAGGCATAAATTCTGTGCATCGCAAAGCGTGTTACTGGGCACGAAGTGAACAGTAATAATATTCACAAAAAAAACAAAAACTATTATATCAATGAAATTTTTATTTTGTCGCAGGAGGTATGATATATGTGTACAGCAGCAACTTATAAAACTCAGGATTTCTATTTCGGCAGAACTCTGGATTATGAATTTACCTATGGAGACGAGATCACCATCACACCACGAAACTATCCGTTTCATTTCCGTCATGCCAAAGATTCTCTGGATTATCACTATGCAATCATCGGAATGGCTCATGTGGCAGAGGATTATCCCCTTTATTACGATGCCATCAACGAAAAGGGACTTGGAATGGCAGGACTGAATTTCGTAGGAAATGCAGCCTATGCTTCTCCTTCTGATTCCCTGGGAAATGTAGCCCAGTACGAATTTATCCCCTGGATTCTTTCCCAGTGTGCCAGCCTGGCAGAAGCAAGGGAAAAATTATCCGGCATGAACCTGACAGACACTCCGTTCAATGAGTATTTCCCCTGCGCTCAGCTTCACTGGATCATTGCAGATGCTTCCGGCTCCATTACAGTGGAATCCATGAAAGACGGACTGCACATCTATGACAACCCTGTGGGTGTTCTCACCAACAATCCCCCATTTCCACAGCAGATGTTCCAGCTCAACAACTACATGTCCCTGTCTCCCCGCCAGCCTGAAAACACTTTCGCACCTGGTCTTGACCTGTCTTCCTACAGCCGCGGCATGGGCGCCCTGGGACTTCCCGGAGATCTTTCCTCCGCTTCCCGCTTCGCCAGAGTAGCTTTTACCAGAATGAACTCCAGATCCGGCGAATCTGAATCCGAAAGTATCAGTCAGTTCTTTCATATTCTGGGTTCTGTGGACCAACAGAGAGGATGCTGCGAAGTAACTGACGGTAAATATGAAATTACCCTTTATACTTCCTGCTGCAATGCCACAAAGGGAATCTACTACTACACCACTTACGAAAACCACCAGATCAGCGCGGTGAATATGCATCATGAGAATCTGGATGCTGATGTGCTCATCCGTTATCCGGTTGTTACAGAACAGAACATTCATTTTCAGAACTGATTTCGACAAATAATCCGCCATTATAACCATTGCCAGTTTCTGGTTCTGTACGGTATAATAAAAGCAACTTATTGGATAGACAATATATACAGCAACAAAAGGAGTTCCATTATGTCTTCATTATTTATCGTAATTCCGGCATATAATGAGTCGGAAAATATAGAACAGACCATCCGGGACTGGTACCCGATCGTAGAAAGCAACAACAAAGAAGGCAAATCCCGCCTGGTAATCATTAACGACGGCAGTAAAGATAATACTCTGCAGCTTATCAAAGCCCAGATGAAAGATCATCCACTGCTTATCGCCCTGGATAAACCCAACGGTGGACACGGTTCCACAGTGCTCTACGGCTACCGTTATGCCATCAAAAATCACGCAGATTACATTTTCCAGACTGACTCTGACGGACAGACCAACCCTGCAGAATTTGAACAGTTCTGGAAAAAAAGAAACTCTTTCGATGCCATCATCGGAAACCGTGAAGTCCGTGGTGACGGAAAATCCCGAAAGTTCGTAGAAAATACGGTATGCTTCCTCCTTCGCATGATCTTCCACGTAAAAGTCCCGGATGCCAACGCCCCCTTCCGCCTGATGCGCACAGACCTGGTAAACAAATACATCTGTCGACTCCCGAAAAACTACAACCTCCCCAACATCATGTTCACCACCTACTTCGTATACTACAAAGAAAAAGTAACCTTCCTCCCCATCACCTTCAAACCCAGACGAGCCGGAACCAACTCCATCAACCTGAAAAAGATCACCAAGATCGGCTGGCAGGCAATAAAGGACTTCCACACCCTGAAGAAATCTATGTAGATAGACAATATCAAAATCTGATCTATCTGTATTTCAAAACGTAACTTATCCCCCAACTCCCCACTACCGAAAAAAAGCCACCGCGAACACGCGGTGACTTTTTTGACCCAACCTGGCGAATCCGCCAAGTTAATAACTTCCCACATAAAAAAACTCGCGCTCCTAAAAAAGAAGCGCAAGGGGGTGTCCAGAGGGGACGCTGCTCAAGCGTCCCCTCTGGGATTTTCCTACCGTTTATCAAAACGTTAAATCTCTTTATGACTCGTAACCCTAAGTCGTGCCATAGCTCTGGACAGAGCCAGCTGATTCATATGATATTCCTGAATACTCTGCTTCTGTCTCATCTGCTCTTCTGCTCTCTCCTTTGCTTCCTGTGCTCTGCGGATATCGATCTCCTCAGGACTCTCTGCTGTCAGGCAGAACAGCTTCACACGGTTATTGATCATCTCCACAAACCCACTGCTCACAGCCAGAACATGCTTTGTGCCATCTGCTTCCTCGAAACGCATTTCACCTGGAATGATAGCAGCAACAATATTCTCATGCTGTGCCAAGAAAGCCTGCTCACCGTCAACAGCCGGAATTGTCAGAGTTTTGGCACGTCCTGCAAACGCCAGCTTATTACTGGCATAAATCTCAAGACCAAATGTATCTGCCATAAAATCCGCTCCTTATTCCTGACCCATCTCAGTCTTTGCTTTCTCGATGACATCCTCAATTGTACCAACATTGAAGAAAGCATTTTCCGGATACTGATCCATCTCACCATCAACGATTGCCTTGAATCCACGGATGGTTTCTTTCAGAGGAACATATTTACCCTTGATACCTGTGAAGTTCTCAGCTACATGGAATGGCTGGGAAAGGAACTTCTGGATCTTTCTTGCACGGAATACAGTACTCTTATCCTCTTCAGAAAGCTCTTCCATACCAAGAATAGCGATGATGTCCTGAAGTTCTTTATATTTCTGAAGGATTTCCTGTACTTTACGTGCTACTTCATAATGTTCTTCACCTACAACATCCGGCTCCAGAATACGGGAAGTGGATTCCAGCGGGTCAACAGCCGGATAAATACCCTGTTCTACGATCTTTCTGGAAAGAACGGTTGTTGCATCCAGGTGAGCGAATGTAGTTGCAGGAGCCGGGTCAGTCAGGTCATCGGCAGGTACATAGACAGCCTGTACAGATGTTACAGAACCATCCTTAGTAGAAGCGATACGTTCCTGAAGTTCACCCATCTCAGTAGCCAGTGTTGGCTGATAACCTACGGCTGAAGGCATACGTCCAAGAAGGGCGGAAACCTCGGAACCAGCCTGTACGAAACGGAAAATATTATCAATGAAAAGAAGCACATCTCTGTGTTCCTCATCTCTGAAGTACTCTGCCATTGTCAGTCCGGTTTCAGCAACACGCATACGGGATCCCGGCGGCTCGTTCATCTGTCCGAACACCAGGGCTGTTTTCTCCAGAACACCGGATTCTTTCATTTCTGACCATAAGTCGTTACCTTCACGGGAACGCTCTCCAACACCTGTGAAAATGGAATATCCGCCATGCTCTGTAGCGATATTCTGGATCAGCTCCTGAATAAGGACTGTCTTACCAACACCGGCACCACCGAACAGACCGATCTTACCACCTTTGGCATATGGTGCAAGAAGGTCGATAACCTTAATACCTGTTTCCAGGATTTCTACAGCCGGTTTCTGATGTTCGAAATCCGGCGGATCTCTGTGGATGACCCATTTCTGTTCTCCCTCAAGGGAAGGACCGTCATCTACTGTATCACCAAGTACGTTAAATAAACGTCCCAGTGTCTTATCACCTACAGGAACCTTAATGCCGCTTCCTGTGGCGATGACTTCTCTGTCACGCTGTAAGCCTTCGCTTGCACTCAGCATAATGCAGCGTACCATATTGTTTCCCAGATGATGGGAAACTTCCATTACACATCTTTTACCGTTGTTCTCTACCTCAAGGGCGTCCTTGATCTCAGGAAGATTTCCATCTTCAAAAACAACGTCTACAACAGGTCCCATAACCTGTACAATTTTACCTTTGTTCATCGTCGTCACTTCCTTTTTTGTGCTTTTGCACCGCTGACAATCTCAGTGATTTCCTGTGTGATGGCAGCCTGACGCGCACGGTTATACTCAATGGATAACTCCCTGAGCATCTTCTTTGCACTGTCCGTAGAGGACTGCATTGCCATCATTCTGGCATTATTTTCACTGGCATACGCTTCTACAAGACATCCATAGATCAGACCGGTCAGGTAATTGGGGATCATGGTATTCAGAAGTACATCGGCTGATGGTGACAGCACAATTTCCTCCTGCGGCATGTCCGCAAGCATTGCCTGATTTGGCAGGAACTCTGCTTTCTTCAATGGAAGAAGCTGCATATTCACCGGCTCCATTGCAACTGCACTCTGCATCTCCGTATAGAAAATACGGACTTCATCCAGTTCTCTGTCCAGGAACGCTCTGGTAATCTCCTCTGAGATCAGACGCGCTCTGTGCATGGTCGGTTTCTGTACTGTATATGGAAAGTTCTCTGCGATATCCATATGTTTCTTCGTGAAATACTGACGGCCTACCATACCCAGCACATAGAGCTTGCAATGCTCATGCTCTGCCATAAACTGTTCTGTCATTTTCTGGATATTATGGTTATAGGCACCTGCCATACCTTTATCACCGGTAACTACGATACAGCCGATCTTACGGTCTTCCTCTGCGATCTTATGACGGATACTGAAAAAAGGATGCTCTGTATCCGGCATATGACGCAGGATTCGGGAAATTGCTGCCTGCATATTATAGTAATACGGCTCTGTATCGGACAGGATTCTCTTGGCCTTCTGCATCTTGGATGAAGAAATCATATACATGGCATTGGTGATCTTCATGGTGTCCTGAATGCTTTTCATTCGAGTCTGAATCTCTTTCGTACTGCCCATATCAACACCTACCTGCTCTTATCTGCAAATTCTTCTGCCACTTTCACGATCTTTTCTGCCAGTTCATCCGGAAGCTGTCTCTTCTCCTCGATCTCTCTTCCGATTTCCGGATAAGCACTGTCAAAGTAGTCCAGCATATCTCTCTGATACTTCTTCATCTTCTTAGTTTCCACATCCATCATTGCCTTGTGTGTTGCCGCACAAAGAGTGATGACCTGCTCATGAAGACTTAATGGGCTTGAAAGCGGCTGTTTCAGAAGTTCCATAAGTCCGCTTCCGTATTTCAGCTGCTGAGTTGTAGCCTCGTCCAGATCAGAACTGAACTGTGTAAAGATTTCCATCTCACGATACTGTGCCAGATCGATACGGACACTTCCTGCTGCTTTCTTCATGGCTTTTGCCTGTGCAGCACCACCAACTCGGGATACGGAAAGACCTACGTTAACCGCCGGACGCATACCGGAGTTAAACAGATCACTCTCCAGGAAGATCTGACCATCTGTGATGGAAATAACGTTTGTAGGAATATATGCGGAAAGGTCACCTGCCTGTGTCTCAATGATAGGAAGTGCAGTGATAGAACCACCGCCGGCCTTTTCATTCAGACGGCTGGAACGCTCCAGTAATCTGGAATGGAGATAGAATACATCTCCAGGATAAGCCTCACGTCCCGGTGAACGTTCCAGAAGCAGTGACAGTGCACGATATGCAACCGCATGCTTGGATAAATCATCATAAACCATTAATACATCTTTTCCCTTATACATAAAGTACTCAGCAAGTGCAGTACCTGCATAAGGAACAATATACTGAAGCGGTGCGCAGTCACTGGCTGTGGAGGAGAATACTGTTGTATAATCCATGGCACCGTGTTTCTCCAGAGTAGATACGATCTTAGCTACTGTGGAAGCTTTCTGTCCGATTGCAACATAGATACAGATTACATCTTTACCTTTCTGGTTCAGAATGGTATCCAGTGCAACGGAAGTCTTACCTGTCTGTCTGTCACCGATAATCAGCTCACGCTGGCCACGGCCGATGGGGAACATGGAGTCAATAGAAAGAATACCTGTTTCCAGAGGAACTGTTACAGATTTTCTGTCAATAATTCCAGGTGCCGGATTCTCTACCGGACGATACCCGTCTGCCTTGATCTCACCTTTACCATCGATCGGCGCTCCCAGAGCGTTTACGATCCTTCCGATAAAAGCGTCACCTACAGGCACACCTGCCTGCTTCTGGGTTCTTGCTACCTTTGTTCCTTCTTTGATTCCTGTATCTTTACCGAACAGGATACATCCGATGCTGTTTGCACGGATATCCTGAACCATACCTTTCAGACCATTCTCAAAGGTTACAACCTCGCCATACATAGCATGATCAATACCATGTACCGTGGCGATACCATCTCCGACGGAGATGACTGTTCCTACTTCCTGGTCCTTGCTGATTTCGTCATAATTCTTAATTTCTTCTTTCAGAATCGAAATGATTTCATCTGGATTCATTGCAGCCAACTTTTATTCACCTCCGTGTCAATTTCTGTCTTAAATTGTTATAACGTCCGCGGAGACTCCAGTCGAACTCTTTGTCTCCGGCAGAAAGAATGAAGCCTCCGATCAAAGATTTGTCTTCTCTGAGAGTAAGGATTACTTCCTTTGCTCCAAATTCCCTGCGAAGGAAATCTTCCATCTTCTCTTTCTGGGCTTCTTCCGGTTTTGTTACATATGTGAGAACAGCTTTCAGGATACCTTTCTGCTTGCGGCTGTAATCGCCATATGCTTCCAGGATATCATAAATGCTGCTGATTTTCTGATATTTACAGGTCACCTTCAGGAAATTTTTCATCTCCTGTGGGAATACCCTGTCAATTACATGTTCTTTTTCTTTTAAAGAAACCAGCGGATTCTCAAGAGCACCCTTTAACTGCGGGGTACTCTTGAAAATCTTTTCTGTCTCCAAAACAGCTTCTTCCGGGACAGAAAGCTCATATAATGCTTTTGCATAATTAATGCTTGTTTCCGTCATTGGAATCACCTGCCTCTTTTATAAACTGGTCATAAAGGGACAAATCCTGCTGACTGCTGTTTTTCTCTCCCATGATCTTTGAGGCTGCATCCAGCGCAATCTCTGCTACTCTGCTTTCCATAGCCTTCATAGCATTTTCCTGCTCTGTCCTGATATCTGCCTTTGCTTTGTCAAGCATTGCACCAGCCTGTGTGTTTGCATCTTTTACAATACGCTCAGCCTGTACTTTTGCCTCATCCTTTGCCTGGTTTACAATACGCATGGATTCGTCTTTCGCAGATTTCAGTGCATCTTCATATTTGCCTTTCAGTTCATATGCCTGTTCTTCTGTATCCTTGGCACTTGCGAACTGCTGGTCGATCATGTTTTTTCTCTGCTCCATCACATTGAGGATCGGACCAAATAAGAACTTTTTCATTAAAAGATAAAGAACAATCAGGTTGATAATTGTAAAGACCACGTTGATATTAATTTCAATCACCGGTCCCACCTGCCTTTCTACTTATTCTTTATCCATCAATTAGCCAAGCATGATAACGATCAGAAGACCGATAACGAAACCGTAAATAGCTGTTGCCTCGGCAAGGGCACATCCTAAAAGAAGGGATTTACTGATCTTGCTCTCTGCTTCCGGCTGTCTTGCGATTGCTTCTACTGCTTTAGATGTTGCCATACCAATACCGATACCAGCGCCAATACCTGTTAAAACTGCGATTCCTGCTCCAATAGCTACTAACATAACTTTTTCCTCCTGTTGTTTAACTGAAATAAACTAAATATTACAAATCTTTCTTCACAATATGCTATCCTGTCGATATTCCGATGAGATCATTTGATGCCTGTGCAACAGATGTCTGTACCAACGGTTGTTTATAACCGTTATGACCCACCGGATATCCGGACAGCATTTAAGTGCTGTTCATAACTGCTGTCTTATCCCTTATGTCCCGCGTCTCAGATCTTATATAGATGTCATATTCCTGTATGAACAGTAATCTTTTTTATTCAATAGCTTCTTTGATAAATAAAGAAGTTAAGAATACAAATACATAAGCCTGAATGAATCCGTCAAAGAAATCAAAATACAGGCTGAATGGGATAGGAAGAATTGCCGGGCATATAAACTCAAGAAGTTTCATAACCACATAGCTTCCTAATACATTACCAAAAAGTCGCATACAAAGTGATGTCGGTCGAATAACGACCTCCAGAATATTAATCGGCAGCATGATCGGTGCCGGCTCTGCGAAGCTTTTAAGAAAGCCTTTCAGACCTTTCTTATGGAATCCTGCATACTCGATCAGAAAAATACTTGTGAGTGCAAGACCGATCGTACAGTTTAAATCCTTTGTAGGCGGTACAAATCCAAACACACCGAAAATGTTTGCAATTCCAATGTAAATGACAACTGTCATCAGATAGGGAATATACATTTTTCCCTCTTCTCCAAGGATATCCTTAAAGAAATCATGAAGAAAACTGACACCGGTTTCCAACAAAATCTGTTTCTTACCAGGGTTTTCCACACTCAGGTTTCTTACGAGCACCAATGACAAAATTAAAAGCACTGCCATGATCACCCATGTCACTGCTACTGACTCTGCAACTGGTATTCCTCCAAACACCGGTATGGTAAAAACTGTCTTACATTGAAGTTCTTCCATTAACGTGTCTGCTAAATTACCCGTTTCTTTTCCCTCCTTTTTCTATTTAAATCTCCGGAAGACATTCTGGCTTTTTATGCTGTCCGTCTCAGATGCCTCAGCCAGGATTCCGAAACTTATGACTGTAAAATATTTCATAAGCTTTCCATCGATTCATGATTTTGAGATTATTATATTAAAATCCGTTAAAAAGTCAACAATCATTTTGACTATTTCTGACAAAAATAGTTTTTATTTTTGTGCATTTCATCGAAGTATTTTGATCGCAAAATAGATTTTCACAATTTTCTCAAGGCATTTTCACGAAAAAGAGGCATTTTTCATTGACCGAACTGTAAGTGGATGATATTATTTTATATAGTTTTTATATAAATTTTATATCTTTATACTTACCAATCTTTATATTGGTAATACCAAACAGGAGGTTTTTTATGCAGGTTATTTGTCTCGGAGACAGCATCACAGACTGCAATCATTTATTTGAAGATTTTCCTCTGGGAAATGGGTATGTACAGATACTCTCAGAAATGTTCCGTAATCAGACTCCTTCCTTCTCCATATCCGGAGATACTGTCGGACACTCATCAAGCGCTGTACAGTTAACAGATAAATCAACAGGCGCCATACATTTCAGGAACTATGGCATAGATGGCTTCACTGTGACAAGAGTCCTTGAAAATATCCGTCAACACCGTATTTCTTTACATCGCTCTCCTGTTATAACTCTGCTGATCGGCATCAATGATATCGGTCTGATAATGAACACAGACCGGACGAATTCTCAGAAAAAACAGATGATGAGAGAGTTTGCCACTCATTATAATGAATTATTGAACCTGATAACTGCAGATGCCAGGCAGGTAATCCTTATGGAACCATTTATCTTTCCGCATCCGGAAGAATATGAGACATGGATTCCCTATGTCCATACCATGTCTGATATTATCCGACAGCTCTCTGTCAGAGTCGGACTTCCATTTCTGCCTTTGCATAACTATTTTAATAAGGAAGCAACTCAATCGGGTTTCGATACCATAACAACAGACGGGATTCATCTTACTTTGTATGGACATAAACTTCTGGCCGAGAAACTGTTCCCTCTCCTTCAAAGCATAGATAACAATTCCTGAACAGATGAGCTATTGCGCATTTTCCCGGAACTTTGTATAATAAATCACTGCCCACACTCATATCTGTGGACTTATTATGGAAAGGAGTCTTCCTTATATTATGGAAACTACAATTAAACAGATTGAAGATATGTCTCTGAATGCCTGGCCATCTCACAAGATGGAATTATATGACGGCTGGATCCTGAGATTTTCCTATTTTTATACGCACAGAACCAACAGTGTGGAACAGTTCGGCAATTCCACCCTCACCTGGCGGGAAAAAATCCCATACTGCGAAAGTGTATATAAACGACTGGGAACTCCTGCTGTATTTAAGATCAGCCCTCTTGTTTCTCCTGACTTTGATTATGTTCTGGAAAACCGCGGATATGCCGTCCAACATACCACCAATGTCATGGCAATGAGCATGAACGCCGCACGGCTGGATGCCCCATATCCTGATGTAACCTTCTGTGATAATATTCCCTCCGAATGGATTGAAAGCCTGTTCCGTTTAAAAAATACCACCAATCCTGTCCACCGGAAAGTTGTTCCATCCATGTATCAGGCAATCCTCAAGGAAACCATCTGTGCTTCCATCCGCATGGACAACCAGATCATCGCAACCGGACTTGGTATTCTGGACAGAGATTATATTGGCATCTATGCCATCCATGTTAAAGAAGAATACCGCAAACATGGCTATGCCCGTCAGATCTGCACCGGACTTCTGAAAGAAGGTATTAAAAAAGGAGCTCAGAATGCTTATCTTCAGGTTGTTGAAGGGAATGACAATGCCCGGGCATTATACAGATCACTTGGATTCCAGCAGCTTTATACTTACTGGTTCCGCGTACAGCCGGATGAGAACGGAAATTTTCCACCTGAGAAATAAAAAAGAACTATCTGTAAAGCATTTTCATTTTCTGCTTTTACAGATAGTTCTTAATTTTTATAGATTTTAACTTTTCTTTTTCGGGGAATCAGTTGATTCATTAACATAGTTCGCGCCAACTATGTTGTATATCATTTTAATATTCAAGTCTTATTCTGTATTTTATCTCTGCCTCAATTATACTGTTTTGTTTTTCAGCACTGCTGGTGATGTATTTCCTGCAACCATCGCTGTCAGCGGGCTGAAATACAACAGACATGTTAATACACAATAAACCGGGATCATAATTGCAAACTGTACCAGTCTTCCGGGCATGATCGCATAGAAGTTATATCCAAGCATGATCACGAGTCCTGCTGTTGTAAGAACCAGAGAACTGAGAACTGCAGTTACTACGATAGATACGCAGATACCAACTGTCTTTCCTGTTTTCTTTCTGTTCGCAAAGAATGGTTTTGCAAGGGCAGGAAGCACACCCCAGAGGATTGCTGCAACTGTGATAAACGGATTTACAGCATAACCTTTCATGAAGCATCCGATAATATCCGCACAAAATCCACAGACACCACCAGCTACCGGGCCAAGCCACAGACCTGCCAGGATCGTCGTTACACTTCCTACAGAAATACGGTATGCACCAAGATCAATAACCAATACTCGTGTCAGTACCAGATGCATGGCAATAAGGAGTGCCATAAACACCAATGTTTTTACGTTCCATGTTTGTTTTTTCTGCATAATAAAAACACCTCCATAATGTGTTTAAAAAAATAGAGTAGTTACCATAAATAATAATCCCTCCACATTATGAGATGTCCTCATATGTAGCAACGGGTGCGGAAATTATATCGTAAGCAGCACGCTTTTCTGCTTTTCGTTTCACGGCGACTCCCCAGCCTGTGAACACTTGACGCATAAAATCCTACTTCGCTATTATTTATTTAGTGAAATTATAGCACAATTTATAGAAATTGCAATATATTTCGCGTTATTTACTTGTCAGATTTATCTCTGTGAATATTCCATACCTCTTTTCCACATATTAAGAATGCTGTGTGCAGTAAACCTGATAAAATGAGGTGACAAAAAATGAGCAAAAAACCGAAAAATAACTGCCAAAATCCCTACCATTTATGTTATGATAATTACCTGGATACCAACGCCTGTACGGAATGTACAGGCCTGATACCGGCTCCTGTCCGTGATGAGAATGAATGGGAAAATTACAAAGAGCTTTATGCCTTTACTCCCGCAGACAGGAACGAAGATACGAATTAAATTGTCGGAGGGTCTGTCTTTATTATGAAAAAATTATTTGCTGTCTGTATCTGCGCCAGTCTGAGCTTCTGCTTAAGCGGCTGCACCCTTGGAACTGTTCTGGAGCAATTTATCTCTACAGGAGATACTTCAGTTCAGGAAACTCCTGTCCCGTCAGATAACACTGTCTCTGAAATCAAAGACCGCGTGTATATGGATGAGATTTCCGGAACACTCCAGGATTTCACCGGAAGCCAGCTGATCCTCACTTCCCAGGACGTCTCCTACGTCTTCAATGTGTCAAACGCCACCCTGGAATGTGAAGGCGGTATGATCACAGGCGATGAGATCAGCGTGATCTATGAAGGACAGCTCTCCAATACAGACACCAGTACAGTAAAGGCACTCAAGGTCGTAGATGAATTCCATAAGAAAAACAAACTGAAAAACCACACAACCCGTGGAAAAGTCATGGCCCTGACTCCCAACACCATTACCATAAAAAATAAAAAAGGCATTACCACTACCTACCCTATTACCGGAACCAGGCAGTATTACCAGAACGGCATCAAATCCGGTGACTGGGTATATATAAAATACAAAGGAACTCTTCCCGACAATTCTCAGGATACTTCCCAAGCTGTAAATGCCAGTCACCTTAAAGTCCTGAGCATTTCCGACCTGAAGAAACTGAAGATTCTCGACCCGACACCTGTTCCAACACAGAAACCTGACGATGGATCTGATGAAGATATTACCGAAAAAGAACAGCAGTTTCTGGCAACTGTCCAGGGTGTAAACCTGAACATCCTTCAGATCATCCCTGCCGGCACGGATACGCTCCTGAATCTGGATATGTCCTCTGTTTCGGTATGGTTCAAAGGGGGAATTGCCCCAGGTTCTCATGTAAATATTACATACAAAGGGGATTTCCAGACAGATACTCTGGAGGGAATTCAGATCCTGGCTGTTACAGGAGAGGATCCTGATAACATTTCAGACAAGCACCTTTCCTTTACTGTCACTGGTACCATCACAGGAAATACAGCCAATACCATCACCCTTCAGACAGACGATGGAGCCATAGATACTTTCCGGGTAGAAAGTGCCGAAAACTATGCGGATCAGGCACTGGAATACGGAAGTTATGTCCGTATTATTTTTCACCCATCCAGATCCAAGTCTTCTAATATCTATACTGCTGTACAGATACACGACGCATAAATGCAGACAGCCGGGTACATTCCTCATTTGTACCCGGCTGTTGTTACTTTTCTCGATCAGAGAAGACATAATTTATCACCGTCTGCTGAATTTTCTCCGGATTTCTGCCTCTCCTTCTGCAAGCCAGTCATACACTTTTTTCTCTTTCCCCAGAATTTCTTCAAAAGCTTCTATCTCATCCTGAATTCCTTTTCCATGAAGAACTCTGTATGCACCAGCATCGCTTCCGGGAGCAATTTTCACTCCCCTGGCAAATGCCTTCCGCACATTTTTCTCTGCTGTTTCTATAATGGGGCGAAGCACCCTGTCTTCGTAACGGCCATCTCCCATAAGATTTCGAATGGTCACCAGTGTAGGAACCCATACTGTATCATTCTCTGCCAGCATGTCCAGACATTCTTCATCCATATAGTTTCCATGCTCCAGACTGTCCACCCCGGCGCTCACTGCTGCTTTCACTCCATAACATCCATTGGTATGAGACATGACCGCCATTCCTTCTTCATGAGCAATATGGATCATCTCCTTTACTTCTTCTGCCGAAAGAGGCATTCCTGTCACTGTACCGTGATCATTAAAATCCAGCAGGCCTGTAGTCATGATCTTTATGAAATCCGCTCCTTTATCTTTCGCCTTCAGTACACACAGATGAAATTCCTTCATATTAGAAAAACTTTTTCCAACAATAGAACCGTAATGGCCTTCTTTATGAATGGCAAATACAGGCGTCCGATAATCAATCCCATATTCCGGTGCAATCTGCTTCGTTCTCAGGGAAACTCCTAGGGCATCCCCTCCATCGCGGACAAAGGTGATCCCTCTGTCCTGATAAGCTTTCAAATGTTCTCTTATCGCACCTTCATCTGGTCCATTCTTATGTAAATCAACAGCATGGCGATAATTCACGCCGTCCATAATAATATGTGCATGACATTCTCCAAACATTCCCCGTAACCTCTGCTTTAATTTTTTGCAGTTTACTTCCCGCACAGTAATATCATCCTGCGAAATATTACTTAAAACAATAAACCAGCCATCTTATTATTTCTCAAAGAAATTACTGATTTCTGTTTCTGTCGCCTGCACAGATCCCTGTACGAAGAACGGCTTTCCGCCGCCTCTGCCGTTTAATGCGGCGTTCATCTCTTTTGTATACTGACGAAGATCTCCGTCAATCTCACCCATCGCATATTTATAACTTCCATCTTCATTTCTGGAAAATACCGCACAGCATCCTTCACAGGTATTCATCACCGCATCTGCAAGTTTCCGTACAGAATCTGCTTCCAGGCCTTCTTTGAAGATCAGGACACTTCCTACACCTTCCCATTTCTTCGCCTCTGCCTGAAACATCTCTTCTTCCATACGTGCAACCTGACCTTTCAGGCGGAAGTTCTCATCCTGCAGACGCTGTACTGCATCTGCTGTTTTTTCCATCTTCGCAGAGAGCTTTACTGAAATCTGATGGTTCTGTTCATTCACCATATTCAGATAATCCAGAACACGTTTACCGCAGATCATCTCCATACGGATACCATCACGGAACTTCACTACAGAGAGAAGTTTCACCATTCCGATCTCGCCTGTATGAGTTACATGAGTACCACAGCAGGCACATACATCCACTCCCGGGAAAGTCACGATACGAACCTGTCCGGTCAGTTCCTTCTTGCTTCTGTAATCCAGAGTCTTTAATTCTTCAGCAGTCGGATAAGTGATCTGTACTTCTTTATCTTCCCAGACTCTCTCATTCACTTCCTGCTCAATCTCTGCCAGCTGAGCTTCATCCAGCATACCATTTAAGTCCACAGTGATCACATCACTTCCCATATGGAAACCTACATTGTCATAACCATACTTCGCATGAATAATACCGCTGACCATATGCTCCCCAGAATGCTGCTGCATCAGATCAAAACGATGCGCCCAGTCAATCTTTCCTTCAACCTTAGCTCCAACTTCCAGTGCTTTGTCTATATAATGAAGTAATTCTCCATCCTTCTCATGAACCTCTGTCACCTTCGCATCCCCCAGAATTCCCACGTCACTGGGCTGACCACCGCCCTCCGGATAAAAAGCACTCTCATCCAGGATTACTTCGTAGCCTTTTTTTCTCTCTCTGCATTCTACTACAGTTGCAGTGAATTCTTTTTTATATACATCTTCATAATATAAGCGTCTTGTCTCTGTCATTGTCTGTCTCTCCTTTAGTCAGTTTCTCTGATTGTTTACTGCCTACAAGTATAGAACAATTCCCGTTCTGCCGCAACCCCAGCATGATTTCGGATCCAGACGAAAAATTTTAAAATATTGAAGATTTCCATACTCCTTCTGCGTTATAATTAAATGAACGGGGACAAAGGAGACAGTAATGATCACAGAAAAGCAATATCTGGAATATCTAATTACGCAATACCAGAACTTAATATATTCGATCTGCCTGAAGTCCGTCGGTAATCCATTTGATGCCGAGGATCTCACTCAGGAAGTATTTCTGTCTGCCTACAAAAACCTGTCCCGTTTTGATGGCACTTATGAAAAAGCCTGGCTAAGTAAGATCGCTGTCCGGAAATGTCTGGACTATCTGAAAGCCGCCGGGCGCCGCAGTATTCCCACAGAAGATACATACTTTTCCCAGATTCCTGATCAACAGTCTTCTCCCGAAGACGAATATATGCTGACAGATTCCAATGCCCGGGTAAAAGCATTGTGTATGCAGCTGAAGAGCCCTTATAAGGAAGTCGCTTATGCTCATTTCTGTCAGGAACTATCTGTAGTGGAAATTGCACAACGGACCGGCAAAAATCCGAAAACAATCCAGACACAGCTCTATCGTGCAAGGGCTATGCTGAAAAAAATGCTTGAAAGGAGTGATTAGATGCATATCGATAAGAATGATTTAATAGAATTTGACAACGGTACTATGAACGAGCAGGAACTCATTGAATTTCTGTCGCATCTGGATCACTGCGATTCATGTCTTGACCAGATGATAGAACAGGAAAACCACAGTCCGGTTACTGCCCCTTCTTATCTGGCAGAACAAATTATGGATAAAGCCATATCCAGCGAGGTTCAGTTTGCACGGGCTGCAAATAAAGTCTCACGTAAAGTTCAGTTTCTGCGATATGGTCTGCAGACTGCTGCGGGCGTTGCTGCTGCACTGCTTCTTCTGTTCAGTATTCCGGATATCGACTTCTCAGAGTTAAGATCAAATTGCTCTTCTGTTCAGAGTGAACGTACGGTACAGGAACACAGCAGCCAGCTTTATGATTTTTCCAGAGGTATTAATCAGAGCATCTGTGATGGTACCAGTTCTCTGGTTCAGTATATCAGTGATTTTTCCAGTAAAATAATGAATGGAGGCAAATAAAGTATGCAAAAACAAAAACGTGGATTCTGGCTTTTTATCTTCTCCCTGATCCCGGGCGCAGGAGAAATGTATATGGGGTTTAAAAAACAAGGACTCAGTATCATGCTGATGTTCTGGGGTGTATTTGCTGTGGGATCATGTACCGGAATGGATTGGCTTATCTTCCTGATCCCGATCATCTGGTTCTACAGTTTCTTTAATGTACACAACCTGAAATCTCTCTCTGAAGAAGAATTTTATTCCATAGAAGATTCTTATATTTTCCATATTGATCAGCTGGCTGAAGATTTCCATGCCCTGATCGGTGAGCACAGGAAACTGACAGCAATTGTTCTGATCATATTCGGAGCTTCTATCCTGTGGAATAACATCGTGGATTTCTTCTATATAATCCTGCCTGATTATCTGGCTGACATTCTTGGAAGCTTCGCATATCATCTGCCTCAGCTGGTGATCGCAGTGATGATCATCCTTGCAGGAATCTATATTCTTACACGCAAGAAAGATGAACTGGAGAATGAACCGTTAAACAACAACAAAGAGGAGCATTACTGGACGCCCTATCGTCCATACCAGCAAAACACTCCTGTTGCACCTTCCAATGAACCGGATATTCACCCGGAAGACATTACTACGGATGGTACAGATGAAACCTTATCAGACTCCTCATCAGATTCATTACCGAAAACATCTCCTGCAGTTATGACAGAAGATGACAGCACATCCCCAGCCGAATCCTGAAAAGCAAACGAGATTCAGATTTTATATGTCTGAATCTCGTTTTTACGTTACACATGATTAATTGCTACGCAAAATCACAGCGCCACCGAAACCTCCCCGAAAGAAAATATCGTCTCTTCTCCGTTCTCTTCTCTTACTTTCAGGCGTCCATCCGGGCAGATTTCCAGTGCTTCTGCCTTTCGGACAGAAGTTCCATCTGTAATTGTAATCTGGTGTCCGAGGATCATATTGTGTGCCACATAATCCGGGGACAGTTTCAGATCTTTCGTTTCTTTTCTCAGTTCATTTACGATCATTGCGGCAAGTCTGTTCCGGTCTGTCTGCTCTGCTTCCTCCTGATCCTGATAAAGCGCGCCGGCAACTTCCTTCAATGATTCCGGTAGCAGCTCCGGTTCCAGACAGATATTCAGTCCCATACCTACTACCACAAATTCTATATCTCCGCTCTCAAAGTCTGTAACAGCCTCTGTAAGGATTCCACAGACTTTCCTTCCCTGATAAAACAGGTCGTTTACCCATTTGATATCCAGCCGGATCCCACAGATCTGTTCAACTGCCCTGTACACAGCCACTGCTGCAGCTGTAGTGATCAACAGGCTGTCATGTATGGTTCCCTGAGGCTTCAGGATCACGCTCATATAAAGTCCCGCATCTGCCGGGGAATAAAATTCCCGTCCCCTTCTGCCCCTGCCTGCTGTCTGGCTTCTGGCAATTACAAATGCGCCATGTCCTGCTTCTCCCATCATCGCTTCTTTCTTGGCTGTCTGATTTGTGGACTCCAGTTCGTCATAAATGTCTATCCTCACATCAGGATCATCCAGAAACAGGCGGATTCCTTCCTGAGACAAACGGTTTGTATCCTTCGCAAGCATATATCCTTTATTCGGACCTGCCTCAATATGATATCCTTCTTCCCGGAGTGATTTCACTGCTTTCCACACTGCTGCCCTAGTGCAGCCCAGCGTACCGGCAATCCTTTCACCCGAGAGTACTTCCCCTTTATTCTTCTCCAGCATCTCCAAAAGGCTTGATTTTACAGTCATATTTACCCCTTTTTGGTATTCTTCATACCCATTATGATATATGTTTATATCATACCATTCGAAGTGCTTTTTGTCTAATAGGTATATGGGTGTAACTCATAATTTAATTATCTGTAAGCACAGCCACAACCCCTGCATACAGCACCATAAATCCGAAAATCAGGGCAATAAGGTCTGTGGAATGAAAATCCACATTAAAGATCATTCCCCCTGCAACCATTACCTCCAGAGTAACGATCAGACCTATCACTGCTGCCATTGTTCTGGAAAGTTTATGGTTCTCTCTTTTTCTTCTCATTTCCTGTGTGGTACCTGCTGTATTTGTCATTTCTTTTTCCTCCTCGTATTCTTCATATCAAACATATATTCCGAACATATTTTCCGAACATGTATTCGCTTTTGATTTATAATACCACACCTTATTTGAAAATGGAAGAGTTTTTCGAACATTTGTTTTGTTTTTTAGGATCTTTTTATGGAAATAAAAAAAGCCTGCCGTACAGCAGACCTTTTTTATTTCCTGTTCTGTTTTTCCCTACATAAACTGTGCAAACACAGATGCACTGACAACGGTCAGCAGACCGGCAACTGCAATAGCAAGGCTGCTCATAGCGCCTTCGACTTCCCCCAGTTCCATTGCCTTCGCTGTGCCGATGGCATGGGCGGAAGTTCCAAGTGCGAGACCTTTGGCGATAGGCTCTTCGATGTGTGCCAGTTTGATCACGGTTTCTGCGATCATATTTCCCAGAACTCCGGTGATGATGATAACTGCAACTGTGATCGTTACGATACCACCAAGTTCTTCAGAGACACCCATTCCGATAGCTGTCGTGATGGACTTGGGAAGAAGTGTGACATACTGCTCATGACTCAGCCGGAACAGTTTGGCAAACAGCAATACACTGACCATACTTGCAAGTACGCCGGAAACAATTCCGATCACCACTGCTTTGAGATTCTTTTTCAGAAGTTCTATCTGCTGATACAGCGGAACTGCCAGGCAGACAGTCGCAGGGGTGAGCAGATAGCTGATATACTGGCCGCTCTGGTTATAAGTGTCATAATCTATGTGTAATAAAGAGAGAACTGCCATTACTGCGATGATCGCGATCAGAAGTGGGTTAAAGATCGCCATCTTAAATTTTCTCTTCAAAAAAAGTCCTGCTTCATATGCAATCAGGCTGATCGCTGCACCAAAGAATATGGAATTGCTCATAAATTGTGTCATGATTTCTTCTGTCCTTTCTTTCTGTCCATACGAATAACCGTCTGAGTGACACGACCTGTTACAATCATAACCACAACTGTAGTGATCACGGTGATCAGAATGATCGGCACACATACCGGTTTCAGTACGCTCCATGCTGTCAGTAATCCTACTCCTGCCGGGATAAACATAACCGGCATGATCTCTATGAGAAATTCAGCTGCTTCTTTGACCTGTTCCAGCTTGATAATGTGTGTTCCCAGTGCGATCAGCATGATCACCAGTCCATACACACTTGCAGGTACAGGAAGCGGGATCAGGACGTGCAGTGTCTCTCCCATTGCGGATATCAGTAAAATGATCCAGAATTGTCTTACGTATTTCATTTTCAGTCTCCTCTAATTCTTACTGAACGGCTGCAGGTTTCATCATTCCATTCACCAGGTCTTCATACTCCTGGGTTTCCTCAAGAGATGCCCGCCCTGTTCTCTGGATCTTCGTTACACCCGGATATTGTCCCGGAAAAGATTCCAGCATGATCCCGTCGCCGTATATTTTTACTTCATCCCCATTTTCCAATACATCATCGGAAATTAATTTTCCTTTTTTATTGTAAATGCCCTCTGCCGGTATGTCTGCGCTGAAAATAGTTCCATTGTTCAGATCCACAAAAACTCCGGTCTTCAGAAATTCTCCTGTCTCGATATAGATTGCAGAAATAGCATTTGCTTCCTCTTTCTGCTCTTCCTCCCTGACCATCTGTGCCTGCTTTCCTACCATATTCCAGAAAGCACCTCCCATTACAGCAAAAATGGCGAGCAGAACAATCATACCGATAATAAACTTCCAGTCTCGTTCTTTTTTATTTTTCAAATATTCAACTCCTTTATATTGGTCTAACCAATCCAGGTTCGTTACGTTTTTTTATTATAACGTATTCATCACAAATTGCAAGGCTGTTTCTGCGGAAATCCTGCTGTTTTCCTTCATATATTTATATGTTTTTTTAAAAATACAAAATAATCCGGTCTGCGTCACCTGTCTGATAAGCAAAAAAAGAAAAAGTTTTTACAGGCTTCACAGGCTTTCTGTAAAAACTTTTTCTTCAATAATTTTTTAAGAAGTACGCTTATTTATACAGTGGTAAGCAGTGCCTCCATATCGCCTTCCAGCTCATATTCGCCGGAACCGGCTGTGATAAAGATGCTGTCACCTTTCTTAACTTCTAATGTTTCGCCGCCTGCAGTAACCTTACCTGCTCCGCTCATTACCAGTACACTTACGAAAGAAGTCTCATCTGCTTCCCCTGTAAGTTTCTTTCTTCTCAGACCGTCCAGAATCACTTTATCTACTGTGAAATATTCACAGGATGCAACGTGTGGTCCGAAGTCTCTGTCTGTAGCTGCCGGTTCACGTTTGGTTACCTGAAGGGCTTTGTCTACATGAAGCTCTCTCTCTTTTCCATCCTGACCTTTACGACCATAGTCGTAAACACGGTATGTAACATTGGAGTTCTGCTGGATTTCAGCGATCAGGCTTCCTGCACCGATGGCATGGATAGTACCCGGATCGATGAAAAGAACATCACCTTTATGGATCATCACTTTATTCAGGACTTCCAGAAGAGTATGGTTGTGGATACGCTCTTCGAATTCTTCCTCAGAAACTTCTCTGTTAAAGCCGTAGAGCAGACTTGCTCCCTCTTCTGCATCCATTACATACCACATCTCTGTTTTACCATACTGGCCTTCATTCTTCAGGGCATAAGTATTATCCGGATGTACCTGAATGGACAGATCCTTCTTTGCATCGATAAATTTGATCAGAACCGGGAACTGCTCGAAGGACTGGCAGTCTGTACCCAGGATCTCTTTGCCCTTGGCATCAATATATTCCTGGAGAGTTTTACCTGCATATTCTCCGTTTACGATATAGCTTGGTCCGTCTGGATGGCAGGAAAGTTCCCATGATTCAGCCAGAGGATCTTTATCGTACTCAATCCCAAATTCTGTTCTTAATCTTGTGCCGCCCCAGAGATAGTCTTTGCAACTTGGTTTTAATTTTAAAATTGCCATTTGTAAAATTCCTCCATTTACTCTTTCAGGCACGACCGGAAAATGCTCCAGCCGTGCCCTTGCTATATATTTTTGCTTTTACTTTTCAATTGTGCCGAAACACATTTGCAACCAGCTCCCATCATACTATGTATAACGGTTTCCGTCAAATCCTACAGTTCTACAACAGCTTTGGATAATGCTTCCAGTTTGTCTGTTGCATCCTGTGCATCTGCGCCCTTCACACCTGCATAGTATTTGATCTTCGGCTCTGTTCCGGATGGTCTTACGCAGAACCATGCGCCGTCTTCCAATTCAAAGTACAGTACATTAGATTCCGGTAATGTCAGTGCAGAAGTTTCGCCTGTTGCGATATCTGTGCGAATGCTCTTCTTATAATCTTCCAGTGCAGTTACTTTAAATGGACCAACCTGTTTCGGAGGCTCGTTTCTCAGTGCATCCATCAGACCGTCGATCTTTGCTTTTCCTTCCATTCCCTGGAATGTCTGGAAGAAGAGGCTTTCTTTGTAGAAGCCATATTTCTGGTACAGATTCTGCATCTGCTCGCAGAGTGTGATTCCTTTTGATTTGTAATAAGCTGCTGCCTCACAGAGAGCCATAACAGCTACAACTGCATCTTTATCTCTTGCATGGGTACCTTCCAGGCAGCCATAGCTTTCTTCATATCCGAAGAGGAATTCATGGTCATGATTCTGCTCAAAGAATTTGATCTGCTCTCCGATATATTTGAATCCTGTCAGAGTTTCGATCAGCTCTACATTATATTCTTTTGCAATGGCTCTTGCCATTTTTCCGGAAACGATAGTTGTTACAACTGCACCGTTTTCCGGAAGCATGCCAAGTTCTTTTCTCTGGGAAAGAAGGTATTCCAGGATCAGCATTCCGGACATATTTCCTGTGAAGCTTTCGTACTCACCGGTCTTCTCATTCTTTGCATAGATTCCAAGTCTGTCTGCATCCGGGTCAGTAGCCAGAACGATATCTGCGTCCACTTCTGCTGCAAGTTTCAGGGCCAGTGTAAATGCGTTCTTATCTTCCGGGTTCGGATAGCTTACTGTCGGGAAATCTCCGTCAGGAAGTTCCTGCTCTTTTACTACATAAACATTGTTAAATCCAAGTTCTTTCAGTACACGTCTTACCGGAATGTTTCCTGTTCCGTGAAGAGGTGTATAAACGATCTTCAGCTTGTCTGCCTGCTCTTTGATGGCTTCCGGGCGGAGAACCAGTTTCTTAAGAGCTTCCATATATTTATCATCGATCTCTTCACCGATCACTTCGTAAAGACCTGCTGCCTTTGCATCTTCCTCGGACATCGTCTTCACCTGAGCGAAATCTGTGATCGCCTGAACTTCTGTGATGATCTGTTTGTCCTTAGGAGCTGTGATCTGTGCGCCGTCCTCCCAGTAAACTTTGTATCCGTTGTACTGTGGCGGATTGTGGCTTGCAGTTACTACCACACCAGCTGTGCAGCCTAACTCACGAAGTGCGAAAGAAAGCATTGGAGTCGGACGCAGGGATGGGAAAATGTAAGCCTTGATTCCGTTTGCTGCCATGCAGAGAGCTGTCTCTTTTGCAAATTCCGGTGACATATGTCTGGAGTCAAATGCAATGGCAACACCCTTTGCCTGTGCGTTCTCTTTAATGATAAAGTTTGCAAGTCCCTGAGTTGCTTTTCTTACTGTATAAATGTTCATACGGTTGGTACCGGCACCGAGGATTCCTCTCAGTCCGCCTGTACCGAATTCCAGATCTTTGTAAAATCTCTCTTTGATCTCCTGAGGATCATCTGCGATTGCTTTTAACTCAGCTCTTGTGTCTGCGTCAAAGTACTCATCCTCGCACCAGCGCTGATAAGTATTGTTCATGATCAGTTCACAGCGCTGTTTTACGCAGTCCGGAGAACGATGTGGATCTCTTGGTGTGTGGAACAGATAGTCTTCCAGTTTATCAATAGTTGTAGTTGCCACATGCATTCTTGTATCGCAGGATGCGTAATAGATGTAAACATCTCCGTTATCTTTTGCGATGGCACCGTTTGTGAATACTACGTTGGAAACATCTCCGACTCTTTCTTTTCCAAGCGGAACAAGGAATACACCGGATGGCTCAGCGATCACTTTGGACGGATCATTTAAGTCAGTTCCAAATACATAGAGAACATAACGAAGTCCTGCTGCTGTATTTCTTACACCGTGAGCAATATTGATCCAGCATTTCTTACCTCTGATCGGCACTGCACCTGCACCGTTCTTTGACTCTGTCAATGTATGGTAAATTCTTCTGCTGATGATTTTTTCCTCATCAATTACTGCATGTTCGATATCGTCGCAGAGACCAAATCCGATTCCGCCGCCGCTTCCTGTTTCAATGAAACCATCCATCGGGCGTGTGTAGAATGCATATTTGCCGTCTACGAATTCCGGATGAAGCACTACATTTCTCTGCTGTGGGGAATGAAGTGTTTTCAGGTTATCAAGACGCTCCCATGTCTTGAGGTCTTTTGTTCTTACGATACCTGCTTCTGCAACTGCTGCAGACAGATCAGGATTTGTTTTATCCTTGCTCTCAGAGCAGAATACACCATAGATCCATCCATCTTCGTGTTTGGTCAGACGCATATCATATACGTTTGTTTCCTCCGGGCAGGTATCCGGAAGCTGTACCGGGTAATCCCAGAAATGGAATCCGTCGATTCCTGTGTCGCTCTCTGCTACTGCAAAGAAAGATTTACGGTCATTTCCTTCTACACGGACAACCAGATAATATTTTCCATTCAGTTCAATAGCACCGGAGTTCATCACTGCGTTGATTCCAAGGCGTTCCTGGAAATTGGGGTTTGTCTTCGGATTCAGGTCATATCTCCACTCAACCGGCGCAAATTCTCTTGTCAGTACCGGATACTCATAGCGGTCATAAATTCCATTGTAAAAATCTGTCTTCTGATTTTTTCTTGCGATCAGTTTCTCTACTTTCGCTTTTTCAACGTAATACTGTTTATTCAGCATCTTTCATCCTCCTTATAACTTCCATACACATACGTCCATTGTGATATGGGCATTTCCACGGTTCTACGATCGGTTCCTCTGCTGGTGTGTGGTCTGCATTTACATACCAGAACCACTCAGAGCCTTCTCTTGGATCCACCAGATATGTTTTGATATAGTTCCATACATCTTCGGCAGCCTGCAGGTATTCTTTCTTCTCCGGATTTCTCTGGTATCCGTTCAGGAAACCTACCACTGTCTCAGCCTGTACCCACCAGACTCTCTTTGTATCATTCACACCCTTTTCACATTCGTTCATCAGGGAATGATCATTATAGGCCCTCTGATAAATGTTCTCTACGATCTCGGCTGTGATCGGTGCGATCTTCGCTGTGTATTTCTCATCACCCAGCACTTCAAGGCCTCTGTCCATCAGCCAGGAAGTCTCAATATCATGACCGTAAGAATACAGATCAATCAGACTGTTCCATGTCTTGTCAAAGAAAACTTCCTGTCTTCCAAGTTCCTTATTATAAACCTTGTCTGCGAAAATATCCATCATAAAACGCAGCCTGTCACCGGTCTTTTCGTCCTTTGTCACACGATAGAATTCGGTATATGCTTCGAATACATGAAGAAGTGTATTCATGGTCTTCTCTGCAATGACTCCGTTCTCAGAAAGTTTGTCATTTTCTTCCGGTTCAAATTTACGGTTGAACGCTTCCAGATATCCGTACTCATCCGTACATTTCTCCTCGATTACCTTCTGAAGTCCTCTGGCGATCTCCAGGGCTTCTTCATTACCGGTGGCATCATAATAGGAAGAAAGAGCATAGATTGCAAAAGCCTGATTATATGTATGCTTAGTTGTATCTGCCGGTTTTCCGTCATAAGCGACTGACCAGAACATGCCACCATATTCTCTGTCCAGACATTTCTCTTTCAGAAATGTATACGCATGATCTGCATCCTCTTTCAGCTTCTCCTCTCCAAGTGTCATATAGGCATTGGCAAAGAACCACAGGATTCTGCTGTTTAAGATACATCCCTTTTCATAATCCTTCTGTACCTTAAGGTCATAACCCATATAGCCATAATATCCACCATTCTCTTCATCCCTCAGATTCTCCCAGAAAGGGATTAGCTTCTGCTTTAATTCTTCCTCAATTTCCTTTGCAAATGTACCCATTTTCTTCCTCCTGATACAAACAAGTCCCCACCCACTGCTTATTGCTTTTTGCAACCTCAGCAGGGGACTTCCCTGATTTGGTTAAATTATTTTTACGGATGCTTTTTATCTTTATTCTATCTCTGTTTGTAAATAAAGTCCAGCAATTTCACTGCATTTTCCATATTCTCAGTTCCCTGCGCTATTGACAGTACAGGCGTCTGGATCTTTGTTTTAATATCACTGATCCTGCTTGCGGAAACGTCCACTCCATAAGGAAGTTCCTCACCTTTTGCGGTTGAATGATCCTCAAAAGAATCTGTGTCTTTATCTGTATCTTCATCTTTATATCCGGCTGCTTTCACATACAGATCTGCATATTTTGAAGAAACACCGGGAACAGTACTGATATCCTGAAAAAAGCCATAACCTGCCAATTCTTTGTACACAGCTTCATCCGCTATGACCACATCAATCTGCTTATTATAAAGATACACTTCCAGCTTCTCAAGGCCTCCATCATCCAAATAAAAGCTGTCATCGATTATTATTTTCCGATATTTTCCATCTGCGCCCAGATATTCTGTAAGCTCTTTTTTCAGTTTCTCAGTTCCTTCTGTCTGTAAGGCTTCATCAACCACAGCCACATAGAGTACTGTGTCTTCTTTTGACTTACTTATAAAATTCCATACAAACAGAACAACTGCCAGGATAATTCCTGTAAAAACCAGCAGCTTCACCAGATAGTAATCCAGAAAATACTGCATTCTCTGATGTCGATTCATTTCTGACCATTTTTCTTTTTCTGTCTTTTCTTCTCTTTTCTGATAAAGATAAGCATCGTCATCAAGTGCTGTTTTCTTCATTGCATCACCTTTCCGCCTGAAAGTTCAGAGATACTGCCGAGCATTTCCGGAAACCATTTACAGATTATTGCCATTCTCCCGGATCACATCTCTATACCAGTATGCAGAATCCTCTGCTGATTTCTGAAATCCACATACACAAGCCCGAAACGCTGAGCATATCCTTCTGACCATTCAAAATTATCCATCAATGACCACTGGAAATATCCTCGCAGATCAATCTCCGAAGCCGCTCTCTTCAGCTCATGAAGGTAACGTGCCAGAAAATCAATTCTGTTTGGATCGTGGACTTTTCCATCCAGCGAGATCACATCATTTTTACATCTTCCGGATATCTGTGATAATGATCACAGGCAGTTTCTCCTGTATGATCTTCAAACACGTGTCCCGGTTCTTTTGTATAAACATCCCAGATATGTTCTCCCTTTCCTTCGCCTTTTACAGCACCTTCTATCTGATAGGAACTGGTTGCAGTTCCCCATGCAAAATCTTCTCTGAATCCCATAATCGGTTTTCCTCGTCTGTTATTTGGTAATTATAAGTGTTCATTCCCTCACTGGATAGTGGACTGGTCAAGCATTACTAATGCTATAGCTGATATTTCACGCCACGATCAAAGACATCAGGTAAAATGGCGTTGCATCTTTATTGTTATCCGGCAGGATTTCAATTTCTACCCTATGAGTTTTGTTTTCTCCATGGTGAAGGACTGGTTCCAGATACAGGCAGTCACCCCAGTCTTCATCGAAATTTGCATCAAGAAGTACCTCATTGGCTCTGTCCCCGTCCAGCACAAGCTTTGCGCGCAGTGCAGGCTTATGAATGGTTTTTCTGTACTGTACCGCAATACAGGAGCCTTCTGTCTCAAAAGTAACCTTATCTCCCGGCTTCTTTCCAATCCATCCGTTTTTGAAGTGATCCAGATGTCCTGTTTTCTCTTCTGTATCTGCCCGGAATCCTGCGAGCTCCGGAGAAATTTCCCGGATTGTCAGTCGTCTGGCATTTTCATATGCATTTTCAGTCATTGGTTCCGGGAGCGTCAGATCATCTTCCGGTTCTGCCACATGACTTCGAACCTCTTCCAGGAATGCAATGATTTTCTCTGCCACCAGTTTATGGCCTTTATCATTTGGATGAAGACCGTCCGGTGTCAGCTCTTCTCTTGTATATTTTCCCTGCTGCATTTCCTGATACAGGGTATCTTTAATGCTGACATGAGGAACCTGATACCAGTTACCCACTGCATTGTGAAAATCCTGAGCCGTTTTTCCTGTGTCATAAAATACATTGTTCAGGATTACCACTGCAGGTTCTGATTTCCACTGAAGAAGTTTACGTATGACACCTTCATAGGTTTCCTGGAAAAATTTATCCGGTTCGTCATTCACACTGAAATCCACCACTACGAAATCCGGCTGATACATCAGCACATCCGTAACAGCTCTGGAAACTCCATAATGAGAAGTTGTTCCTCCGATCCCGCCATTTACATAGTGAAATTTCCCATTTGGAAAGGTTTCCTTCCACCAGGTAAACACTCTGTAGGCATATGTATTCTCATGCTCAGTGGCAAGGCTTCCCTGGGTAATGGAACCTCCCAGGAAACCAATGGTCAGTTCTTCGCCCCTCTGCGCTCTTGCCATACAGTTTTTCAGTCTTGAAAGATTTATCTTTTCCATCACTTCTCCCATCCCTTCACATTCAGTTTCTCTATATAATCAGCCAGCTCCTGAGACATTTCCTCTGCCTCCGGGATACGCAGATGGCCGGGAGTACCCTTTCCATTTCGTGTGAAAAGACACTGGGTAATGTCCGGATGATCCAGCTCTTTCACCACTTCCCCGATCGATCTGTCCCAGGACTCATCATGGCAGAGCAGGGTTGTACAGCAGACAATTTTGGCTTCCGGATACTGTTTCTTCAGCCCTTCTATAAATGCCTTATAATGCTCTCTCCATTGCTTTGATCTCTCACTGTTGTAGTCTTCTTTCATGTAGTCATCCGGATGATTATCATTCTGACCGATTGCCACAATTACCACCTGCGGTGTATATTTGGAGAAATCCCACTCTGTTGCATTCCCAAACAGTGGATTGTAATGTATTTTATTCCAGGCTGTCTCCATTCCGATTGCTTCCGGCTCGTAAAACCAGCCTGTATGATCCCTCAGAGCAATTCCCCCCTGAGCAATATCATGGATCTGCGCATTCAATCTTCTCGCAGTCATCCATGCATAGGAATACCAGCTGTTGGAATATTCGCCATTATGTTCCGGGTCTTCTTTTCCCGTGTAGTCCACAGCCTCAGATACCTCTCCTGCTGATACAGAATCTCCATACACTTCGATTCTTCTTTCCGGCAATGGATCTGAATCCATGATTTCTGCTCCCTCGCCAAGCTCAAATCCCAGGAAAGTAAGTTCATGGCAGGAATCCTGTCTCTTGAAAATCATCACTTCATGTTCCGTTTTCTCTGATCCCTTTACCGGAATATCCAGCAGTGCTTCTCCGTCTTTCGGAAGAAGAACAGAACTTTGCTCCCCATCCAGAAGCACTCCCAGATAATTGTTCCAATAAGCATTGCGGTTCTTCACATGAACTTTCAAAACGTTTCCTGTAAATTTCATTTTTACAAATGTACACGGAAATACAAAAATCGGTTCCAGCGGATTACTCCAGTCAATTCTTCCACTGTAAATCAATTTCTTATGATCTGCTGAAATTGTCATTCTTCCTGCCCTCTGTCTTCTATAATCTCATAATCTCCCATATTACTGACCAGCCGGTAAGGCAAAACAGGAGCTCACGCCATCACACATGGCACGACGCCCCTGTCTCATCCTGTTCTATAATTGTAGGTTGATTATCTCTTTCCGATCTCAGTATCTTCTTCTGTCACAACACTGTGTTCTTTAATATAGGAAACAATCTCATCAACCTTTGTAAATGCAAGACCTACATAAGTATCTGCACATCCATAATAGATAGCAATCTTTCCGCTTTCCGCATCATGGATCGTTGCGCATGGGAATGTAACATTTGGAACAAATCCACGTTCTTCATACCATTCTTCCGGTGTGAGGAGGAACGTATCGCAGCGGTATTTCACAACAGATGGATTGTCAATATCAAGGATTGCTCCACCAATGCTGTATACGTATCCATTGCAGGTTCCTGTTACACCGTGATAGAAAAGGAGCCATCCTTCAGAAGTTTCAATAGGAGCTGCACCGCCACCGATCTTTACGTTCTGCCACCATTCGCTTCCTTTTCCCATTACATGGCGGTGTTTACCCCAGTATTCCATATCCGGGCTTTCGGAGATAAAGATATCACCAAATGGAGTATGTCCACTGTCACTTGGGCGGGAAAGCATCATGAATTTATCATTGATCTTTCTCGGGAAAAGAACTGCATTTCTGTTAAATGGGAGGAACGGATTTTCAATTCTTGTAAAGGTTTTGAAATCCTGTGTTTTTGCAACACCGATCGCTGCGCCATAGAAATCCTGACACCATATGATATAATAAGTATCTTCTACCTTTACCAGTCTTGGATCATATGCATATCTCGGCATAAAATCATTTCCGTTTTCATCCTTGAAAGGAATTTTTTCTTTATCAAAATCCCAGTGGATGGCATCCTTGCTTCTTCCAAGATAGATATATGGAATACCGTTTGTCTGTTCTCCACGGAACACACCAATGAATTCTCCTTCATATGGCATAACTGCACTGTTAAAAATACGTGCAACACCTTCTGATGGATTACGTCCGATAATAGGATTTTCACTGTATCTCCATACCGGGATTTCTGATTTATCTTTTTGGTCAGCAGGTCTGTCCTGCCATGGCATATTAGGAACGTTTGATCCGATGATCTTTACTTCGCTCATTTAAATAATCCTCCTGTTAGTTATTGTTAGTATTCATAGTAATATCAGCCTTTTACAGCACCCTGTGTCAGTCCACTGTAAATCTGTTTCTGGCAGAGAATAAACACGATCAGAGCCGGAAGCATAGTGATAATGACGCCTGCGCAGATATAGTTGTACTGATTTCCCAGCGGTCCTGTAAATTTAAAAAGTGAAGTAGCTACTGTAACCAGATGGTTTTTGTCCTGCAGGTAAAGGTTCGCATTATAGTATTCGTTATATACGCCAACACCCTTCAGGATCATAACTGTTATGATCGCCGGTTTCAGCAGCGGGAATAAAATTCGGAAGAATACACCAAAGTAGGTACATCCATCCATGATTGCTGATTCATCCAGTGCAGTGGAGATATTTTCAAAGAACTGGATAAATATGTAAATAGATATAATATCTGTTCCGCACATCATTATGATGTATCCAGGAAGGAAGTTGATCCATCCAATGGTGTACATGATCTGATATACAGATACCTGCATGGCAATACCTGGAAGCAGGGATGCAAAAAGGAACAGATTTCTGATCAGTCCGTTTCCTTTGAATTTAAAACGGCTCAGTACATATGCGATCATAGAGCCTGTCAGGATAGAACCGGCCAGTACAAATACCAGGATGATAAAAGAGTTTCTGAAAGCAACACCCAT
Source organism: Blautia luti (assembly GCF_033096465.1). Lineage (NCBI taxonomy): Bacteria > Bacillati > Bacillota > Clostridia > Lachnospirales > Lachnospiraceae > Blautia > Blautia luti. The sequence goes on along the minus strand of NZ_AP028156.1, from coordinate 260,239 downwards.
GTTTGCCTGTTTCCATGCCTGGATAAAGTTTTCAACATATGTCCAGCTCTTGGGAAGTGTCATAACATTGGTGGAAGCATACTCTTCCGGACTTTTAAACGCTGTGATCACACACACAACCAGCGGAAGTATTGACACAAATGCACCCAGGATCAAAGTGAAATACTTTAACACAACCAGGATTCCTTTTTTTAATTTCGCTGCTGTCATCAGTGTGTGCCCCCTTTCGCTTCCATAGCCAGACGTTTCTCACGCTTTCTGACTGTTCTGATCGCTTCCTGATCACCAACTCCGAAGAAGTATCTTTCAACCCATTTCTGGATAGCTGTAGCAATCATGATCAGAACCAGTAATACAATCGCCATTGCAGATGCAAGACCAACCTTCTGATTTTCATGTGCCAGTTTATTCATGATTACAAAGTAACTTCCTGTTCCAAAGTTACCGCCTGTAATAACATAAGGTGGCTCGAATACACTCAGAGAACCAGTAATGGAAAGAATCATATTTAATACAACGATTGTTTTAATGCTTGGAAGGATTACATAACGGAATTTCGCCCATCCGTTTGCGCCGTCAATCGCAGCTGCTTCATAAAGAGAAGAATCCACAGACATGATCGCACCGATGAACAGTACCATCTGCTGTCCCATATATCTCCAGATAGAGGTGGCAGCTACTGAAATATTGTTAATACGTGTATCCTTCAGCCAGTAAGGAAGATTATCCAGCTGAAAGCCGCACCACTGAAGTACGGTATCAAGAACGAAGCCTCTGGTATAGAAGAATTTAAATACGAAGCCTACTGCAATACCACATACCAGATATGGGAAAAACATAAATCCTTTGAATAAACCGCTGCATTTTGTTTTGAAACTCAGAATAGTTGCAAAATAAAGAGCAAGTCCTAACTGGATAAAAGAGGCAAATATGTAGTAAAGGCTGATCTTCAAAGCCCGGAAACAATCATCTCTGGTAAACACATCTATATAATTTTTCCAGCCTACAAATTTACGTGCCCCGATATATTTCATATCATAAAAACTGAACTGTACCATTTTTCCAAATGGAATATAAGTAAATACAATAAGCAGGAGCAGTGGTACCAGCATAAATGTAAAAATACAGAGATTACGGTTTACTTTTCCCGATTGTATCCAGCGAACAAATCCATTCTTCTGTTTCATGAATTTCTCTCCTTTCTCCCAAAGAAATGACAGGGATCTTTCACCCTGCCATTTGTAATGTTTCCAAAACCTCCTGTAAAGGATCACAGGTCATTTATTAATCAACTGTAATTCCGTTATTTTCCTGTGCAGATGTCCACTTTTCATTCCATTCCTGTACCAGATCATCCATTGTCTTGTCTCCTGTAACTGCAGACTCTACAACTTCAGTAGGAACAGCACCAGATACATTAATACCAAGCTCAGAATCATTGTTGATATCATTCCATAAGTTCTCTTCCCCTTCCGGAGCAGGATTGTTAACAACAAGCTCTACACCTTCCATATCCTTTAAAGCTTCAGGATATTCACTGCCTGTTACAATAGAAAGACCACCCTCACTCTGAGAAAATCCGGATTCTTCTACCAGCCATTTTATGTAGCACATTGCTGCGATCTGCTGATCTTCAGAGCTGTTGCAGTTAATTCCGTAGCAGTAGTCAGGACCTGCTGCTGCATACTGTTTGCCATCTACTGTAATCGGGAATGTCATATATCCGATATCATCTGCATGATCGCCGGCCTGCTGCATCTGTGTTACAGACCAGGAGCCAAGTGCCATGCATCCGATCTGACCGTTATTAAGCATACCTTTGCTTCCTTCCCAGTCAGTTGTTGTCGGATCATCCTCTGTAAGACCTCTGCTTACAGCTTCATAAAGTGTATTGTAAACAGCATATGGGCCAGTTCCGTCTCCTCTGTCAGAGAATGGATCTTTTCCTTTACAGAGGACGTTGTTTACGAAATCCGGATCACCTGTTGCACCGCCGTCAATGTAGGCATCCCATGCTGTCATAGTCCAGCCTGCTGCAAAGTTTGTATACAGCGGGATCGCGTCTGTGTTATCTTTGATTTTCTGAAGATCATCAAGGAACTCATCCGGTGTTTTTGGAAGCTCTGTAATTCCTGCTTCTTTAAACACTGCCTTGTTGTAAACAATTCCCTGTACATTAGCCATGGACGGAACACCATAAACCTGGTCGCCAAATGCAAAATTGTTCAGCATATTACTTTCATAGATTTTTGAAAGGGAATCTTTGTCTCCTAAACTTACAAAATAATTTTCCAGTTCATCTTTATCTACCGTAGTAGGAACCATACAGATGTCTCCCCAATCTCCTGTTGAAAGACGCATGGCAACATCATTTGCATAATCTGTGATTCCTTCATATTCAATGTTTACATTCGGATACAGCTTCTGGAACTCTTCCACATATCCTTTGAATACAGTATCCACAATATCTGTCTTGTGTGTAAGGAACTTCAGGTCAGCTTTGATATCTGTGTAATCTTTTCCAAGTTCAATCTGGTCAATTGTTACCTTCTTATCCTCTTTTGCATAAACCGGAACAGATAAAACCATTGTTGCAGCTACTGTTGTTGCAACAGCTTTTCTTAACATTCTTGTTTTCATGTTTTCTCTCCTTTCAATTTTGAGCTTGCAGACTCCCGGGCATTCTGCAAAATTCCTTGTTAACTATGTCTTTATTTAAGTTGATTTAATCTTACCATAATTAGCTTAAATATCAAGTCAAAAAATACTTAAATAACCTTTTTTGTTAATACTATGAAATATTTAAGTTCTATTTTTGTATATTTATCACAATAAAAAAGCTCACAGGCAAACCACTTTTCTTGATTTTCCTGCAAGCTTCAATTATTAATATTTAATTTTTAACAACTTGTTTTTATGTTCTATATTTAATTTTATATTTAATTTTCAAATTTCCGTTAAATCTTTTTCCGTACACTTTCCTTCTCTACGATCTTTCCGGAAACAACGCTCAGGCCTCGTCCCGAAGCAGGGTTCTTAATCTGTTTCAATGCCTTTTCCAGTGCAACCTTCACCATTACCTGGGTATTTACCTCATAACTGGTAATTTTTTTATCCGGGAATCCAGGATACAGGTAATTATCGAAACCGACTACGGAAACATCCTCCGGTACACGATATCCCTGTTTCTCCAATTCCACGATCAACAACCCTGCTGCAAGGTCACAGTTACAGACAAAGGCTTCCGGCATATGCTCCGGCAGCTTAATGTCCATATAACCTTTTTCATCACGGTCTTCGATCAACCATTCCTCCGGAAGAACCCTTCCATGTTCTAACTGTGCTTTATAAAAACCGCAGTAACGATCCATGATACTGCTGGTCACATGAATAGAACCAACATAGGCCATCTTTGTAAATCCCTGTTCAAACAGATATCCTGTCATCAGGTACATTCCATAGAAGTTATCTGCAATAACTGCATCTTTAGCCAGCTCTTTGTCATAGAAATCCAGAAATATTACCGGCACATCAGTATGTTTCTTCATAAAATGAATATATTCCCTGCTGATTTCCCCCATTACGATCAGAGCATCTACGGTATGTTCTTCCTGAATTCTCGGAAGGATAAAATTCTCCTCCATATCCTGCTTCAGTATTTCCACTGCAGCCATGCAATTCTTATCAGCAGCAACCAAAACAAGCTCCTGATACATTTTCCAGTAAAAAGTAGTATATGCCGCCAAATATTTCTCTGAAATAATGACACCGATATTGCGCAGGCCACCTTTATTTCTTTCACGCTTGGCTGCTGCCGTCATCTGATGATAACCCAGCTCATCTGCCACCTTTTGGATTTTCTCCCGCATCTCATCACTGACGCCCTTATTGCCGGTCAAAGCGTTGTGGACTGTCACTGTACTGACCCCTACCTTTGCGGCAATATCAGCCATTCTTACTTTCCCCATCCCATTACATTTCCTTTCTTGTTTTTGTTTACTGTTTCTCATACTGTACGGTAAGTGAGATGTTCTGTAACGGGAAAACATTTGCACTCATAACTTTCTCGTCCCCAACATTAGCCAAACTTCAAACAGTATTTTTCAGCTCTTACTCGTTTACTTTCACAAAATGATACAGCTTACTCCTGAAATCTCCCCAGAATCCTTTTACAAGGAATCCACACTTCATCAGCATTTCACCTGTATATTTCTCATCTGTTCCTTCCAGTGCATAAACAGCTTCCGGATCAAATCCCTGAAGGAAGATTCTTCTGCTGTGAGCATTGGGTGTGCTCAGTACATGCACGTAAGTTACCAGAACTTCACTCTTATCTTTGGCAGCTACTGCCCAGCAGTCATACAGATGATTCTCTCTGTAGGAAGCAATCCTGTAGTAGTCACCCTCGCGTACCAGTTCATGATATTTATGGTACATCTTTGTCTGTTCCGGAATCATCTTTCTGTCTTCTTCCGGAATCTTAGTTACATCCAGCTCATATCCGAAAGTACCGGCCAGTGCTACATGCCCTCTTGTTTCAAACGGTGTCACACGGCCAACTGCATGATTCGGACAGTCACTCACATGAGCACCCATGGTAGATAACGGATAAATCAGGGAAGTTCCTTCCTGGATCATCAGACGCTCGATGGCATCTGTGTCATCGGAACACCAAATCTGTGGACTATAGTATAACATACCCGGGTCGAAACGTGCACCACCTCCGGAGCAGTTTTCCAGAAGGAGATCAGGAAATTCTGTAACCAGTCTCTCCTGCAGTGCATAAACCCCCAGAACATAACGATGGAAAAGTTCCTGCTGCTCTTCCGCTCCCAGATAAGTGCTTCCCAGATCACTTAACTGACGGTTCATATCCCATTTCACATAAACAATATTGGCACTTCTTAAGATAGAAGCCACGCTTTCATATACATAATCCAGCACTTCCGGTCTGGAAAGATCAAGCACGTACTGCTGCCTGCTCTGTGTTGCTTCTCTTCCAGGAATTTGGATTGCCCATTCCGGATGCGCCCTATAAAGATCAGAGTTAGGAGAAATCATCTCCGGCTCAAACCAGATACCAAACTCAAGGCCGATCTTGTTTACTTCATCTACCAGATATTTCAGTCCGCCTGTGATCTTGTCTGTGTTAACTTTCCAGTCGCCAAGAGAACAGTTATCACTGTTTCTAACGCCAAACCAGCCGTCATCCATAACCAGCATCTCAATGCCGCAGGACTTCGCTTCTCTTGCGATATCTAACAGTTTATCAGTGTTGAAATCAAAGTAGGTGGCTTCCCAGTTGTTGATCAGGATTGGTCTCTTCTTATGAAGATATTTGCTTCTGATCATGTGGTTTCTGTAGAAATCATGATAGCTTCTGGTCATTTCTCCCAGACCTTCATGGGAATAAGTCATAACAACTTCCGGCGCCTGGAACTCTTCTCCCGCTTTCAGGATCCAGCCGAATTCTTCTTTGCTGATACCCATAACTGTACGTACAGAATCAAACTGGTTTAACTCTGCCTGTCCGATAAAGTTTCCGGAATATACGAAATGCATTCCGTAAACTTTGCCCTGCTGCTGAGTGGTTCCCGGTGTTATCAGAGCTAAGAACGGATGCTCCTGATGACTGGATTCTCCCTTTGTGGAGGATACCATCTGTTTTCCATAACGGAGCGGTCCCTGCTGAATATGGCGTTCTCTCGCCCAGGAGCCATGAAGTGTCAGCATCTCAAAGTTCTCGTTATCCATATCCAGGCAGGCACTGTAGATTTTCTCAATTTTAAGCTTCTGATCGCCCTTATTAATTAATTTCACGCTTCTGGTGATCACATTCTCTTTTTCAAATACAGAATAGCTTAACACTACCTGCAGTCCCAGAATCTCATCTTCACAGAGGATATCCAGAGTCTGCACTTCTTCCTCTGTGCCGAAAGATGCAGGAAGTCCTTTGAGTGTTTTTTTGCCATTGTAGATTTCGTGGGAAACATAGTGGATCTCGCATCCCATCTGGCCTGCTTCATTGCGCACATTCAGGCAGCTTTCACGGTAATCTCCGATTCCGCCTGTGGGATATTCCATGGGAAAGCTGTCCAGAAAGGCAGATTTCTCTCTCTTGTTTACAGATGGTGTGTACGGCGGCTCTTCCATACGCAGCATGTAATTCTCTGTTGCTTTATATAAACGGTCTCCGTAATAAATATGTCCCAGATATCCCTCCGGAGTTAATCCCATTAAGTAAGTACTTGTTTCCGTATCCAGACGGAAGATTTTCTTGTCTTCATTAAAATGAACAGCCATTTCTGCTCCTTTCTGTCATACACCTGCTGTATATATCATTTCTACGGTACTTCAAGATACAGGTTCTTGTCTTTGGTTTTAGTATACTTAATAATTAATCTACCGTCAACTTAACTTTTTAAGTTCCACAAATCTACCAAAAAAGGAGCGGAAAAACTGACAAATAGAACAAAGAAAAAACTTCTTTTCGAAAATCATGATAGATTTCTAAAAAGAAGTTTTTTCTTTTGAGGACAATCCAATACGTTAAGTAAGCTCCCACTCCTTTTTACATTCCTCCAGAGAATATTTTTCCTCTTTCTCCGGATTTGTATCATTCAGATATTCTTCATAAAGCCTCTGACAGTATTCATCCTCTAAATACCCTTTCAATTCTTCCTGTGTGAACAATTCAAATAGATTATCCAGCCATTGTTCCGCATTCAGCACATAGGCTATCTTAATCTTTTCTTTCATCGTACAGCTTAACCATTCATAATTCCGAAATCTCTTCAGTCTTTCCAGAATAATCATTGCTCCCGGCCAGTTTAAGTCTCGAATCCAGTCCAGTAATTCGGGCAAATATGGTTCTAATAAAGCGTCTTTCTTTCCGCTCAAAATAAGCGCACAATTTTCCCATATGTTTTTATTGTACCGCTCACCCATCGGCTGCATAAAAATGCTTAAACAATTAATATGTTCCGCTAACCGACGCCCCTCTGCCTGAATTTCTGCGGAATTATTCCAGTTCAGCATATCCAGAATATGATTTATATCCACATCTTTAAGAAATTCCTTTTCTCCCATACATCCGGAAATCGGACGCCATCGAAGTTTAGATGCACATACCAAAGTTCCTGTATCTCCATCTTCCAGATCTGTCTTATCTTCGCAGTCACTCCAGATCACACGATCCTCTTTCAGAATTATATTGGAGCCAAGGATTTCGCATGTATAATGCTCATCTGCCGGAAATAATTTTAAGTATTTTAATCCCTGAAATTCCATTTCAATCATTGAATCTTCTTCATACTGCCGTTGTATAATTACTCTCAGGATCCTGCGATCGTTTACAGGATACATATCCATATTTTCATTAACATATGCACCGCTCAGATAATGCATCTCTTTGATGCAACTATCATGAAAAAATGACACTCTTTCCATAAATTCCTTCAGTGAATCCTCATCTCTAATTTCATTCCACTTCTGCATATTGTCACCCACTTTCATTACTGTATGTTTCTTTTTCTTCTCTCCGAACTTATCTGCTTTACCTTCATTTCACTTTTCCTTTCCCGGAATCATTGCAATTTTTTCCCACTGATAAGTTCCATTGTCAACTGTCATTACTGCCATGGTGATTTCCTGGTCGAAACGTCTGGGACCGCAGCTTCCCGGGTTAAGCCATAGACGGTTGTCTATCATTTTTTCGAAATATTTATGGGTGTGTCCGAAGATTACCACCTGTGTATCTTTTAAATCCCAGTCTACGTCCTTTTTATTGTGGGTCATGAAAAATTTCACGCCTTCTATGGTGAAATGTAAAGTTTTCGCAATTCCCTCTGCCCAGTCTTTGTCATTATTTCCGCGGACTACATAGATGGAACCCATCATGCGCAACGTATCAAGAATTTCCGGTTTGTTTACATCACCTGCGTGGATAATGCAGTCGCAGTCTTTTAAAATTTCAAGTATTTCCGGTCTGAGCAGGCCGTGAGTGTCTGAGATAATTCCTATTTTCTTCATATGTCATTTCCTCGCTGATCATTCTCTATGAACAGATTACTAACCCCAAAATAACTCACATTTAATTCCTTCAAAACATTCCACAAATTTTATATACGATTACATGCAATTCATTTTTCAGGGTTCATTAATTTTCATCAAACAGTTGTATTTTTCCATATTCACCATCATAACCTGGAATTCTCTTCACATTTCCAGTTCTTACATTCTCAATTCCTTCTGCGATCCGTTCTCCTGCGCAGGATTTGATATCTTCTGCCGGTACGTTTCGCAGAATGTCGAATTCTGTTCCCAGTGTCTGCATCATCTGTTCAAAACACCCCTGCACTTTCTTGCTTGCAGTAGAATATCCCATACACGCAGCGACTACTTCCGGCAGAGGTACAAGACTTTCATATTTCTTGCCATCCTTTTTTACAAAACCTTCTTCTCTATCTGCAAGCTGCTCTACTCTGTGGTCTACACCCATAGTAAGCTTTTTTCCACAGACAGGGCAAATTCCGCCAAGGCGTTCTGCTTCCACCGGGCTTAACGATACACCGCATTTTCTGTGTCCATCGAAGTGGTATTTCCCTTCTTCAGGAAAAAATTCTACTGTGCCTTCCAGCCCTTTGCCAGTCTGGATTGCCTGATAAAGTCCCTCATAAGAACACTCAATATCTAAAAGATTCGCTTCACGTCCCAGTTTAGATGGAGAATGCGCATCTGAATTAGATACAAGCTGATAGCGGTCCAGTTTGGAAATTCTCCAGTTCATAGCAGGATCAGAAGAAAGTCCTGTTTCCAGTGCATGTACATATGGTGTCAGTTCTTCAAAGCATTCCTCTACAGAATCAAATCCTGATTTCGCTCCAAGTACGGAGAAATGAGGTGTCCAGATATGTGCCGGGATCAGGATTCCGTCCGGGCAGACATCCAGCATCATTTCCAGAAGATCATGACTGTCCAGACCCAGGATCGGACGTCCGTCTGAATGAATATTTCCGATTTTCTCCAGGCGCTGTGCCATGGTATCTGCAGCCTCCAGGCTCGGAAGCAGGATTACGTTGTGTACTTTTCTGGTCTTTCCATTCTTCTTGTAGATAGAACTGATCTCCCCGGATACCACAAAATGTGTTCCTTTTCCCGGAAACTTCCGGCTTTCTTCTTTTACATATTCATCTCTGAGACGATACAGACCGTTTCCCTCTGTAACAAGTCTCTCCTTCAGTTCTTCTCTCCATACCGGATGCGTGAAATCCCCTGTTCCGATCAGAGAAATCCCTTTCTTTCTCGCCCAGAAATCCAGATTCTCAGGCGTACCCTCTCTGCTTGTCGCCATGGAAAATCTGGAATGAATGTGCAGATCCCCTATCATTTTCATTATTAATTACAACCTCCATCCATTCTCTTTCAGCCACAATTTGTGCGTCTCATAATCCGGCATTACTTTTCCTACTTCATCCCAGAATGCCTTCGAATGGTTCATTTCTTTCAGATGGCAAAGTTCATGTACTACTACATAATCCAGCACTTCCGGCGGTGCAAGTATCAGTTTCCAGTTAAAGTTCAGATTCTTCTCACTGCTGCAGCTTCCCCATCTTGTTTTCTGTTCTCTGATGGTGATATTGCGGTAAGAAACACCCATGAGTCTGGCAAAATACGAGACTCTTTTGGTAATCGTTTCTTTTGCTTTTCGTATATAGACATTCCGTTTTGCCTCGCTCAGATCTGCACTCAATGGCTTCTCTTCCCGGTATTCTTTTGTCCGTTCCAGACATCCCAGAACCCAGTCCTGCTTCTGGCTTACAAATCTTTTAATCCGTGGCAGACCTGTACGAAGAGGTGCACGGACAATCACATTTCCGTCCCTGCGTACCTCCAGAGTCATGGTTTTTCTGGCACTTCTTATAACCTGATATTCGAATTCTCCGCAGGTGAATTTCTCCTGATTATTTTTTGTTTCGAATTCTCTCATCCATATATTTCTCCAGCTCAGTCTCCAGAATATCCATCTTTTCCTGTGTTTCCGGCAATGCATAGGGAACTCTGTCCTTAATCCGTTTCACATAATCATGTTCACCCATAATCTCATAGGTTTCCGGGAAATTGATGTCATAATACTGTGCAATATAGGAAATCCAGTAGTCCACTTTTGAAACCCGGTCTGAAGATAATACAGATTCCTTTGCCATACAGGATTCCCATACCTTTGGTGCGATCACTCCTTCACCTGCTCCCTTCTCATCCACTCCCAGAAGTGTTTCCATGGACTCTTCCAGCTTTACCCTGCAATTATCCAGCTTGTCTGCATCCCGGATTAACTTTGCATGAAGCAGAGTTCTCTCATCCGTAATTCCTTCCAGTTTAAAATCACTGTGCTTCTCAATCGCAGTGCAGATCAGACTGTCAAACCTGTCATCCTTCACAAATCTGCGAATCATTTTCTCCGGTCCGAACAGAAGCTGTGCACCATATACTGCATGCTCCATAGTTCCCGGTTCAAAGCTGTCAAATCTCCTGATCTGTTCAAATCTGCCAATATCATGGAGCAATCCTATTACTTTCGCCAGCTGTACATCTTCCTCATCAAGTCCCATGCGGCGGGCAATGTCCTCTGCTGCATCAACTACTCCATAAGTATGTACAATTTTTAGATGAATCTTATCATCCGTTCTGTCATATTCATCCAGATATGCTTCAAAAGCAGCTTTCGCTGCATCAAAGTCTCTTGTTAAGTCCAATAATTTATCCATTGTTTAATCCCTTCTTTATTCCTGTTCAGATTACTACTCAAAAACAAATACAATATACTTTACACAAATTATAAAGGCTTTATCCAAAGAATTACATTTTCTCAACCATTATTTTCTGCTTCCATACACCTTTTCTCACAATCATAAGATATACCTGAAACGATATGGAATCACAGTCATAAATGAAAGGTTCTTCTCTGTATATAATAGCCTGCACATTCTTTTGATGCAGTTCACTTCTTTTTCTTTCCGCCTCTGCCAGCAATTTACAGAGATACTGATTCTTTTCTTTCCCAAAATCTCTGTCCGGGTAGACCGAAGCTGCTTCCCTGATTTTTTCTCTCAACAGAGTAACCACCGGTAAATGACTGCTCCTGCAAAGCATTTCGGCTATCTTTCTGGCATTTGATATATCCGGATTTTCTCCATAACGCCTGAGCATTTTTCCCAGTTTTTCATCTCCAGCTTCTTCTGCCAGTTCCTGCATAACTGCCAGTGCTTCCGCTGTTACCTCCCATGGGTTGTCCACCGGAACAATATACTTCTCCGATACTGCAGGATAAAAAAGATAATTTAACGGCGGGAAATCCCGCAGCATCGCCAGCTTTCGTTCCTGCTCAGTGCAATATTCTTCTCCCAGATACTCATATTTATCACGCAATATAGCAATCTGGTACTCCATTACCCTGAGATTTTCATAGCCCTTCACCCAGAAATGTCCCAGCTCTCCATAGTTGAACAAATGTGTTTCCAGCAAAATATCTTCAAAGAATACAGTAAACACGTTCCGCCCCTGATGAACCACCAGAATATACTCTGCCTCACATAAATCCCTGTCCGCTTTCTCTAGAGAACCTTCAAATTCCCCTTCATAATCCCTTACATAATTTCCTGTCATTCTGGCATTTTTCAAAACCAGAAAGCTCTCCACCGCATCATTCATCAGATAAATCAGACGTAACTCTCCATTCTCCGTCTGTCCGGTAAAGCCGTCCGAAATATCCACAAACTCACACAGTTCCTGCTCCAGAAGCAGATTTAATTTTTCAAAATTATCTTCCATTATATCTTCCATCCTTAACTCCTGCTGTTTCTGTACAATGTCTTTCGCCGATTCTGTTTAACACACTTGATAAGAAAATCCATTGCATCGTTTCATGGAATTACCGCAATGCAGAAGCAGGATACATTTGTACAATTTTACAGATATATTTTTATGATAGCACTAATCATATTTTCTGCCAAATAAAAAAATTTTCTATTCAATAAAGAAACTGATTTTACGCCCCGTTAAAGAAAATACCAGTGGTGAATTTGCCGAACAGATTCTTGCCGATCTGATCAGACAGGGATATAGCGGCGAAGAATCACTTGAGAAATTCAAACAGGCACAGCGAAAAGTCCGTCCGGCAGTTGAAGCAATGCTTGCCGAAGCAGACCGAGTCGCAGAATCTAAATCAGGAGGATACTCCTTAGAGGATGTTTTCGGAACGGAGGATGAAAAATGACACAGGTACAGATCCTTCCACCTGCAGCAAAATTTCTGAAAAAACTCAAAGATAAAAAGCTGAAATCTCTGTACAAAGAAGCTATTGAAATGATATGTGAAGATTATTCCATCGGCGAAGAAAAGACAGGTGATCTGGCAGGAATGTACGGTTATGACATTTATATCCTATCAGAATTCGCTTGAAAAAGGTTCTTGTTTTATGATTGACATTCCCGAGCCAAGCTTTCATAATACAAATAACACCCTCGGTTCAACTATCATATAAACAGCATTATTCCATACATATATTTCTGCAACATTTTTAATATCATATTTAAGAAATGGAGATTTTCCATGCCAACTCCCCCGATTGAAGTAGATGACACTCTCAAAGAACGAAGCTCTCACGGCTCCTTTGAGCTTCCCATAGAAACCTATACAGACAACTGCGAAATCTTCCATTCTCTCTACAACCACTGGCATGACGAGATGGAACTGATCTATATTGAATCTGGCAGCGGACTGGTCCGTCTGAATAAAGAGATCCTCCGCGTCAAGACCGGAGACCTGATCATTGTGAACCGCGGAGTTCTCCATGGCATAAAAACAGATCTGAAGAATATCCTTTATTTCCGTAGTATTGTTTTTGACCTGAACTTCCTGTCAGGCCCGGCGGGCGATTTATGTCAGGAACGTGTCATTTCCTTACTGATGGATAATCAGGCGGAATTTACCCATATTATTTCCAGATCTGATGAGAATTACGGAAATATCTGCCAGCTTTTTGACAGGATCCATGCCTGCCATAAAGAAAAAAAGCCATATTATTTCGTAAAATTAAAGGCTCTGTTCTTCAGCTTTTTCTACGAAATGCTCATGGGAAATTACATCACTCCCGCAGATAAGGAAGAGAACAAAAGTCTTGCTTCTATTAAAAAGATCCTGGACTACATCAACCTCAATTATTCACAGTCACTGACCGCAGCAGAGCTTACTGCTCTCTCCAATTACAGCGAATACTACTTTATGAAACTGTTCAAGCAATATACAGGCAAGACCCTGATTGCCTACATCAATGACCTGCGCATTGAGAAAGCCAAGCCTATGCTTCTGCACTCCGATTCCTCTGTCACAGAGATCGCACTGGAAGTAGGCTTCAACAACACCAGCTACTTCATTAAGAAATTCCAGCAGGCAACCGGAATGTCTCCCCACAAGTTTCGCAGAAACCTGTCATAAAATCGCAATTTTGTTGTATTTTTTCGAATAGACTGCTGATATAGTTATAGATGTCAGCAAGAGAACTTCTCTTCCTGATATAAATCAAAAACAATACACTATTCAAAACTAAAAAATAAGCAATCTAACTCATAAAAAAAACACATATTTATTTCAGAAAGGGAGATTACGATGGAAAATTTAGAAAAGCTCATCTATGACCTGTATAAGAAAAATGTACGCCAGTGCACAAACGAAGAAATTTACAATGCATTATTGATTTATACCAAAAACCAGCTCTTCGAAAAAGGCTATCAGGACGGAAAGAAGAAAATTTATTATATTTCCGCAGAGTTCCTGATCGGTAAATTATTATCCAATAACCTGATCAACCTGGGAATCTATGATGATGTTGCTGCATTCTTAAAAGAGAATGGAAAAGCCATTGCTGACATCGAAGAAGTTGAACCGGAACCATCTCTTGGAAACGGTGGTCTTGGACGTCTGGCAGCATGCTTCCTGGATTCCATCGCAACTCTCGGTCTTCCGGGCGAAGGTATTGGTCTGAATTATCATCTGGGTCTTTTCAAACAGCTCTTTGAGAACAGACTTCAGAAAGAAACTCCGAACCCATGGATTGAAGAACACAGCTGGCTTACACCTGCAGGTGTTTCCTACACTGTACCGTTCCGCGGATTCTCACTGAAATCTTCCCTGTACGATATCGACGTTGCAGGCTACAATAACAAATCCATTCATCTGCACTTATTTGACATTGATCTGGCAGATGAATCCATGGTTCACGATGGAATTTCCTTTAACAAAAAGGACATCCTTCACAACCTGACACTGTTCCTGTATCCGGATGACAGTGATGATGACGGACGTAAGCTCCGTATCTTCCAGCAGTATTTCATGGTATCCAATGCCGCTCAGTTCATCCTGGACGAAGCAACAAAGAAAGGCTGCAACCTGCATGACCTTGCAGACTATGCAGTGATCCAGATCAACGATACTCACCCAAGTATGGTCATTCCGGAACTGATCCGTCTCCTGACAGCGCGCGGAATCGACTTTGATGAGGCTACCGAAATCGTATCCAAAGTATGTGCTTACACAAACCATACTATCCTTGCAGAAGCTCTGGAAAAATGGCCCATGGACTACCTTCTTGATGTAGTTCCTCACCTTGTACCGATCATCGAAAAGCTGGATGAGAAGATCAAAGCAAAATATCCCCAGGAAAATGTAGCCATCATTGACAAAAACAACCTGGTTCACATGGCACATATGGATATTCACTATGGATTCTCCATCAACGGTGTTGCTGCCCTGCATACAGAAATCCTGAAAACAAGCGAGCTGAAAGCTTTCTATGATATTTATCCGGAGAAATTCAACAACAAAACTAACGGCATCACATTCCGCCGCTGGTTAATGCACTGCAATCATCCGCTGACAGACTATATTACCTCCCTGATCGGTGATGAGTTTAAAACAAATGCAACTGCACTGGAAAATCTCCTGAAATATAAGGATGATGAAGCAGTTCTGAACAAGCTCCTTGAGATCAAAACAGAAGCTAAGAAAACCTGTAAAGAATTTATCCTGTCCAACACAGGTGTTGAAATTGATGAGAACAGCATTTATGATATCCAGATCAAACGTCTCCATGAGTACAAACGTCAGCAGTTAAACGCTCTGTACATCATCAGCAAATATCTGGAGATTAAGGGTGGAAAGAAACCAGCTCAGCCTGTAACCTTTATCTTCGGTGCAAAAGCAGCTCCTGCTTATGTGATCGCAAAGGACATCATTCATCTTCTGCTCACACTCCAGGATCTCATCAAAGATGATCCGGAAGTTGCACCATACATGAAGCTTGTTATGGTTGAGAACTACAATGTATCCGCAGCCGAGAAATTATTCCCTGCATGCGATATTTCCGAACAGATCTCCCTGGCTTCCAAAGAAGCAAGTGGTACAGGTAACATGAAGTTCATGCTCAACGGTGCTGTTACTCTGGGAACTATGGACGGTGCTAACGTAGAGATCAGTGAACTGGTTGGCAAAGATAACATTTATATCTTCGGTGAATCCAGTGAGAAAGTGATCGAACATTATGAGAAAGCAGACTATTGCTCCAAAGATATCTACGAGAACGATGAACATATCAAAGAATGCGTTGACTTCATCGTAAGTGACAAGATGCTGGCACTTGGTCATAAAGAAAATCTGGAAAGACTGCATCACGAACTGGTAAGCAAAGACTGGTTCATGACACTGCTTGACTTCAACGACTATGTTAAAACAAAAGATCAGGCTCTGGCTGATTATGCAGACAGAAAGACATGGGCTAAGAAGATGCTTGTCAATATCGCAAAAGCTGGATTCTTCTCTTCTGACAGAACGATCGAGCAGTACAATAATGATATCTGGCACCTGACACCGGCTAAATAATCTAATAAAAATTCAGCAGCAGGCATTGTATATCCGATGGGATATACAATGCCTGCTGTTTTGTTTTTATATATCCTTGTAATAAGCCGGAGAAATCACATCTGCTTCCTTGCAGGAGCATCCGTTCTCGTAACTGTCACAGCAGTCACAGTTCGAACAGTACATATGTGTATCCGGGATATAGAATAATCCGCCATAGAGCGGTGAAGTACGCAGTTCTTTGGATTCTTTCTTGCTGTTCGCAAAGTGGATTCCATTAGAGATCAGCATATTCTCCGGTTCGTATCGGGAGAAGTCGAAGTAATGTCCCTGCGTTCCGTGATGGGGTACTTTGATGCACCAGTAATGTTCATATAACGGCAGTTTTCCGTCATAGTTCTCTGCGATCATCTTCATATGTTCCGGCTGGGCATCTCCGGTAAATAACAGATTCAACTCTCCATCGTGGGCATTCTGGAATATGATACTGATCTTATGCTTGAACTGTCTAAGATTCACTTTATTCTCGTTTAAATAGTTCAACAGATCTTTGAACTTCGAAATTGCTTTAATTCTTCTGAATTCTCTGTCATACACATATGCCAGAGAGATTTTCTCCTGTTCTTCTTCAGACTGCTCTTTTCCCTCTTCTGTCATGGACCAGATGATCTTACGCAGTTTTTCTGCAAACTCCAGCAGAACTTCCATTACTTCAGTAAATCTCTCATCTTTACTGAGCTGGTCATATACTTCATCTGTTTCTTTCTGAATAACATATACATCCGGCCACAGTGCCTGATATTTGTTCTCAAAGAGTTTTCCTCTGCTGAGAAGCTCCACATTCTGCTTATTCTCCAGAAGTGCATCCACCAGTGCAAACAGGCTGACCTGACGGCTTGGAAGGCCAGATTCTTTCAACAGGTCTGCAAGAAGCAGCAATACCAGAGTTCTGCTCATCTCTTTTTTCGAAAAAACATCCGGCAGGTAAATTTTACCGAAGTCAACAGAAATATCTTTCTTCTTCATCATATAAAGAAGACCTGACAGATGATCCATATGGAAATGTGTCAGAAGCAGATTTTTACTGCTGATCGTTGATAAATCTGAGATGATCAGATCGAAGATTTCTCTTCTGGGGCGTCCTTCTATCCTGCTGTTGTTGGTTCCGAAGTCCACCAGCAGACTTTTCTTTCTGTCCCGGAGGCAGAAGCAGTCTCCGAAACCTACATTATACATTCGTACTTTCATTCTTTTCCCTCTTATGTGCCAGAGCCTGTTTCAAACACGCTCTAATGCTTTTTTCTATTCCATGCTCTCTTTATTTAGAATAAAGTGATTTTTCTTATAACTGATAATACCCTCTTTCTGCATTTTCGACAATTCTGCTGACAATGCGCTTCTGTCTACAGCAAGATATTCAGCCAGTTGTTGTCTGTTAAACGGGACAATGATGTCATTGCTGTCCTGTTTTCCAGCCTCACTCGATAAATAGGCAAGAACTTTTCCACGGATTGTTTTCTTGCTGATCTGGTCGATTTTTCTGGTGAGTGTCAGGTTCTTTTTTGCAAGAATTCCTACCAGATTTTCTACCAGTCTGCGATGGAAGTCGCAGGCTGAGGTACAGGTCTGTAAGACTCTGTGAGCATTCAGCATCAGTACTTGTGTTTCTTCTACTGCTACAGCACTGATCAGAAGAGGCATTTTTTCCATACATGCGTATGCTTCGCCGAAAAGCTGTCCTTTTCCAAATCCTGCCAGAATCTGGCGTTCCCCCCAGTAATCGTCACTGATGATCTGAACTTTGCCATCCAGGATCATTCCAAAATTCTCAGTTATTTCTCCGGTCTGAAAAATGTATTCTCCTTTTTTATAGGTTTTGGAGGAGGCATTCAGGCATTCCAGCAGGCTTTTTATTTCTTCTTCTGTAAATCCCTGGAATAATCGGGATTTACATAGAAAGTCTGTATCTATCATAGAATTCCTTTCGGATGATTTTTTATTCTTTGTTGTAAATACAACGGCTGATTTTATTTTAATATAGGAAAATAGGAAATGCAAGGGGTTGTTGTTTGTGTTATGATATTAGAAATGGAGACTTAAAATTGATTATTATGAAATGGAGATATACACATATGACAAAACAGGAACTGACTCTTGAGGTTATTGAGAGATTGAAGAAAGAATATCCGGATGCTGATTGTACCCTGGATTATGATAATGCGTGGAAATTACTGGTAAGTGTGCGGTTGGCGGCGCAGTGTACAGATGCGCGTGTGAATGTAGTCGTGCAGGATCTGTATGCGAAGTTTCCTACTGTGGAGGCGCTTGCAAATGCGGATGTTGCAGATATTGAGGCGATCGTGCGGCCTTGTGGGCTGGGTAAGAGTAAGGCAAGGGATATCAGTGCCTGTATGAAGATCCTGCATGAACAGTATCATGATCATGTTCCGGAAGATTTTGATGCGCTTTTGAAGCTTCCGGGAGTTGGGAGAAAGAGTGCGAATCTGATCATGGGGGATGTGTTTGGTAAACCGGCGATCGTTACGGATACCCATTGTATTCGTCTGTCTAATCGTATTGGCCTGGTGGATAATATAAAAGAACCTAAGAAGGTGGAAATGGCTTTATGGAAGATCATTCCGCCGGAAGAAGGCAACGATTTCTGCCACCGTCTGGTTAATCACGGCCGTGATGTCTGTACCGCCCGTACCAAACCATACTGTGACAGATGTTGCCTGAATGATATCTGTTCGAAAAATGGTGTGGACAATTAAATCTGCTCCAGGCTGGCGAAGAAGAGTTCATAGAAATCGTCTTCTCCTGCCAGTTTCGGAGAGTTCTCTCCGCCGCCATTGGTGCTTCTGCGCATGGTTGCATAGAATTCTTCTCCCGCTGTGATCAGATCCATTTCATAAATCTGATATCCCAGTTCCCGACATTTGGCGCAGAATGCTTCCAGAGGCTGTTCTGCTTTTCTGGTGTCCATCAGTTCCTGCCAGATATTATGATCTTTCAGTGCTTTTTCTCTTAACTCGTCTAACATAGCTCCGATTTCCATAATAACAATCCTCCTTTTATTTACTGCTGTTCATCAGTTCATAATAGAATATATACTGCTGCATCACGCCCCGGCAGCCCTTATAACGTCTGTTTGGAAATCCCCGTTTGTAATGAGCATCCAGTGCCTGACGGATGTGAGTATCTACGGGAAATGCATCCAGCTGATGCAGACCGAAAAGACAGATACAATCTGCTACTTTTTCCCCAACTCCATACAGTCCCAGAAGTTCTTTTCTAGCATTTTTATATGTCATATCGTACAGACTATCCAGTGAAATATCTCCAAAACAGACCTTCCTGGCTGTGTCCAGTACGTATTTCGCTCTGTATCCCAGATTGCACCCCCGAAGCTGTTCTTCTGTCGTTGAAGCCAGTGCATCTGCAGAGGGAAATGCATAATACTCTGCACCTGTACTGCTTATCTTTCTTACTCCGAATTCCCGGCTGATATTTTCAATACACTTCTTTATTCTGGTGATGTTATTCTGCTGAGAGATCAGGAAGGAAATGGTTATCTCCCACAGATCCTGCTGCAGAATACGGATCCCGCTTCCCAGCTCTCCTGCTGTCATCAGATATTTATCCCGAGGGTTGATCTTATTTATGTATTCGCTGTAATCACAGTCCAGATCGAAATACCGGATCCAAAAGAAGATAAAGTCCTCTTCCGGGCAAAAGAAATTGACAATTCCCCCCTCCTGAGTCAGTTCCAGATATTTATCTCCCGCGATCACCCGGTAGCGGTCATCACTGATCTGATCCATCCGGAAACACTGTCCGGACCTGCAGATCTGCCCCAGGTCAAAATTGTCCACCTCTATTGTCAGCATATCCTAATCCCCTCTGTAAAATTGCCAAGCCATCAGCGCATCTTCGTAACTGATTACTTTTTATTCTTGATGAATATATGAATGTATTATATACTATTCTCAGTATAAACGTAAAGCAGAAAGGGGTTCTTACCAATGAAATTTATATATCCTGCGGTTTTCCGCAAAAATGAAGAAGGCAAATATAAGGCATTTTTCCCTGATCTGGCATGCTGTGAAGCAGAGGGCGATACCCTGGATGATGCCATTGATAATGCCAATGAAGCAGCTTACAACTGGATCTATGCAGAAGTAATGGAAGACGAAATGGATCTTCCGCCTGTCTCTGATGAATCTGATCTGGACCTTCAGGAAGGGGAAATCGTCAGAAATATTCAGGTAAATATCCGCATGTATGACGGATGGGACGAATAAGGTGAAATTACAGAAAACAGGCTCTGTTATGTTACAATTCCATTAAACATAAGCGGAGCTTTTTCTATATCATAATATCAGGTATAAAGGAGGATTTATTTATGAAAATGAAAAGATTTCACAAACTGCTGGTCAGCATTGGATTAAGCGCTGCCCTCACATTCGGAATGACATCTGCTGCTTTTGCAGATACCACTACTGCCACTTTACAGCCAGTAGAGACATCTGGAAATACAGATTCCCGCGTGACTTCCGGGGACGCTCCGGCAGCATCTGCAGCTTATTATCCAAGCTACTCCAACAGCGGCATCCGGCAGACTGATGCACTTTATCAGAATAACAGCTATAAAATAAAAGTTCAGTGGGATGCCGTATCCCGCGCAGAGAAATACGCGGTAAGCATCAGCCATTATGGTAAAAATTCATTCAAACTCATGGGATATACTCCACGACGGTTTGTAACCATAAAGAACCTGCTTCCAGGAACCGTTTACACCTTAAAGGTCACAGCCATCAATTCTTCCGGAAAAGCCATTTCCACCAGAACCGTAGACTGCACCACCCTTTATAAAACAGTATCTGTAAGATCGTCCTGGTCTTCCAATGCTGCCACAGGATATACCTTTAACATGACCGTTCCCCAGGCCGCCAACTCCATCAGCGGATATAAAGTCGTTTACGAAAGTTCCGCCAATCATAAAAAAGTAACCAAACTTTTTAACACCCGCTACTCCTTCACTCTTCCGCTGGCCCGGAACAGTTTTTACAAAGTATCCATTTATCCGTACATTCAGCTGAATAACAAACGCTGCGTAAGCCCTACACCTACCAACTACATTGTTTCCAAAGAAATTATACTTGCCAAAGCAGGCAATACCCGTAATACAATGACAGTAAGGTGGAACAAGGTTTCCGGAGCAGACAGCTACAGCATTTATATTAAAGCTCCAGGTTCTTCTTTCAAAAAAGTAAAGACCACAGGCAAAACCACCTACACCCTCACAAATATGAGTTTAAACAAACAGTATCAGATCCGGGTTGTGGCAAACAAAAAGCTCTACGGAAAGCAGTGGCGTTCCGCTTTCAAAACCTATAATATGAGCCTCAGTTAATCCGCTGAACCGTTCAGAAACGTTAAATTCAATCCAGGTTCCGCAGTTACAAAAAAAACAGTAACTGCGGAACCTTTTTCTTGACTTCTTCGCGTCATAGTGCTACAATGCAGGAAGATTAAGACAAGGGGAGCTTGTGTAAACAGGCTGAGAGTAAGCTGTATCGCTTTAACCCATAACCTGATTTGGATAATGCCAACGTAGGGAAAGTTATCGTTCTTTCGGACTGCAGTATGCTGTTGGCGTATTGCAGTTTTTCTTTTTTATCCACGGATAAACGGAAGGTTTTCCGATCCGCACAGATGGATATTTATACTTTCATTCATTGTTATCCCCCCTTATCTTAGTTTCACATGGCAGACCGGGGGCACCACTCTCTGCTGAATCTCAGAAGTTCACTTACAAACTTACAGATATGCGCAGGTGCAAGTCCCTGTTTCTATACAGGAGGCGCATTTCATTTATTATCATTATACGTGAGGAACGTACAATGATCAGCAGCCCGCAGTGCAGGGCAAGGAGGAAAAAATGACACAGTACACAACACAGATGGACGCAGCACGTCACGGAATCATTACATCTCAGATGGAGATCGTAGCAGAAAAGGAGCACATGGATGCAGACGAATTAAGAGAACTGATCGCGAAAGGACAGGTGATCATTCCCTGCAATAAGAATCATAAATGCATCAGCCCAAGCGGTGTAGGTGCGAAACTCACCACCAAGATCAATGTAAACCTGGGTGTTTCCAGAGACTGGAAAGACGTTGATATGGAGTATAAAAAGGTACATTCTGCAGTAGAAATGGGTGCTGAAGCCATCATGGATCTCAGCTCCTACGGCGATACCAGAAGCTTCCGCCGCAAACTTACTTCTGAATGTCCGGCAATGATCGGAACTGTTCCGATCTACGATGCAGTGGTATATTATCACAAAGCCCTTGGCAAAATTACTTCCGAAGAATGGATCGATATTGTACGTATGCATGCAGAAGACGGCGTGGATTTCATGACTATCCACTGCGGTATGAACCGTGCAACAGCAGCCCGTTTCAAGCAGAATAAACGTCTGATGAACATTGTTTCCAGAGGCGGTTCCATCATGTTTGCATGGATGGAAATGACAGGACAGGAGAACCCATTCTATGAACATTTCGATGAGATCCTGGATATCTGCCGTGAGTATGATATCACTTTAAGTCTGGGTGACGCATGCCGTCCGGGATGTATTGCTGATGCTACCGATACCGCACAGATCGAGGAGCTGATCACTCTGGGTGAACTTACGAAACGTGCATGGGAAAAAGATGTCCAGGTGATGATCGAAGGTCCGGGACATATGCCGCTGAACCAGATCGCCGCAAATATGGAAATCCAGAAGACACTGTGTCATGGTGCCCCATTCTATGTACTGGGACCTCTGGTAACAGATATTGCACCTGGATATGACCATATTACTTCTGCCATCGGTGGTGCTATTGCAGCTTATTCAGGAGCTGCTTTCCTGTGTTATGTAACACCTGCAGAACATCTGCGCCTGCCTAATGCAGAAGATGTAAAAGAGGGAATTATCGCAGCCAAGATCGCAGCCCACGCCGCAGATATTGCTAAAGGTATTCCTGGTGCTGCTGACTGGGATTATAAGATGAGTGAAGCCAGAAAACATCTGGACTGGGAAGAAATGTTCAAGCTCAGCCTGGATCCTGAAAAAGCCAGACGCTACCGCGCAGAAGCCAAACCTGAAAAAGAAGACACCTGCAGTATGTGCGGAAATTTCTGTGCTGTAAAGAACACCAATCGTATTCTGGATGGAGAGATCGTTACTATATTCGACGAATGATCTTATAGCCAGATCAGGCAAACATTGAAATAAATGATTTTATACGTTTAACAATAGGTCTGTTACATTGTTTTCGAAACAAATGCTTATAGAAAGATAGTTTTTGCCATAGTTACTGTCTTTTCTACAATAAACAAAAGCCGTATTTCAACACAATTTGAGTCGTCGAAATACGGCTTTTATCATTCAATTTCCTACATTCTCAGCTTCTTATGAAACTCCCGCAGCATCTCCTTCTGCCTGAAAATAAACAGTCCTGCAAGGGTAAGAAAACTGATCCCTGCGCAGATTACAGAAGGATACCGGAAAGTTACAAGTCCGGTACAGATCAGAATAATGGAAACAAGACCTGCCAGACAGGCCTGGATAAGATAGAAAAGATATTCTTCCCGGGCCAGCCTGCTGATCTTCGCGATCACCGGAACAGAGATCAGCACTGCAAGCACTCCCACCGGAAAAACGAAGTCCACAGACCAGCCTCTCCATCCTGTAAAAACATCCCACAAGATGGCGATCACCGTCACGATCAAAAGCTGCCACATTTCATTCTTCAGAATATTTCTTCTCTTGAAATACGCCACCATTACCACCAGCCATGCACAGACACAGCCTGCCCCTGCAAACCAGAACCAGTTCAGAGTTCCTTCTGCAAGATAATTTACCATTCCACAGATCACCGCGATCACCAGACACAGAAAACTGAACTCCTGTACCACTTTCCGGTTCTCCTTTTTCACCAGCTTTCCGGCTTCTGTACAGCCCGGGAAATCATTTCGCTCTTCCCTGCAGGAAATCTCCTCTTCCTTCAGCATCCGCAGAAAATTCCTCTCAATACTGTTATCCGGGATCTTCGAAGTGAAGCCAAGCGTCATCGCATCTCCATAGGAACAGGAACACATCTGCAGAGAATCCGTGCTTGCAAAAATGCCGAAACGTTCAATAAATTTCTGATATTCTTCCGGAAAACGTACAATCCCGATGTTGGAATACACAGCAGTAATGCTTCTGCTTCCAAGCTCCGCACCTACCATCAGGAAATATTTTTTGATTTCCAGCGGTACTGCTCGCACCAGAGGATTCTTCTCAAGCCGCACATATCCATTCATGTGCATGGCAATCTTCTCTTTTACCAGTTCCTGTTTAAACTGATCCTTCACTGCTTGAAGGACTTCCGTAAACACTGTATGATCTGTAAAAGTATAACCCACTTCGATCCATCCGAAGAAATTCGCCATAGACTGTGACGGAAAATAATTTCTCAGATTCACAGGGATCATCAATGCCACCGGCCGGTTCTGGCGGCTCCTGGGAACTTCTTCATGAATGGCACACAGCATCATGGCCGTAAGCAGTACTGTAATGGAAACACCGTAGGATTTCGCCTTTGCATGGATTTCTTTTACTGGGATTCCAATTTCTGTGATGTGCATATCTGAATGAAGAAGTTTCTCCCCTTTCAGCTTTACAGCAGGCTTTTTCTTCTCTTTGTCTCTGGGCATATCTGAAGAATAATACTGGGAAAAACTATCCTCTTCCTGGTCTCCCCAGGTTGTTTCTTCTGCTGTTTCTATCCGGGGAAGTCCTGCCTGGGGATGTGCCAGGATCAGATAATTCTGCACCAGTTCCTGCAGAAAATGCATAGCTCCTGTTCCATCTGTCAGCGCATGAAATACCTCGAAGTTGATCCTATTTTTATAATAGCTTACCTGAAACAGCAGGGTCTTTTTGTCCGGAATATACAGTCTGCTGCAGGGCGGTTCTGTCTCCGGTACTGCCAGGGCACGCAGTTCCCTGTGCTCCAGATAAAACCAGAACAATCCCTTTCTCAGCACAGTCTGAAACAGCGGATATTTCTCCATGGTCTGATCCAGTGCTGTCTGCAGAACTTCACCGGCAACCTCCTCTTTCAGCTGGCAGTAAAATCTGAAAACTCTGGTGTCATTTTTCCCTGTAACCAGAGGAAAAGCCAATGCTGCATTATCAAGTTTTCTCCATTTTGAATAACCTGCTTCCATCTTTCTCCTGCTTTCTTATTTCGTTTCTGAAGAAGCCAGTATATTGTTTCGTAAATAACTGTCATTCAGAAATCCATTGATAAATCTGAAACTCTCCTGCACATGCAGAAATTTAATCCCCAATGCAAAAAATCCATGAAATGCACCGCGGATCCGGTGTACCTCCACCCTGTTTCCTGCTGCTTCCAGCTTCCTCCCGTATACTTCTCCTTCATCTCTGAGAGGATCATACTCCGCTGTCAGGATCAGCGTTTCCGGCAGATCCTTTAGATCTTTTTCCTGAAGTGGAGAGAAATACGGATTCTTTCTGTCTTCCTCTGTTCTCTGATAAAGGTTCAGATAATCTTCCATTTTTACTGCTGTAAGCAGATAATCACTGCCATTCTCATGCACCGATCTGTAAGGAGATTCTTCTGTATAGCAGTTTCCTACTGCCGGATAGATCAGGATCTGTCGTCTGGGGGTAAATTCTCCCCTGTCTCTGGCCATCAGGCATACTGCTGCTGTGAGATTTCCACCTGCACTGTCACCGATGATCGTAATCTTCTCCGGATCTGTATGAAGGATCAGCTGGTTGGTATAAAGTGCTTTCGCAGCTGCATAACAGTCTTCCAGCGGTATCGGAAATTTATGCTCCGGTGCCAGTCTGTATTCCACAGATACTACGATATGGGCGGTAGCCTGTGCCATTCTGGAACACACACGGTCATAATTTTCCACACTCTCTGTCACCCATCCGCCTCCATGGAAAAACAGAAGTACAGGAAAGGTAGTTCCCTCTGCAATTCCTGCCTCCATGGCTTCTTCTGTGGGGAAATACAGGCGTACAGGTACTTCATGATCTCCATTATATACCCTGGCATCCAGCTTTTTCAAAAAAATCCGGGTTGCATCCAACTGCTTAAGATCAGCCAGTTTTCTGGAAGAATCCACCTCTATATTTCCATAAGAAAGTGCGTGTAAAACAGTTTTCATTGTCTTCGATATCAATATTTTTTCCTCTTTCTGCTGCCATGATCAATCATGACGCTGTTTATCATTGCTGTATGTTTCACAGAATCTGGCAGCAAATGCCGGCGGTTCATCGTTGGCATACAGATGTGAAATATCTCCGAAAGAACTCATACGGAAGCTGGCGATCCCCTGTCTTCTCTCTTCTGTATGAAAGGTCGTCACAGAACTTGGTGCCGCACATGCTCCATGCCACAATACCATAGGTGAAACACTGAGAAGGTGGCTGACCAGCACACATTCCAGACCGAAATGGCAGAAAAATACCAGTGTATCTTCGTTTTCTTTCTCCACCCTGTAATAGTGTCCTTCCCGTACATATCCATGTTTAGCCAGGACTTCATCAAACTTCCCTGTTACATGATCATAATACTCTTTTACATCAGAATCCTGTATTCTTTCGTTCTCAAACCAGTGGTCATACTGATAGAATCTCTCGTCCATTGTCCAGTCCTGGGGAAGCCAGTCCCATGGAATGATCTTACGGTCTGTCACATCCGGCCGGTTGATAAATACGTCAAATTCTTTCAGCCAGTCACATTCTGTGGCTGTGCGGTTCATTTTTTTCAGGGTGCAGGAGGCTGTATCTTTTGCTCTTCCCAGAGGAGAAACATAGAAATCTTTTATCTCCAGCTTCGACAGTTTCTGTGCGAGATACCTGGCCTCTCTCCAGCCTTTTTCTGTCAGTGAATCAATGGTATAATCCGGATCTCCGTGACGTACGATCAGTAATTTCATTGTTGGTTCCGTCCTTTCGTCTTTTCAAATATATCTATTTTCAAATATATCATACCCCTGCATAATTGACAAGAAGCGCAGGCCATTGTGCACCCTGTCCGGGTCTGCGGTATGCCTGCGCTTCGTTACATAAATTATATGATCAGATGGTATCTGTCAGATCAGCTCCGCTGATGGCTCTCTGCCATCTGTTTTCGATAGCTGTTTCTCCTTCGCCGAAATAGGGAAGTCTTTCCCCTTCCAATTCTTCCAGTTTCGGAAGAGCTCCCTGCATATATTTCTCCAGTCTTCGGCTGCAGCTTTCAAGGCGTGTGAGCACCCCACCCAGACGAAGATCGATGAGTTCGTATCCGAATGGTTTCCCGTCTTCCATCCACAGATCCTCTCTGAGATCTTTCAGTTTCCACATCTGAGTGATGATATGTGGGATTTTTTCCTCACTGATGCTCTGCAATGTGGACAGATCATGTGCATCATAGGCAGCTTTGATCTTTACTCCCAGATCTGCTTTCTCGGAGAGCACCTGTGCCAGACAGTGGTAATAGGCAAATAACCTGGTGTAGCAGCCTGCTTCCAGCACACAGCCTTCCAGTTCCTGTGCCAGTCTCCGGTAGTATCCTGCAGCATCTTTTCCCTGCAGATGATAGTCAAAAATTCCCAGAAGTGCATCCTGATACAGGAGATATTTCGAAGGATTCTCGGATGCCAGATTGTCCTTCTCTCCCAGAAACAGCCGGTCAAAACGATCCAGTTTCAGGAAGTTCTCCAGATTTCCACCTGTGGCATTGGCAAATTCCTCTTCCAGAGCTTTCTGGTCGAAATCTTTATGAAATCCCAGATGTGCAAACAGAGCTGCACCCGGAAGAATGGTGTCCACCGGTGTCTCTGTACCATTGTCCTGCCATGCAGTGCAAAGTACTTCCTGTACCTGGTATTTCTTACATACCTGCAGTGCTGCTTTCGTACATACGTAGCTTCTGGAATAGTTTGGCGCAATGCCATTCCAGATCCAGCAGCCTCCGGCGAAAACGGTGTTTGGAGAAAGCTGTTCATGAACCCGGAGCATTTTTTCGTACACTTTCGGATCTGCATTGTAGTAATCCCAGTACACCATTCCAAGATCCGGATCTGGTTTTTCCCAAGTACTGCAGTCTGCATTTTCCGGTACTTCATAGTATCCGCCGCCTGTGTTGGATGTGATGTACATATCGCTCCACATCATTGGTTTCAGGTCAAGTTTTTTACAGATTGCCAGTACTCTGTCACAGTGTTCCCGGATCAGCGTGGAACTCTTTTTGTATCCGTTTTCCTGCAGATAATTTCCCAGTCCAAGCTGCACTGCCTCATCCATTCCCAGATGAACGCGATCAGTATGAAAAGCTTCTTTTACAGATTTCAGCATCCTTTCGATGAACTGATAGGTTTCTTCCTTTCCTACCTGAAGGATGTCGGCAGTGTCTTTGATCTTCTCCCCACCAGGCCATTTCAGGGCATTGTGGAGATGGGCCAGAGTCTGGATACAGGGAACCAGTTCTACTCCGAATTTCTGCGCATAATCATCCATTTCACGGATTTCCGCTGCGCTGTATCTGCCTCTGTAAGCTCCGAAATACGGTTCGTCTTTTACCTCGTAAGTGTCCTCTGTGTAAAGCATCAGCACATTCATTCCCATGCGTGCCAGGATGCGGATCATGGATTTCACTTTCTCCACAGTGAAGACGCTGTTGCGGGAGCAGTCCAGCATCAGACCGTTTCGTGGGAAATACGCAGTTTCCCTTTTTTCATATGTTTCCTGATCCAGATTGTGCAGAAGCCAGGTAAGTCCACGGTAATAATGGGACGGTTTCTGGCAGGTGATCTCTGCCTGTGTGCCGGTTCTCTTTACAGTAAGATCCGGAGCGTCTGTAAAGGTTACTTTCAGTTCTGCTGTCATGCTGTCTTTCCCTGACAGGCAGCTGTGAAGAACCGAGTCCTGCAGCATCAGGCAGGTTCCTTCTTCGATCTGTGCAATGTCCTGCGCAGTTCCCTGAAATTTTATTTTCATAGAATTTTCTCCTCGGCTTGATTTGGTTAAAAATCGGGCGTTGTTACACGCCCGATTCTATGTATGATATGTGATCCATTTAAAGGACTTTTACAATATTCAGATTATCGTCTGCAAGCACGATATCTGCTCTTTTTCCAGGTGTAAGAGAACCTGTTTCCTCATAAATACCGATGCTCTTCGCCGGGTTTCTGGTAGCTGCCAGGATTGCTTCCCCTTCCGGAACTCCCATGGAGATCACACACTTCATGCACTCGAAAAGATTGGTAGCAGAGCCTGCGATGGTTCCGTCTGCCAGAGTAGCCTTACGGTCTTTCATGGTTACTTCCTGTCCGCCCAGTTCATAGGTACCGTTTTCCATACCTGTGGCCATCATGGAATCACTGATGAGAACCACTCTCTCCGGTCCGAACAGGCGGAATGTGTTGCGGACTGTGACCGGATGGATATGGATTCCGTCACCGATCAGTTCCACCATACATTCTTCATTGTCTGCTGCTGCACCGATCATTCCCGGTGCACGGTGTCCCATAGGATTCATGGCATTATAAAGATGGGTTACATGAAGAGCACCCTCTTT
This sequence comes from Blautia luti, assembly GCF_033096465.1. NCBI lineage: Bacteria > Bacillati > Bacillota > Clostridia > Lachnospirales > Lachnospiraceae > Blautia > Blautia luti. The sequence continues at coordinate 230,684 of NZ_AP028156.1, read as the reverse complement.
CATGGCTTTCGCCGCGCAGTCATAATCAGCACCTGTATGCCCCAGGGAGATCACTACTTCGTCGTGCAGTTCTTTGATAAATTCTTCTGCGCCCTCCATGTTGGGAGCCAGAGTTACTACTTTTATCATGCCATTGGCTGCCTTATTGCATTCGCGGAAAAATTCTACATCCGGTTTGCGGATATATCCTTCCACATGAGCGCCTTTTTTCGCAGGATCCAGGAAAGGTCCCTCCATATTGATACCTACGATATGGGCACAGGTGTCATCCTGTTCTACATCTGCTGCTGTCTGGAAAATAGCCAGAAGTTCTTCTTTCGGAAGAGTCATGGATGTAGGGCAGTAGGAAGTCACGCCCTGTGATTTCTCATACTGAAGGATCACTTTCAGTCCGCCAGTGTCTGCATCTGAGAAATCATGTCTCTTCGCACCGTGGCTGTGGATATCCACCAGTCCCGGAAGAACTTTAAGCCCTGCTGCATCAAGCTGTGTTTTGTCCGTTACTTCTTCCGGTGAAGATACCAGTCTGCCGTTCTCCACATACAGATCCATTACTTTATAACTTCCGTCTTCCTGGAAGACCTTACCATTTGTGATAATCATGAAAATCTACACTCCTTTTACAGCCCCTTCGCTCTGATCAGGCTTAATGCTTCTTCGTCTGCCACTACGGTTACATCCGGATGGAGCTGCAGGATAGATGCAGGAACATTCGGAGTGATCGGTCCATACAGGGATTTATAAAGAGCATCTGCTTTCGCTGCACCTGTGGCGATCAGAAGGATCTTTTTTGCTGACATAATACTTTTGATACCCATAGTATACGCCTGTTTCGGCACTTCGTCCATGTTTTCGAAGAATCTGGCATTGGCTTTGATGGTGCTTTCTGTCAGATTTACACAGTGGGTTTCTTTTTCAAATGCTTCTCCTGGTTCGTTGAAACCAATGTGTCCGTTACCACCAATTCCCAGAAGCTGCATGTCAATGCCGCCTACACTGCGGATGATTTCGTTGTATTCTGCGCAGGCTTTTTCACTGTCTTCTTCCAGGCCATTGGGGACGTAGGTTCTGGCTTTATCAATATTTACATGATCGAACAGGTTATGGTTCATAAAGTATCGGTAACTCTGGTCGTTGTCTCCGGATAAACCTTTGTACTCATCCAGGTTTACAGAGGTAACCTGTGAGAAATCCAGGTCACCTTTTTTATACCATTCGATGAGCTGTTTGTACATTCCCACCGGTGTGGAACCTGTAGCCAGTCCCAGAACTGCTCTTGGTTTCATAATGATCTGTGCAGACATGATATTGGCTGCTTTTCTGCTTACATCCTGATAATCTTTTCCTTCATAAATAGTCATATTTATTCTCCTGTTTTTGTAATTTTCTATATCTTTTTACAGCAGTGTCAGCTGCTGATCTTGTTTCGTGAGTTCATTATAATTCCTGTTGATTTTATTTTCAATAAAGCAGTCTGGTTTAGAATCTTCTTTCAGTGTTTTCCTTACAAATCCCTGTTTTCAACTGGTTTTATGTTGTTTTTGAAATTTCTTTCACATATTTTATATTATTTGAAATTATTTACATTCCTATATTGAAACCAGAGCCCATCGGGTGGTATACTTTAACCAGAACACGGCTGTCTGAGCCGGACATATTTTTCAGGAGGAGCCTTATGACATCTGCCAGACATAATATTATCCCTTTGATCGAATCTTATTACCATACATTTACACCCCTTGAACGAACCATTGGGGATTTTTTTATCCATAATACAGAGGAACAGGATTTTTCTTCACGTACCATCGCTTCACAGCTTTTCGTATCTGAGGCATCTCTGTCACGTTTCGCGCAGAAATGTGGCTTTCACGGATACCGGGAATTTATCTATGAATACAAGCAGATCCTGAAACCGGATGAAGAGGAAACGGTTTCTGATTTCGATATTCAGGAATTCAATACTTACCAGGAACTTCTGAACAAGAGCAACGCGCTTCTGGACAACAGTCAGATCACCCGGATCGTGAATCTTCTGGTTTCCATGCCACGAGTATATGTGTACGGGCGAGGCAGTTCCGGGCTGGTGGCACAGGAGATGCAGCTGCGTTTCATGCGTATCGGATTGAATATTGAAGCAGTTACAGACAGCCACGTGATGAAGATGAATTCTGTTATTCTGGGAAAAGACTGCCTGGTTATTGCCATCAGTGTCAGCGGCGAAACTGCAGAGATCATTTCTTCTCTTCGTGCTGCGAAAAAGCAGGGCGCCTGTACTATTCTTATGACTGCCAGACAGGACAAAGGATACCAGGAATTCTGCGATGAAACCCTGATCTTCGCCAGTAAAGAACATCTGGAGCGTGGGAACATCATTTCTCCGCAGTTTCCTATCCTGCTGATGCTGGATGTTCTGTATTCCCGTTATCTGCAGATTGACAGGCAGAAAAAAGAAGCGCTGCATGAATATACCATACAGTCGCTTCTTCAGTCCTGAAATATGGATGTGTTCTCAGTGAGCTATATTTTATACTTATATTTCGATCTGATCATTCTTTCTCATACAGGAATTCTTCCGGAAGGCTGACTTTGAAGTCTTTCGCCAGAGCGCGGAAATTATCCGGTGTGATGGTCTGGAGTTTGCGTGGAGTCATGGACAGGATCTTTACCAGAATCTCTGCGGATTTCTCTACTGTGTGGAGCAGGCCGAAGGTCAGATCGAAATCCTCTCCGGAACAGAACATTCCGTGATGAGCCCAGATCACCACATCATATTTCTTCATCAGTTCTGCTGTTTTTACAGCAATCTCCCTGCCGCCAGGTACCATCCAGCCAACTACACCTACACCGTCCGGGAATACTACCGGGCATTCTGTGGCTGATTCCCAGAGTTCTCTGGTAAAGACTTTATCATCCAGTGGAAGTACGAAAGTCAGCGCAATGGTATTGGTGGTATGGGCATGGTAGATAACACGGTGTCTGCCGTTGGTAAGTTTCTTCTTTACTTCGTGGTTCATCAGATGTGTGGGAAGTTCGCTGGTAGGTCTTCCCCCTTCTACCAGTCCCCAACGGATCCTGTAATTGGTTCCTGTTTCATCCAGTTCAATGATCGCCAGACATACTTCCGGGTCTACGATAATGTTTCTGAAATATTTACCGCTTCCTGTTACCAGGAAAAATTCTCCTGCAAGTCCCGGAACTTCTACTCCGATAGGTGTCCATTCTCCAGGTGCATTCAGACGGGGCTTGATCATCTCTACTTCTTCAGGTTTCAGACGGTAACTTAAGTTTCCGCCGTTTCTCTCATGCCAGCCCTGCTGATAACCGTCGTCTGCCATCTTTATAAATCCCCGTACAAATTTAGATTCCAGAATTTTCATAATATATATCCTCCCGTTTATGTGGTTTTCTGTTGTATTAATTTCCTTTTTTAGTTGTTTCTTGTTGTTTACGAGTGTATTATATATTGTTTTGTGTGGTTTGTAAACAATTTTAAGAAAAAAACTCTCACAAAACCACACTTTGATTCTGGAGATTCTTTGTGAATCTGTACTAAAAAAGAGGCCACGCTACTGTTTCTGGCAGTAACACAGCCCCTTGACTTAATTTATAATTTTTCAGTTGTTTTTATGTATGCTGATGCAGATATTTTTCTCTGGTTGCAAGTCCGCCTCTGATATGGCGTTCCTGCTTGTTCACATCCAGCACCAGCCGGACCTCCTGTGCCAGTCCGGGATTGATCTGTACCAGGCGGTCAGTACAGTCCTTATGTGCCGTACTTTTACTGATCCCGAACTTCTTCGCCGCCTGCCGTACTGTTGCCCTGGTCTCAATGATATATTTCGCAATTTCCACTGCACGTTCCTCGATATAATCTTTCAAGGATAAGCCTCCGAAGACGCTGTTTTTACAGTGTATGCGAAATTATCTCAACATATGTTATTCCTTGTCAAACAGCTTCAGCAGCTCGTTTTCCGGTAATGGCCGGGAGAAATAATAGCCCTGGATCATGTCTACGCCCCAGGTCTGCAGAAGGTCTACTTCCTCTTTGGTCTCGGCGCCTTCGGCTACGATGTGATAGCCCATGTTCTGCATGACCATTACGATACTTCTGTAGAACACTGCTGCCTGTTCATCGCAGGTTACCCCTGTAAGGAGGGAGCGATCCATTTTTACTACTGAGAAAGGGAGTTTCAGTACTGTGTTCAGATTGGCATAGCCGGAACCGAAATCATCCAGGCAGAGACCAATGCCTGCCTTCTGAAAATCTTCCACTGCCTGGCAGAAACTCTCGCTGTATTCTGTGGCAACTGTCTCTGTGATCTCGAACTGGAAGTACCTCGGGGAAAGTCCGTACTCCCTGATCATATTGATCAGAAGCTGGATATGTCCCGTTTTCAGCAGTTCGGACGGAGACAGATTAAACTTCACATTCTTCAGAGTCTTCATGAGATACTCATGTTCCTTCACGAAACGGCACACTCTTCGGAACTGAAGAAGTCCCACCTGCGCGATCATTCCCTGCTTCTCGGCAATTCCGATAAATACATCGGGCGGGATCATGCCCATGTTGGGATGTCTCAGTCTGCTTAACGCTTCCAGGGTGATATAACGCTCTTCTTTGTTCCAGTAGATCGGCTGATAATAAACTTCAAACAGATCCTGTTCTACGGCAGTCTTCAGGAACTGTTCCACCTCTTTCTCATAGTGGAACCCTTCCAGAATCCTGTCATCTGACTGTATTACCACTGTTTCATCTGTATTTTTTATCAGTGAAGCCAGATACTCAATATAGGAAAGAATGACATCTTCATGTTTCATTTTCCCGCCATCCATAATTCCACAGATGACTGCCGGGAAATCAATTTTCTCTCCGTTAAGTTCGAAAGGTTTCCGGAAAAACTCTTCCATTTTCTGCTTATTTGTTTCATATTCTGCCATGGACTCTGCCACTGCCAGAAAACAGTTTCCGGTGATCCTGAATACCTGGGAAGAACCTGTGATCTCCTGAATTCCCTGTGCAGCCTGGATCAGCATCTGATCCCCCACACTGCTTCCGTATACCTTATTCACCTGTTTCAGCATATAAAACTCTGTTGCGATCAGATGAAACTCTGCCTTCTTGTCCAGTTTTTCCTCGATCCACTTATCGAAATACTGTTTATCAAATACACCGGTAATACTGTCCACATAATCTCCCGGATTGTTGATGGTCAGATAAAGAAAAACCAGTCCCAGTGCCAGCCCGAATCCAGTCAGAAGCAGCCTCTGGGTATACATCTGGATGACCATGCATACTCCTTCAAGCACCAGAAATTCTCCCACAATCCCCATCTTCCGGGTAATATTTTCTCCCCGGTTTCTGATGGCAGAAACAATAACAAGCACTGCATAGGCAAGGGCATAGATATAAAGAAAAATATATCCGGAACCGGTTACAAATGTACCACTTTCATCAAAGTAAAAGAACCAGCCGCTTTTGATATTTCCCAGGATCAGAAGCAGCATCACCACTGTGATCGCAGTACACACAGCTGAGGTTCCGCTGATTTTCCTTTGCTTTTCTCCTGATATGATGCAGACACAGCAGTACAGGATATATGGCAGCATAACGTCAAATAAATATGCGATTGTAATGACCAGCAGAATTACCGTTTCATGTTCTGCGCGGTAATTCATGAACACCAGCGTACTGAGCAGGTCAAGCAGGATATACAGTCCACCCAGGACCAGCACATATGTAAAAGTTCTGGCATTTATATTATATAGTTTTTTCTGTGTGAGAAAATGATACAGAAGTAAGATCACAATGATCAATGCTGCAATCTGAAAATTTATGTTATAATTCACGTGAGCCTTCCTCCTTCTCTTTATTCTGATACATCTCTGTATCTGCTTCGTATTTCCATTCACCCACAGATTTCATTTTTCCGTTTTCATCACGGATCAGGCTGAATCCTCTGGCTACTGATAATCTGTATTTACTGTTCCTGTTATAGTTTCTGATCTGTTCATCCAGTCTTTCCGAAAATACATCTGTATCTGCATCCGGATCATAAACCACTGCTGCGAACTCGTCTCCGCCGATCCTGTAGCATTTCCCATGTTCTCCGAACACCGCTTCCATACATCTGGCTGCTGCTATGACCATCTCATCCCCGGCGGTTCTGCCGATCTCATGGTTTACCCTTCTCAGATGAATGATATCCATAAATACCAGCAGGATATTCCGGTAATTGTGTGCCTCCTGCGTAATGCCTGCAATAAGCTTTTCGAAGGGCTCACGATTGGGCATGCCTGTCATGCTGTCTTCTTTCATCAGCCGCTCATATGCCTGCATTTCTGTTCTGAAATGTATATTCTCTGCCAGATTAGCCACTGCATCTGCAAGGATCAGAACAAGAAATGCCAGAATTCCCAGGGCAAAGATTGCCCCATAATAGGAAATCTGAAACAGCCAGTACAACACAAGGGCCAGAATGCCGCTTACAGATACAATGGTATACGCAGCCATGATATTCCGCAGATCTTTCGCCGGATCCTTCCTGTATTCTTTCCACAGCAGTACTGCTGAGATCCATACCCATATCCACAGAAGGATGTGGGTTACAAAAAGCATGTCAATAAATTCGAAGACCCCCAGATAATTCAGGATTCCCTGGATCAGTGCATTAAAATAAAAAAGAACGATCCCCACATTCAGGATCCGATATTTCTTCATGTTACGCACCTCCTGGGCAAAATGCAGCATGGGCACTGCCAGGATCATAAACATATAAAACGAAATGATGCAGGTGGCAGCCGGATGACTGGTATACATCTGAATCACCGGCGAATCTGTGATCAGCCATGTTCCGCAGATAAACAGAAACAATGCCACATCCCGGAATCTTCCAGCCGGCATTTTCCGGATCTTCAGGTAAACTGCTGTCAGAAATGCAATAAGACTCAGTACAATAAAGCAGAACGCGATTCCCACAATTACCAGGGAACACTCGATATGGTACAGGGTGACTGTACTTCCGCTTCCGATATAGTACTCTGCAATCTCATACTCTCCCCTTTGGGGTTCCGAATAAGTAACTGTCAGAGTTCCTCCCCGGCTGTCCGCGGGAATTTCCCCGTCACAGTCCAGCTTGGATTTCATCTGGGTATTTCTGGGAAATGCCGAATTCTCATACTGATACAGAATTTCATCATTCAGCCGTATCTCAGGTTCATGCTGTGCACCTTTGGTTGTTATGGTTTTTCCTGCGTCTTCTTCTGTAATATTGTCATTATAGAGCACCAGCTTCTTCTGCCCGTCTGCTTTTATTACTGCCGGAAGGGAAATCTCTGTTTTTTCCCCGTTTTCAATATAGTACCAGCCTGACGATAACGTTCTGAACTGTTCCATCGTCTGTGTCTTTCCACCCTTGGCTACTACCCCAAGGACAGCTGCAAATACAGTCAGCACTATGATAAACAGAAACATTTCCAGTTCCTGTCCCCGTTTCTTTTGGTTATATTTCACGCCATTCCTCTCCCCTCTTTTCCTCTTTTTTATTTCCATACTATTTTTTTCCATTATTTATTTTATATGATTCTGTTCTATAACACAAGACCGTAAAAACCTCCGGCTGGCCATTGCCATGCCGGAGGTTTCCCACCTGACTTACATTATATCCTGATTACTTCCTGATCTGAACTTTTACAGTCTTGCTGTATTTTCCATAAACCTTGGCTCCTGTGGAATCCAGCTTGTATGCGCGGACTTTCACATAATAAGTTTTTCTTTTGGAAAGACTGCCGATATTCACAGTTTTGCCTGTGATCGTTTTCTTCTTCGCACCTGAGAATTTGGAGCTTGTGGAATATGTGATCTCATAACCTTTGGCTCCGGATACACTCTTGATGGAAACTGCCATGGTCTTTGCTTTGGAGTTTTTCAGCGTTACTTTGGACGGTGCACTGCACTGGGTAACTTTTTTCCACTTCGCATATAAGGTTACATTCTTCGTAGTCTTATTGCTGATGGATGTGATCTTCTTTTTCAGTCCCTTATCTGTGTACCAGCCGCCGAATGTATATTTCGCTCTGGTCGGGCTGTAAAGTTTCACTGTCTGCTTGCAGAAGCTTGTCTTGTTTGATTTGTTCTGCTTACCGCCATTGAGATTATAGGTGATCTTATTGTAAACCTTAATCTTGCAGGATGCTGTTACACCGCTTTCATCATTAGCTGATGCTGTTATGGTAATGTAACCACCAAGAGCATTTGATTTTACAGTTACTTTTCCAGTGTCATCTACAGATGCATATTTGGAACTGCTGGTCCATTTAACGGATGTATCTGCTGCATCATCCGGTGAAACAGTTGCTGTCAGCTGTACGCTGTTACCTGCCACTACATTGGCAGAAGTTTTGTTCAGGCTGATCTTCTCTACCGGTTTCTTTTGCTGTTCCCTGATCGTAAATTCAGCTTTGAGCGTTCCTGTGTAATTGTCGATACCTTCTACTGTTACTTCTGCAGTACCAATCTCTACATTGTTTTTGAAGGATACCTGATAGTCCACACCGTTTTCCAGATATCTTCCGTTGCAGGTTACTTTCAGATCTGGTGTGATAGCCTCACCTGTCCATTCCTGATCCGGGATTTCTTCAATCCTGGCTTCACTGTCTTTCAGGCTGCATCTGTCAATGCCGAAGTAAACAGTTCTGGAAACGAAATTCATTCCTCCGGAAACCGGAACTACTTCTGCACGGGCTGTACCGAACTCAACATTATCATAGTATCTGATCTGATAATCTTTACCTTCCTGGAGTGTGTTTCCATCATAGGTTACTGTCAGTTCCGGTCTGATGGGTTCGCCGCTGTAAGTATAAGTTGTTTTACTGTCTTTCAGGCTGACTGCTACTCCCACATCTGTAGAAATAGCGAAGTTTCCCTGAATACCAATCACTCTGAAGTAATAAGTCCTGCCAGCAGTGAGGACCATCTTTCCTTCCCTGCACTCGCTTCCCAATGCCCAGCTGTCCAGATTCGCACCATCTGCATTCTCAATATCCACATCTAATTCGCCTTTGACATTGCTCAGCAGATAATAACTCTGTGTCTTCTCCGGTACGAATTTATAACGTTTCTCTGACTGGGCTTCTACCAGCTGTTCTGCCTTGATCTCTTCCTCAGGAAGCATCTCGATCTTACGGGAATAACTGGTCTTGATACCTGCCAGACTGATGGTTCCCTGATAGGTTCCTGTTCCACGGATCGGAACCTGCTCCATATCCAGCCTTGTCAGCCAGCCTTTGGTCTCATTTTGTGTGATCACTTCTGTGCTGCCGTCTACATAAGTAAGCTGCAGACGCACACTTCCTAATATAGAATCATTCACACCGTAATAATAGGTTCCGGTATCTTCCAGAGGTGTAAGTTTGGTAATAGCCTTGGAAGTACTGTATTTCACTGTGATATCTGGCTGTTCCTGTCCATTTTTCAGTCCGGAAAGAACCACATAGTATGTTTTACCTTTTTCTGCTGCGAAGTAAAGAACTCCCGGATTCTGTGATGTCACATATCCTATTCCATATCCCTGCGCAGGTATAACACGTGCATAAGCCTGTCCATACTCTACAGTTATGATCTGTCCGCCCTGGTCGGATCCAACTACTTTATAGACTACCTGTTTGTTGTTCTTTAACTGGGATGCTTTGACCTCATAGGATTTTCCGTCTTCCAGAGTTACCATATCCTCAGGAAAGACAATGGAATAATCCATTTTAGTATTATGTTGTCCGGATGGAATACTAATTGTCACTGAATAGCTTCCTACTTTATCTGTAGTGTAGCGCTGGAATTCGATTCCGGTTTCCATAATATCAAATGCACCGAAGCCTTCCGGTACTGTCACGATCTTCTCTGAGCCATCTGCGAAAGTTACTCTGAACTGTGCTCCTGCAAATGTGACTTCATCCTGTCCATAGACAAACTCTGTCTTCTCCGGCAGCTTCTCTATAACTACTGCTGTCGGTTCAGAATTGTAGGCAGTCATACTGACAGAGCATGCAGCACCATCGATATAGAGATAATACGTTCCTGCTTTCAGTTCATGAAGTGAAGAATATCCATTCATATTCATCCATTCATCTTTGAACTTCGCACTGAAACCTTCTGCATCCTGTCCTGTAATATGAAGCTGATAATAACCATCCGCACTGATCTGGAATTTATAGAATCTGCCATCTTTGGATTCTGCTAATTCTACAGGAGTTTCTCCTAATGTGATCTCCGTTGTATCTGCTTCTGCTACAGTGATCGGTAAGGTCTTTTCTACCGTATAATAATCCTCCGGATCCTCATAAGAAACAGTGATCTTATAACTTCCCGGGAATTTCTTCTGATATCCGTAATTTACATCATTCTTAATCTGAATGCCTGCAGCTTCTGCTTCCTCAGCTGTGAAATCTCTCTCAGTTCCATCTTCATAGACAGCTTTGACGATCATTCCTTCATAGGAAATGGCTTCTTCATCCGGCTGATATTCTGTCTTGGACGGAGCTGTCAGTTCCAGGTCTACGATACCGCTGTTTATATTTTTTCCGGAAAGCTTAACGGAAATATCTGCAAAGGATTCCTCCGGTGAATAGACAACGAAATAGTACTTTTTGTCTGCACGGAGTCTATAGGAAGAATAATTTTCTCCTTGTGATTCTCCGTTCTCATCTGCCATATACCATCTTACCTTTGTGCCGCCTACAGTAGTACTGTCTGCAATATTTTTAAATGCTGCTGACAGTTTGTAACTTCCGGTTTTCTCCGGTGTATAAGAATATACATGGTACGGACTGCTCTCAGTAATGCTGAATACTTCTTCTTTTTCCAGAGTCAGAGGATCTGCATTCATTTCAGAAAGTTTCTTAACATTGATCGTGAACGGAACTTTCGCATTGCTCATGGTAAGATATAACTGATTCTCACCCAATGGCAACCCTGAAACATCATAGACTGTTGTGCCATCTTTGTCTTTAATGCTGGTGTATTTCAGATACATACCATTGTAGTCTTCTGCTTCTGTCACTTTCTGAGTACCATCTTTATAAGTGATACGTATTACCATACCCTTAAGATTTACAGACTGTTCCATTCCCTGCGGATACTCTGTGATCTCCGGCTGGCTGATGATCTCCAGGTTCTGGATCAGTCCACTGGACGGGATCTGATCATACCAGAAAACATTTTCCTCCTCATCATCATCCACATAACCGTTTTCCAGGCAGAGATAGTAGTCTTTGCCATTGAAATCCCAGTCATCACCCTGATCAAACCGCAGATTTGTTTCATTGCCGTCGCTGTCATAAATGCAGTCCGGATTCCATCTGTACTGATTACAGTATGTATATCTGCCCTTCAGGTCGGAAGGAAGCTTCACATACAGATATGTTCCGCTGTTTGTATACTCACCGATTTCATTTCCAATGGTTTCTCCTGGTTTGAGAGTCTTTGTGTTTTCCTTCAGATAGTCCCTGAAGCTCTTTACAACGATCGGATATTCTGCTGCTGTCTGACCCTGATAGAGGACTTTCGCAGTATATTCGCCCGGTATGATATAATAATCATCTTCGTCATACTTAAATTCTGCACTGATCTCAAACGGGAATTCATCGTCATCATCATAGGAATACACTACTGTTTCACCATCTTTATTCTTCGCACTGATCTTCAGTCCTGCAGCCGGAAGACGGTTTGTATTCAGATCTCTATCTGCAGCATGGGAGAAGAAGGTTGTTTTTACAGGTGCAGATATTAACTGGAAATCAGATAATTCTTCTGTTTCCTGTTTACTTCCGTCAGAAACCTTTACGGAACAGGACGTACCGTTGGTTCTTACCCGCAGATAATATTTCGAACCTTTTTCCAGTTCATAGGTGATGCGGAAATTCATTCCATCTCCGCTGTCATCATTGCTGGTAAGACAGTCTCCATTTTCAGAATACAGATATCCAAAAGGATCGCCCTCACCTTTGGAGAGGAAAGTGTACTCCCCGTCTTTCTCAGCTGTGAAGCTATATACGTTATCTGTTTCTACCTGTTTATCCGTATTGACAGTCAGGGCTTCGATTCCTTCACCCTTACTTAAATATTCACTGAAAGGAATCCAGGTCAGAGGAACTTCTGCAATGTTCTCTTCACCCATGGTCAGGATCATAACAACAGTCTGTTTAGAGGTTCCTTCTTTAGAATCATATTTATACTCCCATTTCAGGTATCCTGACAGTTTATCTCCCAGACGTCCGGTGTCTCCATAAGACAGGGTTTCTTTCTCTCCATCAGAATATTCTGCTGTAACTTCCAGGCCTTTCATGATCTGACTTGCATTTTCCGGATCTGTCTCACCATTGTCACAGTCAACATACTCGATCAGTGTTGTACTTGTCGGAGGTGTAGTAACTGACGCATTCTTAAGCACTACATCCAGCTGCTGCGGTGTTACCAGTGCTTTAATATCCATATTTCCTGTGTTAGCCAGTGAGAAATAGAATTTCTGTCCTTTTTCCACTCTGACATGATGACTGTATTTATTTCCCTGTTCGTCAAACAATGCTAGATCTGCCTCAGAATGGCTCTGATATTTCACACCATAATATCCTGTTTCCGGTGCAGTCACACAGTATGCGACAGAGGTATCTACAGGAATCGTCACTGCGGTTCTCTTTCCGGCCTGGAGTTCCTGTGCATGGTCTTTCATATAGTCCATAGCAGAGAGTACTTTGATCGTATAGTCTGCGCTTACAGAATCTGAGGAAACTTTCAATACATAAGTTCCCGGCTTCTCCCGGTCTACATCCGGAATATCTATGCTGAGAGAATATCCGTCTGCAGTTGTATCTCCCCAGCCGATCGTCTCTTCTGAGCCGTCACTGAAATGCAGGGTAGCATTCAGTTTCTTTGCCATCTTTTCCAATCCACTGTAGGACAAATCATCTATCCCAATATATTTCTGTGTTTCTGTGGAATCCAGGGTAATGCTCTTCAGACTGCGGATCTCCTGCAGGGACAGTGTGCTCTTGCTATAAGTAGCGGAATACGGACGTGCCAGGTAATAGTAGGTTTTTCCTGCTTCCAGTTCCGCCCGAACACTGAAGTTGCCATTTCCACCGTTATCATCATCTTCGCTCAGGATGAAACCCTTATTATCCAGAAGATATCCGTAAGTATCCAGATAATTTTCGTCATCTTCATCCTCTACGACTGTTTTGGATGAGAAAATATATTCGGCTGTATTGGAAGGAACGAATTTATACAGATATCCTCCATATCCGTTCCAGGTGACTGCTTTTTGGTTCCCTGACGCAATAGCTTCTACAGACGTTCCCGACTCTGTAATATAAGAAGAAATACTCTTAAAAGTCAATGGAATGTTGTCAGTTAATGCCTCTCCGTCGTAGGATACCCGGAGATTTCCTTCCCACACAATTCCGTTTTCTTCTGTGTCTTCTTCTGACCAGTCAGCATAAGCGAAAATTTGGGTCTTTCCATCACGTCCGGTCATGCCCGGAGTCAGTTCTTCTGTTTCGCCGTCTGAATAAGTCACACGTACTTTCAGACCATCCAGCTTCATACTATCATTATTCGGAGTATTATTGATTTTACAGTCGATTCCCTCTATATATTCTGTGTCAGAAGGTCCGCTTACTAATTCCAGACTTTTTACCATATAGGGTTTGCTGGATGCAGTGATAAAGAATTTATATCCACAGTATCCATAGTTCTGTAAATTAACATATATACTGCAGCCCTTTTGCAGTTCTACAGTTTCACCGGTGTATTCCCCATCTTCATCCAGATATGACACACTATAATTAATATCCGGATCATATTCTCCATCCAGATCTGTACCGTCATAATCAAATGTATAAATACCATCTTCCGGAGCAGTAAACTTGAAGTAGTAATCTTCATAAGATTCATCTACCTGGATCTCAGCCTTTTCGCCCAGCATCATCTCTACTGCACTGGCTTTGGCCTGCTCCCACCTGTCATCTACTTCATCGTCGTCCTCGTCTTCGTCGTCACTGTCAAAAGCAGTCACTGCATCTCCTGACTCATTCTGCTGAGGAGCCGTAAATTCTGTCCCCAAAGATTCACTCTGTTCCGGATCTGTGAATTCAGAAACTGTTTCATTTCCATCTGTCAGGGAAACGTCCTGCTCCTGTGAACCACTCTCTTCTACTACGGTTTCTGTTTCCTGGACTTCCTCCGGCCCTGCCGAAAATTCCGCACCGCTGGCTACTGCCACCGGTCCTTCTACACTGCCTGCTACCATGGCTGCAGTCAGAAGCCATGCAAGGTTCTTTTTCTTCATACCTCTGCCTCCTTTTTCTCTTTCTTCCCTTTCTTTCATACAAGATCCATTGAAAATCGCCTGCGGCGATGGGATTTTGACTTATATCTGCCTGATTTACAGGCTATATTTCCGTAGGCAATTATAAATTCAGTATACCGGCTGAATCTATAATTGTCTACTGTAAAAACTGATGTTTTTTTTGCTGTTTTCAGATTTTTTCTGAATAAACTATTTTGATACTTTAACACTCTTTACTGCGCTCCAGTCAGAGTAATACTTTTTGCCGGATACCGTCTTATAAGTGCGTATCCGTACATAATAGGTTTTACCCTCCTTCAGATCAAACCTGTTTGTTCTATAATTTTCCTGTTGCGATATAAAAAAGTACAGAGCAAGCGGTTGTTTGTTCTGTACTTCTTGATGCCATTAATATTAATTATTTTAAGTGTTTTAATAATAACATTATATGTTTTTTAGTTTTTTAGTTCAAAATTGCAAGGTATAAAAGGAATATTCTTTTGTTTTTATACGCAATACTCCAACCCACTCAGAAATTAACTGATAATTTCTAGAAAATCTGATTTCTCTACCTTTTATTCTTTTCCAGTTTATACATATAAAGAATTCCGGTGGCATCTGCCAGTATCCAGCCGATGGGGACAGACATCCAGATTCCGGTCACTCCTACTGCCGGAATGGCAGAAAGTACATATGCCAGCACAACTCTCGTTCCTCTGTGGATCCGGTCTTTTTTTCCTGCCCCGAAATTCTGCGCCACAAATGTGGAAAAGGCATTTCCGAAATCCTGCACCGGCATGTAGGCAAAAGAGTCAATTTTCACTGCTGCTGCGAAGGCTGCCATAACTGCAGTTCCGAAACTGTTTACCAGCCCCTGAACCATCAGGATACCCAGATTCATAATAGACTGCTGCCCCTTTTACTCCCCAGTGAAAAACCAGCACAAATGCCAGAAAAAAGCTCTTTTTCAGCCGTTCTGTATTTCCTGCACCGAACTGCATGGAGAAAAATGCGCTGCTTCCCATACAGAGTCCCAGGATAATGGAGGTAAGAAATACCATCAAAGTATAGGCAGATCCCACTGCTGCCAGCGCATCTGCTCCCAGAAAGCGCCCTACGATCAGGGTATCCGCTATGTTATAGCATTGCTGCAAAAGATTTCCTATCATAAGAGGAAAAGCAAATTTCAGAAGATTTCCTGTTATATTGCCTTCCGTAAGATTATATTACATAGTTAAAAACCTGCTTTACTTCTGTTTTATCTGCTTGGGATTACAGAATATATTTCTTTAATGCAGTGGTAAACTGTTCGATCCGTTCTTCTGCGATCTCTCTCAATGTAACGTCCTGCATACTCTGGATATATCCCTGTTCCTGTTTATATAACCATTTATTCACAGATGAACTGATCTTTTCGTAATGATTTGCTTTCACCCAGTCTTCAAAGCTGATCGGTGTGGCATATCCCAGTTTTTCGTCCAGCAGCGCTTTGAAATCAATCTTGTCTGCACGCGCCAGCATTTCTTTCCAGAATTCCAGAACTTCCTCTACATGCTCATGGATCTCATAACGTCTCGCACCTCCGTCATAGATGATGCATTTCTCAAACAGTGGATTTCTCATAGATAAAGTCTCTCTTCTGAATTGCGGTGCAATGATGCCGTCTTTCCAGTAGAAATCTACATCCGGAAGATTGATTCCTGATACACCTTTGTCCTGGTAAGTGCTGAAGATTCCTTCATAATATACCGTGATAAATCCCTCAAACTCCGGCCAGAACTCACGAATCTCTTTTGTCAGGCGCTCAAGAATCTTAATTCCTGTAGTTCCTCCGATTGTAAAGATAATAATATTACGGAGTCTTGCTCCGTGTTCTCTGTAGAAATCTGTCACATAACGTAAGCAGTGGATCAGAGTCTCACCTGTAGCAATGATATCACCGATCAGCAGTGTGCTGTCCGGCACCATAGTCAGCTTGCTGTATTTGATCTCCAGGCCTGCGATCTCATCTTCATTAAACACACGCTCGCTGGAAAGAAAGCTGATATCATGAACGCGGATATGCTCTCTGTAGCAGCTCTCTTCAAGCGGGTAGTTTAACGCACCGCGAAGGATTGAGAGAATGTTTGCTGTTGTGACTTTCTTCTGCTCCTTGAAGTAGTAAAGCATCTGAGAAGTGGACGGGATCAGGCAATGATATACCTCATATCCAACTACCTCCGGTGTATTCAAAAGCTTTCTGGTTTCTGCTTCAGAAACCACATAATATTCATTCTCGTAGTTTCCGCCCTCCAGACGATAGCAGTCTACGCCCTGCTCTGAAAACTCCGGCACCAGTTTTACATCATTCCAGTTTTCCATTTACTTATCCTCCATCTTCTCTTATGTACCACATCAGTAAAACAGCCAGCTTTTTCCATTCCCAAAAGCCAGCTCCTGTTAGAAATAATAGTAGGCTAAAGTGGTGTTATTGTCAACCCTGTAAACTGGCATTTTGGTTGTATTTGCTATTAATATTATTTACTTTTATAGGAATAGTTATTGGAGATTTGAATATATTTTATAGTATATGATTGCAAATATATTCTAAGATAATCCACAGCTGGAATTTAGTTTTTCATTTAAGTATGTGCAATTCATCCCATCACCTATAGAGGTGAGGGAATTCTTGCTACGGTTGTTAAACTGAATCAGTACTTTACAATAATCAAGCGGATATTCGCAATCCGCTTCGCTACTTGCTCATAACCGAATAACTGCTCCGCAGTTTATCAGATCAAATTTGTCCATAAAATTCCGGTAGAAAGTCTGCCTGGTAACTCCACAATTTTCCGTGATCTGCTTCACCGTAATGTTATCTACAGACATTGTTTTCATACATTCTTTCATTGACTGTGCAAGACGATATTTCGTTTTCACTCCTTTGCCCGTTTCATTTATCATATCCATACAAATTCCTCTCACAGATAAAACTTACTACATTTATTATATCAATTACTGCCCTGTATTTCCAGCGCAGTTTCTGTTTAAAATGCATACTTTTTTACCTCAATAACTCTGTCTTTATTTACTTCAAAATGTTATAATCATGACAGATTAAAGACAAACAATCCAACTTAAGAAGGGAGACTTTTTTATGGATTTAATAAAGGAAGCACTTTCCATGGGATTCGCAAATGCAGCGATCATGGATACAAAAGACCTGGTATTTGTACCGGAATACAGACAGTTCTGCGAGGACAATCTCTGCGGAAATTATAACCTGGTTCCTGCATGTCCGCCTGCCTGCGGCACTGTTGAGGAAATGCAGGAGAAAGCAATGAAATATGAGAAAGCGCTGGTTCTCCAGACGGTTCTGAAAGATCCGGTCATGGATCCGGTTCTTTTCAAACAGGCGAAGCATGCACAGAATATCCTTACCGAACAGCTTGCCAAATGGATGCAGGAAAATGGAAAAGAAGATGTCCTGATCATGAGTGCAGGACCGTATAAGAATTGTTCCTGTATGTCTGCTTACAGTGTGGATGCCCAGAAAATGGCTGACGCAGTTGGTATGGTCTGCTGGGCAGATGACTCAGATGTGAGATTCTTTACACAGATTCTGTTTCATGAAGATTAGTATAAAACACGGCTGCACTGTATCTGAAATTCACTTTACAGATATAGCGCAGCCGTATTTTTTACAGTTTGCAGTTCTTACTTATTTATACTCTAATTTCTGACTTTCACAGACATCACATTTCTTTATGATGTTCATGACGTTTATGGTGCTTATCATCCTTCTTATGGTGATGTCCATGCTTATGTTTTGCATTTCCACACACTTCACATTCAACCTCGATCTTACCCTGTGTATCCTCATCCCAGGTTCCATAAGAAACCATCGGCGTGTCTTTCATAATACATAAACTGATCGTCTGGTAAAGAATAATTCCGCCCATTTTGGCTCTGTACACAAACAGTTCCCGTCCAAAATAATCGCAGATCCTTCCCAGCACTTCTCCCTCTTTGAAAGTCTCACCCGGCTGTTTCGCCGGGTACCAGCATCCTGATACCGGTGCATCCTCATAGATAACAGGACTTACTTCTACCGGCGGTTTGCCATGCATATGAGATTTACCGCGAAGAACTCCAAGATGTCTGAGGATATTCTTCACATCATGAACATCCTCAGCAACCAGATCTTCACACCAGCGGGAGCTGTGACCACGTTCCAGCAGGATACTCGGAATTCCCATGCTTCCGGCATAGTTATAAGCTCCGCCTGTTCCACACATGGAAGTTACCAGATAGTCCACATGTGCGATCTCAGCCATTTCGCGGCTCTTTGCGGCTACTTCCGGCGCTGCTGCACCTGTACAGTATACATAGGATACCAGGCCCTCAAATCCGTCACCACAGTGCAGATCCACATAGTAATCCGCTTTCGGGAAAAATTCTGTTACAACAGTATAAGCGATCCTGTCACTGAGTGTACCATTCGGATTTCCGGGAAAAACTCTGTTCAGGTTTTTTCCATCCTCATAGGTAAGACTCATGGTACGATGCTCAAATCCGGTTCTGTTCATCAGGCGGATCACTATGATATTTCCTGCGATCTTCTTTGGATCCAGTTCATCCGCAAGCTGCATGGCAGCCTGAATTCCCACATATTCAGCATTATGTACACCACCGGAGATCAGGACTGTCTCGCCCTCTTTCTCTCCGCAGATCAGTGTTACCGGAATTCCAAATTCTGCGCCAATGATATGCACAAATCCGGATACTTTCTCACCCGGCTTCGCTTCCAGGTCTGCTACTCGTAATGTCCTCATCCTATATTCTCCTCTACTCATTCCATGTCTGCCAGATCTTATCATCCACCGGCAGGCCCTTATATTGTTCAATAAATACCAGTTTTAGCAGTTAGTTGTGTAAAACTTCCATATTTTCAAACAGGGAGCGGATACCTGAAGTATCAACTCCCTGCCTTTTCATTTTTAACATTCTTTCACATTCCTGTCAAATAAAAACAGAAACACGCAGATGTTTTCATAAGTAAATATTATTCTTAATCAAAGATACGCGCCTTAGCATCTTCTACAGAATAGCTCTCTGTCAGCTCTTTGAACTTCTCAGGTGTAGCACTTTCATCAAATACCTTGATCACGCCCTGAAGATCATCACAGCTGTATGCGTTTTCATAAATACCTGTTGCATATCCATAAAGCTCTTCATAATCTTTCTCGTCTGTTGCGGTCCAGAAGCCCTGGTACAGACGTGCTGCCTGTCCGTTCTCTTTCACTGCATCCGAATTTCCTGTGATGGCATTGTAGATCATGGCAAATGCAGGGCCTGCCAGAGATGCATATTTACCCTGTACATAATCAACAGGTGGATTTCCGAACATATCTTTCTCCTGGAAAAGCTCATAATTTCCATCGGTAAAACTGTCGATAGAACCTACCAGAATATTGCTGTTCTGTTCTTTCTCTTTATCTGCAATTTTGTCCAGATAAGTAGAAACATGGAATGCACTCATCAATGCATCACAGTTTCCATCTGCAAATGCAGTACTCAGATTGTCAAGTCCCGGTCCATCCTGCTCTGTGTATCCCGGACAGATCGTAACCTGTACAGAACCGTCTTCACTGGAAAGCTTTGTAACTTCTTCTGTTGTAGAAAGTGTTTCTGCTTCTTCTGTCAGAACCAGCCCTGCTTTCTCTTCCAATGTATTGAGCATTCCCCAGGTTCTCACCTGATGCAGACGGTTCCCTGAAGAAGCGCCACCGGACATGATCACGAAATTCTTCGCACCCTTATCCAGAAAATACTCTGTCATATCACATCCGCTCTGGTACACATCTTCAAGCTTCGGTCCCACACTTCCCATATAATAGGTATTATCTTTTACTACTTCATAATTCTCATCGCTGATCGTGTTAGAACCAAGTGCATAATACACCTCTTCCTTTTCACATTCCCCGATGATATCCTGAAGTCCTGCTGCAAAACCTGCAAAAGAAATGATTCCTTCTGCACCCTGCTCTTTCATTTTATCAATATACTGAATCTCATCCTCTGCGTTGGTTGTCCTGCCGGAGAAAATGAATTTCACAGGAAAACCTGCCTGGATATAATCACGGTAGTAGTCAGCGAACATTTCCATCTCTGAAGAATCCGGATCATATACGATGACACCAATTGTATGCGCCTCACCATCTGCATAGGTTTCAGCGGCAGCCCAGGCAGGGGGTGTAACTCCAAGCACAAGAGCTGCACTCAGTGTCAGACTGATAAACTTTCTTCTCATTACACCTTCCCCCTTTCCTTCAATTTTTCAGATGCTCCTCCACATAGAAACAAGCTGCTTCATGTCCGGGAGCAATTTCTTTCAGCTTCGGCATCTCTGCCTTACATCTGTCAATACAATGCTCGCAGCGGTTCTGGAAAGGGCAGCCCTTAGGTACATCCAGAGGACTTGGTGCTTCACTCTCGATACTCTGGATTTTCTGACTGGGATCCATGTGGATTGAGAACTGTGCACCCAGAAGTGCCTGTGTATACGGATGTACTGCATGCTCTGTAACATCTTCACCGGGAATAACCTCTACGATATTTCCCAGATACATAACAGCGATCTGATGGGCAAAAGAGCGGATCAGCGCCAGGTCATGACAGATAAAAAGCATGCTGATATTTTTTTCTTTCTGAAGTCGTACCAGAAGCTCGATCACAGATTCCTGTACGGAAACGTCCAGTGCAGATGTCGCCTCATCACAAACCAGGATCTCCGGTTCCAGTGAAAGCGCTCTTGCAATACTGATTCTCTGTCTCTGTCCACCACTCATGTTGTGCGGATAACGATCTACGAAATCACCCGGCAGTTCTACCATTTCCAGCAGTTCTCTTGCTTTGGCTTCTTTTTCGCTTTTCTTTAATTTTCCGAAATTGATCAGCGGCTCTGTAAGGATATCCACGATCTTCATCTTCGGGTTAAATGATGCCAGCGGATCCTGGAAAACCATCTGCATGTTCTGGCGGTTTAACCATGTTTCTTTCCTGGAAAGATCAGCAAGGTTTTTGCCATGATACAGAATCTCACCGCTGGTAGGCTTGTCGAGGGAGATGACCATTCTTACGAATGTGGATTTACCGCATCCACTCTCTCCTACAATTCCTAATGTCTTGCCTTTATATACATTAAGGTTAATGTCATTGCAGGCTGTCAGTGTCCGTCCATGGGATGCCGGAAACTGTTTTACGATGTGCTTTGCACTCAGCACGATATCTGATTCCTTAAACAAAACGGCGTCCCTCCATTTCCGGTACTGCTGCCAGAAGTTTCTTTGTATAATCACTTGTCGGATGATTCATAACCTCATCCCTTGTTCCCTGATCCACGACTTTTCCGTGCTGCATAACGATCAGCTGATCCGCCATGTAAGCAGCTACACCAATGTTATGGGTTACGATGATGATACTTGTGTGAAAATCATCACGAAGTTCCATCATCTGACGTACGATCTGTGCCTGAGTGGTAACGTCCAGCGCACTGGTCGGTTCGTCTGCCAGAAGCAGTTCCGGATTAAAGGTCATTGCCATGGCGATACCGACACGCTGACGCATACCACCGGAAAGCTGATGAGGATAACTGTTCATGATATTCTCTGCTTCCGGAAGACGCATCTTCTCGATCATGCTGACACCCTTTTTCCATGCTTCTTCTTTTGACATTTTTGAATGAGTACAGATATATTCCACGAACTGGCTTCCAATCTTACGGATCGGATTCAGGGTTCCGCCGCAGTCCTGGAAGATCATGGATATACGTGTTCCTCTTAACTGTCTCCATTCATCCTTGGTATTGGTCAGCAGGGATTTTCCGTTAAAGAGGATATCTCCCTGTGTTACCTTACCGCCTCCGGCAAGTGCGCCGAGGACAGCTCTGATAACAGTGGTCTTTCCACTTCCACTCTCACCTACAACACTGATGATCTCGCCCTTCTTCATGTTCAGGTTGAAATGTTCGATGGTAGGTGCCTGCTTTCCATACTGGACTGAGAGATCCTTTATTTCAAGCATAAATTAACGCTCCTTTTTGATTAAGATTACTCAGCAAGTGTAATGTCTTTTGTCAGCCAGTAGTAATCCATCGGATACATCTTCACGCCTGTAACTCTCTTGTTGGAGAACAGATAAGTTGTCTCATATCCGAAGAATACAGTTGCTGCATCATCCATGATATCCTGCTGGATCTTGATGATCAGGTCTTTTCTTTCTTCTTCGTCAAATGTTCCTGCAAGCTCATCAAGAAGTTCATCTACTTCCGGATTATTGTATCCTGCTGTGTTGTTTGCAGATTTGCTGTACCAGTTTTCTCTTAAGTAGTTTTCCGGGTCACCTGTGTTTGCAACAAGTACGTTCCAGATAAGAAGGTCATACTGACCGGAATCTCTCATGTCGAGAAGTGTTTCATAACTTACTGTGTTCAGGTTTACATTGATACCGATATCTTTTAAGCTTGCCTGTGCTGCCTGTGCGTAAACACCAAGCTCTGCACGGCTTGTATAGATAACGAAATCAAGTGTCAGCGGATCTCCGTCCGGTGTTTCCACGAATCCGTCACCGTCTGTATCTTTGTATCCAGCTTCCTCAAGGATTGCTTTCGCACCTTCCGGATCATAGCTGTTCTCATCGTTCAGATCATCAAATCCGAAGTCAAGTGTCGGAGGTACCGGTGCTTTACCTGCTGTAGCTCCACCCTCAAGAAGAACGTCACAGTATGTCTGTTTATCAAGTCCGCGCAGAAGTGCCTGGCGAAGCGCTTTATCGCTGAGTGCACGACCTTCACTCTGGTTCATGAATGCGTATGTGGAACGCAGGGACTGAAGCTCCTGGATCTCATAATTGTCATTTCCTTCAAACTCAATAAGGTTCTCTGTCTTTAAGTTATAAGCGATATCGATCTCACCTGTCTGAAGAGCCATGGAACGTGTTGTCTGATCATCTACACATTTCAGTGTAACCTTATCCAGCGGCACTTCTCCATCCCAGTAATTCTCATTCTTAACCACAACGCAGGAGTCTGTAGGGCTGAAAGATTCTACTGCGTAAGGTCCTGTACAGATCGGTCCTTCCATTGCAAATGTAGAGTCATCTACGTTTGTATCTACGATCAGGAATAACGGGTCTGCAAGGCTTCCTGCCATGTTTGCGTTTGCTCTGTTTAAGTGGAAGATCAGGTTCTGTCCGTCAACTTCCATGCTGTCCAGGTCAAAGAACTCCTGTACACGGTCGCTCTTGTCAGCTGTACGCTGGATAGATGCCATTACCATCTCCGGTGTCATGTCATCACCGTTGGAGAATTTCACGCCTTCACGGATCTTGAATGTCCATGTAAGTCCGTCTTCGCTGTTTTCCCAGCTCTCTGCCAGACAAGGAACGATTTCACCGTTCTCATCGAATTTAGTAAGGCACTCACCAATAGCATAACGGGAAACAACCCAGCTGAAGTACTGCTCTGTAGGCTCCAGAGTATCAGCGAAGCTTGTTACACCGATTGTGATCTCTTTTGCATCTGCTGCGTGAGTTACAGTTGCCATGGAAAATGTCATTGTACATGCAAGTGCTACTGCTAAAACTTTTTTGAATAATGTGTTTTTCATATATTCCTCCTGAAAAAATTAGGTAAGTGGGATTCATTTCCACTTTATGGTTGATCATTTATCATTATTACTTGTGCAGAAGTCCGATTGCTGTCTGCACCGGTTGATTGTTACTCTATCTTACCTTATCTTCTACGGTTCAGTACGGAAGCCGCAGAACTTTTTATACCCGGCATTTTTTTACCATGCGGATATATTTGAGCTGTCCTCATTATATAAGAAACAACAGCCTGCTTTCTTACTCCTGTCTCGGATCGAGAACGTCACGGATGCTGTCACCAAGCATGTTGAAGATAACTACGCAGATCACGATCGCAATACCTGGGTAGATCATCAGCCAAGGTGCTTTTGCCATGTAAGTTCTTCCCTCGTTGAGCATCAGTCCCCATTCAGGTGTCGGCGCTGTAGCACCAAAACCAAGGAATGACAAGGATGCCAGCTCCAGCATCATGGTTCCGATATCTGCTGCTGCAGTTACTACCATCTGAGTAACCATGTTCGGGAGAACATGTACAAGCAGAATCTTCCATGTCTTGGTTCCGTTTACGACTGCTGCTTCAATATAAAGGTTTTTCTTTACTCTCAGTACCATGCTTCGTGCAAGACGGGCATATTTGGTCCAGCTTACTGCTGCAATGGAGATAACCGCATTTACAAGGTTCGGTCCCAGCATACCGGCGATTGCGATGGCAAGTACCAGACCAGGGAAAGAGATCATCATATCTGCGATACGCATGATCACACTGTCTATGATTCCACCGAAGTATCCGGCGATAACTCCAAGAAATGTACCGATCACAAAGATAACTGCTACCAGACATAATGTCATGACCAGAGAAGTTCTGGTTCCGAAGATCACTCGTGATAACAGGTCACGTCCCAGCTTGTCTGTTCCAAAGGGATGTGCAGAACTTGGCGCCTGAAGGGATTCCAGCATTACTGCATCCAGCGGGTCGTAGGGTGCGATCTGCGGAGCAAACACAGCTACACCGACTACCACCAGCGCCAGTATCGAAAAAAGGGTAAACTGCTTATTTTCTTTAAATACTTTCGCTAACTTCAATTATCTATCCTCCTTAAGTCTTGGATCCAGATAAGTATAGGACAGATCCACAAGCAGATTGATACACATATACAGGATAGCGATCCACAGTACATATCCCTGAACCAGCGGATAATCGCGGCAGGAGATTGCTTTGACTGCCATATTTCCCATACCAGGCCAGTTGTAGATGATCTCAACGACCGCAGTACCGCCAAGAAGACTTCCCAGAGAAAGTCCAAGCAGAGTTACCAGTGGGAGCATTACATTCGGAAGAACATGTCTCCAGAGGATTACGCTCTCTTTGATTCCTCTCATTCGTGCACCTGTTACATAATCCTGGTGAAGCTCCTCCAGAACCGCACTTCTTACCTGTCTTGTATATTTCGCAGACATGGCAAGGGCCAACGTAAGTGACGGCAGGATCATCGCCTTTAAGTCGGTGCTTCCTCCTGCTACATTTACCCAGCGAAGCTGTACACCGAAGATGCTAAGTAAGATCAGACCCAGCCAGAAGCTTGGTACGGACACCCCGATAAAAGTAATTCCTCTTACAAAATAGTCCGGGAATTTGTTCTGATACACTGCTGCCAGGATTCCCAATGGGATGGAAATCACGATCATCATCAGCAATGCCAGCAAAGACATCTTCAGGGTTGGCCAGAAACAGGATACAAGTTTCTGTACTACCGGCATCTTAAAGGAATAGGACTGTCCCATATCTCCGGTAAGCACACCCTTGAGCCAGCTTCCATACTGTACAAGAAACGGCTGGTCAAGACCCAGCTCATGTCTTGTCTGTTCCAGAAGCTCCGGTGTGGGAAGATTACCGCACTCTGTCAGCATGATCTCAGCCGGATCACCAGGAGACAGATAAGTCAGTCCAAAGGTCAGAAAACTGATACCGAAAAGGACGATCAGAATCTGCAGAAATCTTTTCCCGATTTGTTTTTTCGTCAAAATAATCTCCTTCCTACATCTTTCGTGAATTAAACCAATTTCAGAATTGTTACTGAGCGCCTTTTGTTCAGTAACGCGGAAAAATCCCCCCAGGGGGCTTAATTTTACGCAAAAAAATAGCCCGTATATAAAATACCATACATACGGACACAAAATGACACGAAAAAATTATGCTTCCTATCTACCGTAAGAATCATTCCTATCCCAATTGTAAGCAGTTCTCCTGACTTAAAATCATCACTTCGAAATCGCCTTCCCAGACCAACTTTAACTTCACATGGTCCAGTGACATTTATCATTACGAAGCTCCCTATTACAGTGACGGGATCGTACCGGACTTACACCGGTTTCTCTATTAATCCTTGCGGAACTTACAACGACTGGTTCAAAACCAATAAATGTTATTTATTTTTTGCCTGAACAGTATAAAACAACTTTTTATATTTTGTCTAGTATTTACGAAAAAAAATTGAATTGTATCAAAAAACATACAAAAAAAAGAACCCTGCCTGCAGGATTCTTCTTTCCACTGATGTCTCTCTTCTATATTAATTCAGTCCTTTAATATAATTGATCAGATCTTCTTTCTCGCTCTCAGTCAGCTTACGGACATTGGTAAATGCACTGACAAAATTCTTCAGAGAACCTTCATAAGAATCGTCAACGATCTGCTGAGCATAATTCTCGAAATATTTCTGCTTCGTAACGGCCGGAATATAGATCGCACGTTTACCGCTTTTGTCAATATTCAGAAAACCTTTCTGAGCAAGGCGTGTAAGGAATGTATTTACAGTCTGCTTTTTCCATTCTTTATTTGCCTCGTTATTAAAGTAATTCATAATCTCGGAAAAAGTCCCTGGTGTTTCTCTGGACCATAAATAATTCAAAATATAATATTCAGTTGCGCTCATCGCGTTGCGTACCATTATAAGTCCTCCTTATTAGTTATCTTTCTTGATATAGTACAACATATTTATATCTTATTATAATATAAATCTGCAAAGATTACCAGATGAAGATTTATACAAAAATCCAACTGCAAAATAGGCTATTTTTTTATACAGATGCTTCTTTGATCATACAATACTGCTTCAGTCCGAAATGAGGTTTCTCCACAATTCCATAAGTCTTGAAGCCGAAATGCTCATAGATGGGAACATTGTTGGGATTATGCGTTTCCAGGGAGATCAGCATCTTATGTTCCTGTGCATAATCGATCACTTCATCCATCAGAAGTTCTGCCAGTCCATGGTGCTGATGGCCCGGATCCACTGCCAGGTAAATTACATGAAGCCGTTCGGTCTGATGAAGCTGGTCCGTCCAGCTGGAATTCAGGTAATCCTTTCCCTGAACGAAATTCCAGAAGGTCTTCAGGCTGGGATCCTCTTTGATCAGCCAGCCATCTGTGGTAAGCATGGCCTTCGCCTCTGTGAGGCAGTACTCCAGGAAATTATAATGCTCTGTTTCATCAGAAACCACCAGAATACTGTTCAGTTCACTGCTGTCGGAATAGATCTCACAGGTGTGAAAAAACTCCGTCAGATCGCAGGAAAAAAGCTCCGGGAGAAGCCGTTCTCTGGTATCGTCATCAGGGATCAGTGCATGATATAACGGATCCTGGGCGAAGCAGACCGTCAGCAGTTTCTGCAATCGCGGCAAATCGTCTTCCTGTACTCTGTATAACTTATTGCTTTCCATATTATGTATAAATCTCCTTCAATTATTCTATAATATCAGAGTTAAAGTTCAAAAAGCCGTTCGTGCCTGCACGCTTTGACCCTAACATCCTTTTATTTCTTCCAGCATTACGTAAATCCTGGAAACCGATTGTTTCAGATAGCGGATATCATCTCTGTAGTAAGCTCTCTGTCTGCGCAGGGCAGCCTCCAGGCGGCGGATCTCTTCATCCAGTTCAGGCTCTTTTTCATTCATCCGCTCTTTCAGTTTCTGAACGATCCCGTAGAGGTTCTCATGATGCATGATGCGTCCTGCTCCCCACATCAGGCGGTCCTTGGGCTGGTGAAGGATGTATTCTGTGAAATGATAGTAAACCTCTTCGTCAAAAAGAAAGGCATACATATTATTATCTACCCGGTAAAGGGCTTTCAGCGCATCTGTGATGTCATTTTTCTCCAGGGATATCCTTGCTTTCTCAAGCTGGCGGATATTCCAGGCTGCTGCTTCCTGCGGAAACATTACTTCATCCTGCCAGTTCAGGCGCACCAGATAATCCTGAGTCTTGCGGAAAATATGAAGAAGTTTCTGTCCCTGTGGCTGCCATTTCTCACGGAAAGCTTTCTTCGCTGAACGCTCTGTCAAACTCTGATATTCTCCGTTGATCCTGCAAATCCAGTCATAGATCTGTGATCCCAGTTCTTCTGCTGCCTCCAGTTGTGTCAGAAGTTCCTTCTGATCTCCTGATGCACAGTCAGAAGCTGTATCCCTCACACTGGCTGCCACTGCATGCATGGTATTGCCGAAATTCATCGGCGGCAGTACCAGACGGTCCAATTCCATGATCAGTTTCAGATAACATTCATGATGGAAACGATAGACCGGTTCCTGATATACATCCTGATTATCATACTGTGAATGATAATAATTCTGCATGAAGGGACCTGCACTGAAATCATTGACTGTAGAAGGAATCCCCGCGATCGCCATGGAGAAATCATCGGACCAGGTTTCAATGGGATACAGAACTGTAATCCCATCCGGATACGCCTCTTTTGGCACAGTGAGTGATTCTGTAAACTCCCGGATAAAATCTGCATATTCATAGGTACAGCGGATGGCATCCCGGGTATTATGTGCATGGGCCGGAAGTTCAAAGTTCAGATCTGCAATTACTTTTCCCTGCCATTCCGGATGTACGCGAAATATCTGATTGTAAGCCCCTGTGGACCAGTCGTACTTGGAGTCGATCACTCCCCATTCTTCCGCTGCCATGGCACAGAAGACGATGGTATGAGCAGGCTGATATCCTCCCTTTACCAAAGCCCTGGCAATTCCCAGCATCATGGCGATGGCTGCATTGTCATCCTGAAATCCATCGAAATAGGAATCATAATGGGCAGATAACAGGATCATGGAATCTGTCTCTGTACCTGGGATTTTTCCCACAATATTGCTGGCTTTCACATCAGGCATCACCCTGGAGCAGGCATCAAGGGAAACGGTAACGAATTCTTTCTCCCTCAAGGCATCTTTCAGTACCCGGGCATCTGCCTGTGACAAGGAAAATGCAGGTGCGAAATCCGGCCCAGCAATATCCTGTGCATTCAGGGCTGTCTCCGCGATCTCACCGTAACCGTTGGCCTGCACTGCAATGAGAGCTGCTGCCCCTCTTAAATAGGCCTGATATACCGGAAAGCTGATCCACCATTCATCCCTCTGGTTGATCTCCACCATAACCAGCCTGCCTTTTACATTCACTCCTTCGTAATCAGCTGCTGTGCCTTTTCCCAGATAGACAAGTTCGTAATCCTGAAATTCGTCCGTTTCGAAGTTCGTCTGGTAACCGCCCATCTGGAATTCATGAGTCTGGCCTGCTTCATCCGTGAACTTCAGTACAGCTTTCTTAAATTCCCAGCCATCCAGTGTAAACCTATCCTTCGTTACATCTTTCAGGCCGATCTGCTCCATTTCTTTATAAAGCATCTCCCCTGTGGCCGTCTCTGCATCAGAACCTGCAGTACGATAACCCAGGACAGAATTGGTTTTTTCTTTTTCCATGCGTTTGGCAAGCTGATAGGACCAGTCTGTGTCAATGTAGGAAATACAGGAATTTTTAATGTTCAATTTCTTCGCCTCTTTCCTGATATTGTACGATGAAAAGCTGTTCGTGATATCATGAAAGTATTTTAGCATAGAAAAGGGAATGGAACAAGAAAAAAGAAACTGCATCACTGATCCATTACAATCCGATCAGCAAATGCAGTTTCTCCTTATGTTCACTTTTTAACCTTTTACAGCTCCAACTGTAAAGCTCTCCTGAACCTGTTTGCTCAACAGCAGATAGATCACTACTGTAGGCAGTGTGGCGATCACCATACCGGCTCCGATAATTCCCCAGTTCGTGGAATGTTCGCCTACGAAGGACATGATTCCTACAGGAAGTGTCTTATACTGGGAACTGTCTACGAATGTGTTAGCAAATAAAAGCTCGTTCCATGTATTCAGGAATGCGAAGATACAGGAAGTGGCAATTGCGGGACGTATCATAGGCAGGATGATCCTGAAAAACATATTGAAAATATTACATCCGTCGATACATGCAGCTTCTTCGATCTCTCTTGGCAGAGATTTAAAAAATCCGCTCAATATCATAACCGTCATCGGCATAGCAAATGTGATATACGGAAGCATCAGTCCCAAATATCCCCCTCTGATTCCCAGACGGTCCAGTCCCTGGAACAATGGAAGCAGTGTTGCCTGTACAGGGATCATGATTCCCAGACTGAAGATCGCTGCCACAATTCCCTTGGCCTTCCAGTACATTCTGTTAATGGCATATGCAACCATAGATGCCAGAAGTGTTGAAACCACAACTGTCACTACTGCATAGAAAACAGAGTTTAACAAATATCGTAAGATTTCTCCTCCCATAAGGGCCTTGGAGTAATTTTCCAGATGCCATACTTTCGGCAGACCTACCAGATTGTTGGAATCAAATATTTCTGTATTACTCTTGAATGAGAATGTTACCAGCCAGTAGAACGGGAATATCTGAATAAAAGTAAATACCGCCAGGAACAGATAGATTAAAGTCTTTTTTAATTTCATAGCACTCATATTCATCTGGCTCCTCTCAAATCATCGATGCATTTTCTTCGGATTTTTTGAAAATGCGGTTGATCAGGAAGCTGAACACCAGACACTCAAATACGATAAAGAACGCCTGGGCGCTGCCGTAACCATAGCGGCATTTTACAAACAGATTATCATACATCAATGTTGCAGGAACTTCACTGACATGGTTCGGGCCGCCGCCTGTCATAACATATACCAGGTCAAATACACGCAGAGAACCAACCAGTGCAAATGTGGCACATACTTTAATCGTCGGCATCAGCAGCGGGATCGTGATCTTCGTAGCTGCCTTGAATCCTGTAGCTCCGTCCAGTTTCGCAGCTTCATAATATTCCGGCGAAATATTCTTCACACCTGCATAGAGGATGACCATATGGTATCCGATGCTCTGCCAGATTGCCGGGATCACCGTTGTCATATAAGCAGTTTTCGGATTTACCAGCCATGCAGTATCGTTTACCATTCCCAGTGCACCCAGGATCGCATTCAGAAGTCCCTCACTGTTGAAGATCTTGCACCAGAGCTGTCCGATTACCATACTGGAGATTACTACCGGCAGGAAAAATACAGTTCTGTAAAAGCCCTCTCCCTTGATCCCGTTTGCCAGAAGGATGGCCAGGAATAACGCGATAGGGATCTGAATAAACAAAGAACCTGCTGCCAGAATAAATGAGTTCAATACAGATCTCAGGAAATAAGGATCTGTTGTAAATAGTTCTTTGTAATTTTTTAATCCTATAAAGACTTTTTCTCCGATTCCGTCGTAATTGAACAGTCCGTAATATCCTGTGGTAAACAGCGGGATCACCGCCATTACCAGAAACAGGATCAGACCCGGTGCGACGAAAACAGCGATATAGGCCTTATTACTTAAAAGTTTTTTCATAGTTTCATCCCTGCGTTATTCTGCTGCGCTGATTGCATCCTGATGTGCAGTCATAAAGCTGTCAATATCTGCGCTTCCGGAAAGTAAGGACTGAGCCTGCTCCAGATGAACAGCTGCTGCGTTTGCATTTATGATACCATCCCAGTTCTGTACACCTGTTTTTACGCCATCATAGAGATCCATTAATTTTACAAATGTCGGGGAAATCGTGTCTGTGTCAACATCTGTATTCCAGCATGGGAATCCTGTGCCAATTTCCAGAGCCTGCTCGCCCATTTTCTCAGAAATATACATTGCGAAATCTGCGGACTCTTCCGGTGTATCTGTGTTTTTGTTTACAAAGAAGGAAGCACTTGCACCGCCTGCATAATCAGCTGCATCCTGCTCGTCAGAAACTACAGGGAATGTGATCACTTCTACATCTTTAACAGCGCTGTCTTCTGCATTGTCGATAGTTCCTGCGAACCAGCTTCCGTCAAGCTGCATTGCAACTTTTCCGTTGAGGAAGTCTGCGGTAGCTTCTGCTTCGCCGTCTTCCAGAGGGTTCTTGCCAAGGATTCCTTTGTCGTATAATTCAACAACATCTTCTGCTGCTTTCTTGAATCCCTCGTTTGTGAATTCTGTTTCGCCCAGAAGTGCGGACTGTACTTCAGAAGCACCTACTTCTCTCAGTGCAAGTGATTCATACAGAGCACCTGCAAGCCATGCATCTTTTGCGCCGATAGCCAATGGTGTTACTCCGTCCAGTTTCGCAAGCGCTTCGCCGGCTGTGATCAGTTCATCATAAGTAGTAGGAATCTCTACTCCTGCCTGGTCAAATAAATCTTTGTTGCAGAACAGGCACATCATATAGCTGTCGATCGGAAGTGCATATAAATTTCCATCCAGTTCAAAGTTGCTTGTGGAACCTTCTTTAATTCTGCTCTTAATATCATCTGTTACATAATCATTTAACGGTAAAACTTTATCAGCATCTGTAAGCTGTTTCAGTTTTCCAGGTGCCCAGTAATAAAATACATCTACTCCGGAAGCGCTGCTTGCGAATTCTGTAGAGATTTTTGTCTTATAGGATTCTGTATCCAGACCGTGAAGTTCAATTTTGATATTTTCATGTTCTTTCTCGTATTCTTCTACCGCTGCCTCGAATGCCTGTGTCTGTGCACTTTCCGGGTCTGTAAACTGATGCCATACATCCAGTGTTACTGTATCAGCTGCGAAAACTGTTGCAGATGCTCCGAAAACTGTTGTTCCAACCATTGCAGCACCCATGCACGCTGCTGTAAACTTTTTCCAATTGTTCATTTTTTTCCTCCCTGAATTATGAACTCTAAGTGACTTGTTATGTTGATATTATAAAATCCGGAAGGCGTTTTCTCAATTCAGATTATTTACCTGAAAGGGTGCGATTTTTACTTTTGTACTCATTTACTGTTTTTCCGGTGTACTTTTTAAAGGATGTTCCGAAGTAATGTGCATCAGGCATTCCCACGGCCGCCGCTACTTCATATACTTTCAGATCCGTAGTATCAAAAAGCTCCATACTCTTCTCCACGCGCTTGCGCATAATATATTTCGTAATACTTTCCCCTACAGACTGTTTGAAAATACGGCTGAGATAACTGGCATTTACAAACAGATCCGATGCGATCAGGTTCAGGGACAGTTTCTCCCTGTCCAGATTCTGTTCAATATATTCCTGTGCTTTCTGAGCTACTGTATTTCCTCCTGCATTCCGTGAAATCGTCTGTATGGTTCCCTCGATCAGAGCATACAGTGTTCTGCAGAACTCCTGCAGTGTATTAATCCCTGAAATATTTTCCAGGATCTTTACCTGTTCTTCATTATCCAGGTGTTTATTGCTTTCCTTCAATACAGACATCGTATTATGGAAGAGCAGAACCCCCAGATTACGAAGCTGAGAGATCATCAACGGACCGTTAAAAATATACTGTTCCAGATAATGGTCTATAAATCCAACAGCCGCTTCCTGGTCACCACTTTTCACTGCGATCCTGTAACTGTCGAAATTCACCGGGTAAGAATGACTGATCTGCTGCATATATTCAATATAATCCTCATAGAAGATCAGAGTCTTTCTCTCATCCCGCATAGTGTCTACCAGTGCTTCCTCACATTCTGAGAGGATCTTCGGGCTGTCATCTCTCTTTTCATAATAGCTGCTGACAGATGCAGCTGCTGTGCCGTTTTTGCCCAGTTCCGTGATCTGTTCAAATGCAGTCCCAAGCAGATCTTTGATCTCCGGAGTTTCCTCTATGACAAAGAATATCTTGTTTTTTTCCAGGAAAAAATATCCGTACTTTTTCTCTCCTATGGTTTTATTCATGATCTCCAGAAGTTTCAGCAGCACATCATGGTCTTCCAGATCCATGAGAAGCAAAAATCCCCGGACTCCATTGTTTTTCCACAGCCGGATCTGATATTCGGAAAGCTTTTCCCCAGATTCCTCAGATTTAATGTACCCGGTGACGATCCTTCGAAGCAGTTCCTGGCAGAGAACCGGATAGATTTCCACATCTTTCGACTGCTGTTCCCGTTCTTTCAGGATCTGTTCCCGCAGCTTCACCGCAGCAGCCAGAAGTTCATCTGACTGGATAGGTTTTAACAGAAATTCTTCCACTCCTATGTGTATGGCTTCTCTGGCATATTCGAACTCCCGGTATCCGGTAACGATCACAATATGCACTGCCGGATATGTCTCCCGGATGCGCCTGCTCAGTTCCAGTCCATCTATTCTCGGCATATTAATGTCTGTATACACAATATCTGGCGTCTGTTTCTCCATCAGTGCCAGCGCATCCTCTGCACACTGGACATTGCCCATAATGTGAAACCCCTCCGATTCCCAGGCTACGCTTTTTTCCATTAATATGCCTTCATATTTCTCATCATCTACTATTAGTATATTAATGACATCCTTCTCCATTACTGTCCCTCTTCTTCGTATTAACCATCTGTTTTGTATGAAAAACGTACCCTCACTTCCGTCCAGCATCCCGGCTGGCTGGATATGGATACTGCATCCTCAATCCCATAAAATAGTTCAACTCTCTGTTTCACACTGTGAAGCCCGAATCCTGACTTGGAAGTTTTATATCCGCCTTCCAGGATCAGCCGGATCTTATCCTCCGGAATCCCTACCCCATTATCTCTCACAGAAACTTCCATCAGTTTGTCGTCCAGTGCATGCACAGAAATACACAGTTCCCCTTTGCCCTCTTTCTGGCGCATTCCATGATGGACTGCATTCTCCACCAAAGGCTGCAGGATCAGTTTCAGCATCAGAATATCCAGCAGATTTTCATCCACTTTATATTCAATGCTGATTTCATTATTATACCGGATATTGATGATCGTCATGTAACTTTTGATAATATCCAGTTCTTCCCTCACCGTGATCACCTGACATCCACTGTTTAAGCTGTTTCTGTAAAATCTTCCCAGCGCCTGTGTCATCTGGAAACTTTTGTCCTGATCCCCGATCAGAGTAAGGCCGCTGATCACATCCAGAGTATTATACAGGAAATGGGGATTGATCTGCTCCAGGATCAGATCCAGTTCATTTTTCCGAATGATCTTCTCTTCTTCCTTGGTTCTCTCCAGAAGCTTACGGATAGAATTCAACAGATTATTATAGGTCCGTTTCAGGTTGGTGATCTCATCCTCACATTCTTCATCCACCTCCAAGTTCTCAGGAATAGATTTAGAATACATCATCTGTTCTTCCATTTTCTGGATCGGTCTGCTCACTGTACGGGAAATAAAAAGCCAGCACAGGATCAGCATACCTATATTGACGATCAGGACGATGAGCGTATTGAAATAACTGATACTGTTGGAAAAACTGCTCATAGGTGTCTCTATAGCTAGGGTCCAGCCATCTATCATAGATGAGATCTTTTTATACACCATGGAATTCTCTTCGCTGCGTACAATCTTTGTCTCATTTTCTTCCAGGGATCCGATAATATCCTTGCTTACATCATAGTTTTCTTTTTCCTCCGGTCCGAAGATCAAAGTGTCATTCATCAACACATAAAAATTGGAATTCAGATTTCCGCCCACAGAATCGAAGATCTCGCGGATGGTTTTCTCATCGATATTTACCATGAGGATTCCCAATTTGGAATAATCTGTTTTTTTCTTGATCACACGGATCATGGAGAGAATATTTCTGTTTTTGCTTTTATAGCTGACGATTCCTCCACCATCTGTCTCAAAGATCCAGTCCCCATCCTTTTTTATGGCTTTTTCATACCAGTAGGCATCTTCTACAGCAATTTCTTTCTTCAAAACAACCTCTTCTCTGTTGCACATAAAAGAATTTCCTATATTGTCATAAAATACAATAGAGGAAATATAATCTCCTGCCAGCATGATATTGGTCAGGCAGTCCTGCAATTCTGTTCTAGTCTTCACAGTCAGATTTCCTTTGGATACCTCTTCCAGAGTATCCTGAAACATTTTGCTCCAGAACACTGCATAGGTATCCTGATTTACATGA
Organism: Blautia luti; assembly: GCF_033096465.1. Classification (NCBI taxonomy): domain Bacteria; kingdom Bacillati; phylum Bacillota; class Clostridia; order Lachnospirales; family Lachnospiraceae; genus Blautia; species Blautia luti. The sequence goes on along the minus strand of NZ_AP028156.1, from coordinate 194,479 downwards.
TCGATCATCAGCTCCAGGTTGCTGTCGATGGCATGAAGAGTCTGTGTTGTCATTTCACCGATATGCTTCAGATTGGATTTCTGACTGCTGTATACCACTGTTCCTATGGAAATGACAGACGACATTAAAATGCAGGCAAGGAACAATACCCATATTTTTGTCTTTATCTTCATCCTTTTCAAACCCTTCATGCATCCACCTCTTCTTATTTCTTATACCAATTTTATCAATGCCACACCATATGCCGGAAGAGCAAATTCCAGCACTGCTTCTTCTCCTTCTACCTTAACAGGTAATTCCTCTGTTTTCAACTCAGAAGCCTCTTTTAATTCCTTCACCTGAGCAGGTGTGGGATAAGTAGGGCATCCCATTTCTTCCCATTGTTTTTTCGCATTTGCATGGTTATCATCGATCCTCTGGATCTCTGCTTTTTTACCGGGGGCATTTTTGATATGAATTTCTACTTTTTCTTCAGAGACTGGTTTTCCGATCATTTCCTGATTATAAACCAGAATTGCAAGGCTGCCGTCTTTGTCCACAACCGGGCAGATTCCCACATGTCCCTGTTCTTCTACCTTCGGAAGCCGTTCCTCTCCCAGCTGATGCATCAGTTCAAAGGCACGGTATACAGGTTTCGGAATTCCATGAATGGTCTGCAGTCCGAATCCACCCCTGAACTCTCCCGGAACCTGTCCATGTTCTTCGAAGATATCAGAAAATGTCCAGAATGAATATGCTTCTACATATCCATAGTTATCAATGAGAGTCTTGGTTACCAATGCGGAGCTGTAAGGTGTATCATGGAATTCGTCTCCCTCATTGGCTGAAGTGTTCCATTCTGTATAATATAATGGAAGGTTTCCTGCTTCATGCTTCGCAATACGTACCATCTTGGTCAGCAGTCCTCTACGGTCTATCTCATCGCTGTTTAAGTTGACTTCTTCTCCGAAGAAATTATCCAGATGCATATCTGCATTCCAGTTGGGATCATCTGATGGATAGTGATGAGTGGAAATAAAATCAAGTGGTACGAAATTTTTCTCACAGTAGTTGACAAAATCCGGGATCCACTCATTATTGGCAGTGGCCGGTCCGCCGGTTCTCAGGTTTGCGCCTACACTTTTTACTGCTCTGGCAGTATGTTCATATAATAAGAAATAATCTTCCTGGCCTCCTGCAAAAAAGAAATCCAGATCCGGTTCATTCCACACTTCGAAGAACCATTTCTCCAGTTCTTCCATTCCGTATCTGCTCTCCAGATGTTTCAGCAACTCAACGATCAATCCATCCCACAGTTCGAAGCTCTTAGGCATGGTAACGTTTCCTTTATAATAGAAGCAAGTCTGATCACCTGATGCAAATGGTGTGGGCATGAAACTCAATTCCACAAATGGCTTCATGTCAATACTTAATAAGAAATCAAAGATATTGTCAATATTGACGAAATTGTATTCGTATTTTCCAGGCTCAACTTCTCTGACCACACTCATCTGGTCATTAAAAAGTCCATGAAAACGTACATACTGAAATCCCAGATCCTTCTTGGCTTTTCTCAGCATCATTCTGTAATCTTCACGCAGTGCAGTATATGCATGGCAAGCACCTACGCATTTCTCCCAATAGTGATCAAATTTAGTTTTCGGCGCATTCTGATCTACATAAAACTTCAAATTCTCCATCTTTTCCTCCTGAAAGTGCATTTTTATTTTTTATTATAAACATGCCATTTCCATCCATGCAATACGCCCTGACTGCAAAGTCAAAATCCCGACCTATTCTGTAAAAAAATTACCCCTCTTTCTTAGTAATCCCCATATCCAGCTAACTTCCTAGTTTTCGCGAATCCCAGCCAGAAAAAAGAAATGGTTTCCCCTTTGAAACACATAAAAAAGGCCAGCTATCATCTAGCTGGCCTTTCCTATATCTTCAAAACTACATACATGTTGACATTTCCTTGAGATTCATTACTTCCTGCGATTCTTGGTCAAGCCCTCACCCGATTAGTAACAGTCAGCTCCATGCATTACTGCACTTCCACCTCTGCCCTATCTACCTCGTCGTCTTCAAGGGGGTTTACTTCTTTCGAATGGGATATCTCATCTTAAGGGGGGCTTCACGCTTAGATGCCTTCAGCGTTTATCCCTTCCGGGCTTGGCTACTCGGCCGTAGACTTGGCAGTCTAACCGATGCACCAGCGGCCCGTCCATCCCGGTCCTCTCGTACTAAGGACAGCTCCTCTCAGATATCCTACGCCCACGCCGGATAGGGACCGAACTGTCTCACGACGTTCTGAACCCAGCTCGCGTACCGCTTTAATGGGCGAACAGCCCAACCCTTGGGACCTACTACAGCCCCAGGATGCGATGAGCCGACATCGAGGTGCCAAACCACTCCGTCGATGTGAACTCTTGGGAGTGATAAGCCTGTTATCCCCAGGGTAGCTTTTATCCGTTGAGCGATGGCATTCCCACTTAATACCACCGGATCACTAAGCCCTACTTTCGTACCTGCTCCACCCGTCGGTGTCGCAGTCAAGCTCCCTTCTGCCTTTGCACTCTTCGAATGGTTTCCGTCCATTCTGAGGGAACCTTTGGGCGCCTCCGATACCCTTTCGGAGGCGACCGCCCCAGTCAAACTCCCCGTCTGGCATTGTCCCACCGCCGGGTCACGGCGGCTGGTTAGAAACCCAATACTGCAAGGGTGGTATCCCAACAGCGGCTCCATAATAACTGGCGTTACTATCTCCTAGCCTCCCACCTATCCTGTACATGCAATACCGAGTCCCAGTACCAAACTGGAGTAAAGCTCCATGGGGTCTTTCCGTCCTGGCGCAGGTAACCAGCATCTTCACTGGTACTTCAATTTCACCGGATGCATTGTCGAGACAGCGCTCAAATCATTACGCCTTTCGTGCGGGTCGGAACTTACCCGACAAGGAATTTCGCTACCTTAGGACCGTTATAGTTACGGCCGCCGTTTACTGGGGCTTAAATTCAAAGCTTCGCTTGCGCTAACCTCTCCTCTTAACCTTCCAGCACCGGGCAGGCGTCAGCCCATATACCTCACCTTTCGGTTTCGCATAGACCTGTGTTTTTGCTAAACAGTTGCTTGAGCCTATTCTCTGCGGCCTCATTTCTGAGGCACCCCTTATCCCTAAGTTACGGGGCCATTTTGCCGAGTTCCTTGACAATGCTTCTTCCGCCGGCCTTAGGATTCTCTCCTCATCCACCTGTGTCGGTTTACGGTACGGGTACGGTATAAACAATAGCGGCTTTTCTTGACGCATGGCTCACGGACTTCGCTACTTTATTTCGCTCCGCATCACGGCTTCCCATTGCCACCCGGATTTGCCAAAGTGGCTGGTACCCCGCTTGCACCGGGCTCTCCATTCCCGGCTTCCGCTTTCCTTACGTGTCCCCACAGTTCTGTCATACCGCAGTACAGGAATCTCCACCTGTTGTCCATCGGCTACGACTCTCGTCCTCGCCTTAGGCCCCGACTTACCCAGAGCAGATCAGCTTTACTCTGGAAACCTTGGATATTCGGCCTAGAGGATTCCCACCTCTATCTCGCTACTCATTCCGGCATTCTCTCTTCCATGCAGTCCACAGCTCCTTACGGTACTGCTTCTTCCCGCATGCAATGCTCCTCTACCAACCTTTCGGTTCCTTAGTTTCGGTGGCGCGTTTCAGCCCCGGACATTTTCGGCGCAGGACCTCTCGACCAGTGAGCTATTACGCACTCTTTGAATGGATGGCTGCTTCTGAGCCAACATCCTGGTTGTCTTCGAAATCCCACATCCTTTTCCACTTAACGCACACTTTGGGACCTTAACTGAAGGTCTGGGCTCTTTCCCTTTTGACCGCCCAACTTATCTCGTGCAGTCTGACTCCCGATAATCGATTACGCGGCATTCGGAGTTTGATATTCTTCGGTAGGCTTTGACGCCCCCTAGGAAATTCAGTGCTCTACCTCCGCAAATCTGTATCGAGGCTAGCCCTAAAGCTATTTCGAGGAGAACCAGCTATCTCCGGGTTCGATTGGAATTTCTCCCCTATCCACACCTCATCCCCACCCTTTTCAACGGATGTGGGTTCGGTCCTCCACTACCTCTTACGGCAGCTTCAACCTGGACATGGATAGATCACCCGGTTTCGGGTCTACTCCTACTGACTCTGGCCCTCTTAAGACTTGGTTTCCCTACGGCTCCGCACCTGAAGTGCTTAACCTTGCCAGTAAGCGTAACTCGCCGGACCGTTCTACAAAAAGTACGCGGTTGCACATATAAAGTGCTTCCACAGCTTGTAGACACAGGGTTTCAGGTTCTCTTTCACTCCCCTCCCGGGGTCCTTTTCACCTTTCCTTCACAGTACTATGCGCTATCGGTCACTAAGTAGTATTTAGCCTTAGGGGGTGGTCCCCCTGATTTCCCACAAGGTTCCACGTGTCTCGTGGTACTCTGGATCCTGCTCAGTCTCA
>NZ_AP028156.1:35000-185000 GCF_033096465.1 Blautia luti | reverse complement strand
CTCTGCAGGTACCAGGTCTTCTTTATACCCACGTACGCTTCTGCGTTCCAGCAGTGTTTTTAATGTTTCGTTCATATGTATTCCTCCTGTGCGCGTTTTTTCTAATTATAACACCTGTATCCAGAAAATGCACTACTTCATCCTTGCCCCTTTTTCCAAACTGAGCTATAATATTAAGTAAATTAACTACGAGGTGTTTCATTATATGAATAAAAAAGAAATTTCCGAGATCAAGAAACAGTTTACCCCGGAAAACTGCTCTATTACCCGTATCTGTGGATGTTACGTGGATGGAGAGAAGAATAAAAAGACTGAATTAAAAGAAGCATTTCTTTCTCTTTCTGAGGAGGAAATGTTTAAATATTTTGAGATTTTCCGCAAATCCCTGTCCGGAACCATCGGGAAGAATCTGATGAATATGGAATTTCCGCTGGATCAGGAGACCGAGGGAGGTACACAGCATTTCCTTATGAAGCTGCGCGAGAGCAAACTTACAGACGATGCCCTGATTGAGAGTTTTTATGACAGGATCATTGAGACTTATGATTACCCGGAGAATTACTATATCATTCTGATCCACGGGGTCTATGATATCCCGGGCAAATCTTCCGACGGTGCTGAGATGTTCGATGCATCCGACGAAATCTATGACCACATTATGTGCTGTATCTGCCCTGTGAAATTATCCAAAGCCGGCCTTTGTTACAACGCAGAGACAAACAGCATCCAGGACCGTATCCGCGACTGGATCGTGGAAATGCCGGACGTGGCATTCCTTTTCCCGCAGTTTAACGACAGAAGTACCGATATTCACGGTGTTCTTTATTATAGTAAGAATACCAACGAGCTTCGGGACATTTTTATCGACGAGCTTCTGGGCTGTACTGCTCCTCTGTCTGCAGGCGGACAGCGTGATTCTTTTAACGCCCTGGTAGAGGATACATTGGGAGATGATTGTAAATATGACACAGTTTTAAATATTCATGAGAAATTAAACGAACTGATCGAATCCCAGAAAGATGAACCGGAACCTGTAGTTCTGACGAAGTCTGAAGTCAGGCGTCTCTTCGAAGAATGCGGCGTGGAGGATGATAAACTCCAGTCCTTTGACGAGCAGTACGAGATCACTGCCGGAGAAAAATCTTCTCTGGTTGCTTCTAATATCACCAATACCCGCCGTTTCGAGATCAAAACTCCTGACGTGGTGATCCACGTAGATCCTGAACGCGCAGATCTGGTGGAAACCAGGATCATCGACGGACGCAAATGTCTGGTGATCCCTATGGAGGATAATGTAGAATTAAATGGCATCCGCGTACATACAGGTGAAAGAACTTCTGAAGAGGATGACATTTATGAAGAATAATACACGTAAACTTTTATTTTTTGATATTGACGGAACTCTGCTGACCCCTTATCCATGGAAAGTCCCTGACAGTACACGTCAGGCGTTAAAGGAAGCCCGGGCTAACGGGCATCTCCTTTTTATCAATTCCGGGCGCACCTACGCCATGATTTCCAGTATGATCAAAGAGATGGATTTCGATGGATATGTATGTGGCTGTGGAAGCCAGATCTACATGAACGGAGAACTTCTCTTCTCCAGTTCCAATCCCAACGAACTGTGCAGGGAAACTGTAGAAAGGCTTCGCCAGTGTCAAATGCCCGCATTTTTCGAACGTCCGGACAAAATCCTGTATGACGGTGCAGCCAAAGCTCTTCCTGATGCCATTGCACAATTAAAAGTTGAAACTGCTGTGGAGGATCTTTCTCTCTACAGCCCGGAGGTTTATCACACATTCACTTTCGACAAATTTCTGGCATTTCCGGTTCCTGGAGCAGATACAGAAGCTTTCCGCGCATTTGCAGACCAGCATTTCATCTGCTTCGTACATGAAGACGCAGCCTGGGAACTGACCCAGAAAGAATACAGTAAAGCTACCGGAATCCAGTTCCTGGCAGATCATCTGGGAGTGTCCATAGAAGATACTTTCGCATTCGGAGACAGCACCAACGATCTTCCGATGCTTCAGTTCGCCGGAACCAGCATTGCAATGGGGCAGTCAGATCCGAAGATTCTTCCTCATTGTACGTACCAGACTACCAATATAGAGGAAGATGGAATTGCCAATGCACTGAAACATTTCCATCTGATCTAGTGTGCCGACAAGCTGGCTCACTACATATACTAAGGACTTCACTTATGAAATTAGTTAATCATAAATATGACGGAGAAATATCACCTGTATATTTTTCCCTGGCAATGAAACGATCCTACAATGTTTTTATTATATATTTCGGAATTTTCATCCTCTGTATGGCAGCTTTCGGATATCCTGCCAATTGCATTCCTGTTTTCTTCTGGCTCATCGGAACACTTGTGGCCAGATACGGGATTGACCATCTCTGGGTACGATGGAATTTCCTGTTTTATGTAATCATCTCTGCAGGATGGATTTCATATTTTATCTACTTCTACGGATGGAACTGTGGCGGCACCAACTTTATCATGCCGCTGATGCTTATGTCCATGTTTTCCGTATATGATACCTTTTTTACGAAGATCACATTTACTGTATTTCTGTTTTTGCTGCGTATGGCTTTGTTTTTCCACTGCCAGACCTATCCGGTGATCTATCCGTTAAGCACCGGGCAAATGCTGATCTTACAGGTTGTAAATACAATTTTATCCTTCGTGATCATGGGTGTGATCTGTATCACCTTCAGTACGAACCTCCAGAAAGCGGAGAAACATCTGCTCCTTTACAATATGGAGTTGCGTCAGCAGGCAGGTACAGATCCTCTGACCGGTTTATATAACAGGCGTCGGATGGAAGAAATCCTGGATAATCACATTGCAGCCAATCCCAATGAAATTTTCTGCATTGCCATCGGTGATATCGATTTCTTCAAATCAGTAAATGACACGTATGGTCACGACTGCGGTGACCTGGTACTGCAGACCTGGTACTGCAGGAGCTTTCCGCTTTATTTAAAGATAAAACCATGGGAAAAGGGCATGTCTGCCGCTGGGGCGGTGAAGAATTCCTGTTCTTCTTCCCGTATGTTAACCTGGATCAGTCCAGCACACTGATCAATGATATTAAAATGTCTGTCAGCTACCATCCCATCGTATATAAAGATACTGCCCTGCATATCACTATGACTTTCGGAGTAGAAGAATATGATTATTCCTCTGACCTTTCCGCACTGATAAAACAGGCTGATGAGAAATTATATTATGGAAAGACCCACGGACGTAATACTGTTATTTTCTGAAAATCTGACTGCGACAGGCTGTCTCAACGGCATAACCACTCCGGCAGTCCGGCAATTGTCCGCAATAAAACCATAACTTCACATCATTCAGTGATCAAAAAAACGCATGACCATCACTTTTCGATGATCATGCGTTTTTATTCTGTAAATTATTTGTCCTGATTATTTCGCAGCCTGTGTAGCTGTTGGTGCCGGTGTTTCTGTTGTTGCTGGTGTCTCAGCAGCTTCCGGTGTTTCTGTTGCTTCCGGTGTCTCAGTAGCTGCTGGTGTTTCTGTTGCTTCCGGTGTCTCTGTTGCTTCCGGTGTTTCTGTTGCTGCTGGTGCCTCTGTGGCTTCCGGTTCCTCTGTCACTTCCGGTGTCGGTGTGGCAGTCGGCGCTGTAAATGTGTGACTGTCTGTGATCTTCAGAGTCTTAAGAACTTTCTTAACTTCTTTCACATCTGCGTCGTCCAGCCATCCGTCTGTCGTTTCTGTATAATAGTCTTCCTCTTTGGAGCTTTTCAGAGATTCTCTCTTGGATGCTGTGGCATCTTCATCCAGAACCTTATCCAGTCTTACTACATAATATCCTGTATCTGTCTCAATAATGTCAGATGCAACTTCTCCCTCTGTCAGTCCGCGAAGCACTGTCAGAACCTCTTCCGGATATGCGGAGCTGTCTTCGTCTTCATCTTCATCATCGCTTTCTTTCACAGTAAAGTTACCCTGTACTGCAGAATAGCTGTCATCTACTTCTTTCGCTACTTCACTCATATCAGCAGTCGGATCCTCTTTCATCTTATCCAGGATCTCCTGTGCCTGCTCTTTCTTCTCAGCCTTCTCGTCATCAGTTATGTCATCACCGCTTGTGGAGATGCTGACATAGGTGAAGGAGGACTGATTTGCTTCGTCATCAGATACTGTGATGTTTCCTTCTGCTACGATGGAATCATGAGTCTTCTGCTGGATGGTGCGGAGTTCCAGAAGTGTCTTTACCTGATCTTCGGTAACACCCAGTTCCTTAATGGTTTCTTCGCTGTTATCAGACATAAACTGTGATGCAGCGTCTGCAATGGCAGTTTCTTCATCATCTGTTATCTCTACGTTATAATCAGCGGCCTTCTCTTTCAGAAGATACATAAGTTCTACTGCTTTCAGGCTGCTGTCTACTGCCTGCTCGCCATATGTCTCACCGGAATCATCAGAAGTATCCCAGATATTGTCTGCACTTCCCATGAAACTTAAATACATGGCAGTGGTCTGCTCCTGCTGCTGGCGTGCATACAGGCTTACGATACCCAGCGGAATATCTGTTCCATCGATCGTTGCTACTGTCTTTGTTCCATCTAATGTTTTACTTCCACAGCCGGTAAGCATTCCTGCTGCCATAACACCAGCCAGTGTCACAACGGCTGTTCTTTTTATCATTTCTTTCATTTCTTCCTCCATGTTTAGCTGAAATTTTATGTTACAGCCTTCTTCCATTATTCAGCCCGGACGCACTTCCGGACTGTGCTATTATTAGAGTATAAACTTTTTTTCCTCACAGGGCAAGTAATTTCCTAAATATGTGCTTCAATTCACACATTTATCACGATTCTGCCAGTTTTTCCAGCTCCTGGGCGAAATCTGTCAGCGCCTGGATGAAGTTTCCCTGTGGTTCCAGGATAAATTTCGGTTCCTGTTCATTCTTAAACTGCAGTCCCCGCCTGTATTTCTGCATCAGCACCGGGATTCCCTCAGGATTCAGTTTCGCTTTCTCATAAAGAGTGATTCTGACTTCTTTGCCCATCTGTTTGATCTCCGTTACATAGCCCTGATGCGCAATGGCTTTCAGCTTCGCCACAGCCAGAAGATTCAGGACTGCTTTGCCCGGTTCCCCGAAACGATCCAGAAGCTCTTCCAGCATGTCATCATAATCCTGCTGATTCTCAATCCCTGCAATACGTTTGTAAATATCCAGTTTCTGAAATTCGTTGCTGATATAGCTGTCTGGAATATAGGCATCCACGTTCAGGTCTATAGAAGTCTCGAAATCTTCCATTGTATGGATTCCCTTGGCTTCTTTGACCGCTTCACTGAGCATTTTGCAGTAAAGGTCATATCCTACGGCATTCATGTGTCCATGCTGCTGGGCTCCCAGAAGATTTCCTGCACCACGAAGTTCCAGGTCACGCATGGCGATCTTAAATCCGCTTCCCAGATCTGTATATTCCCTGATCGCGGACAGACGCTTCTCTGCAGTCTCTTTCAGCATCATATTCTGCCTGTACATCAGGAACGCATAGGCAGTCCTGTTGGAACGCCCGATCCTTCCACGAAGCTGATAGAGCTGGGAAAGTCCGTATCTGTCCGAATCATGGATGATCATGGTATTTACATTGGAGATATCCAGTCCCGTCTCAATGATAGTGGTAGAAACCAGCACATCGATGTCACCGTTTACGAAACTGTACATTACATTTTCCAGTTCTCTCTCGCTCATCTGTCCATGGGCAAAATCCACCCGGGCATCCGGCACCAGTTTCGCAATACGCAGTGCCACATCCGCAATATCTGTCACACGATTGTATACATAATAAACCTGGCCGCCCCTGCGCAGTTCACGGTTAATAGCTTCCCGTACAGTTTCCTCATCATATTCCATTACATAAGTCTGAATGGGCATTCGATCCATAGGCGGCTCTTCCAGAACACTCATATCCCTGATCCCGATAAGGCTCATATGAAGAGTACGGGGAATGGGAGTAGCTGTCAGAGTCAGTACATCTACATCTTTTTTCAGCTGTTTGATCTTCTCTTTATGGGTTACGCCGAAACGCTGCTCCTCATCTATGATCAGCAGTCCCAGATTCTTAAACTGCACGTCCTTCGACAGGATCCTGTGGGTTCCGATGATCACATCCACCTGACCTTTTTTCAGATCCTCGATGGCCTTTTTCTGCTGGGCAGGAGTGCGGAAACGGCAGAGAAGTTCCACACGTACCGGAAATTCCTTCATCCTCTGGGAAAATGTATTATAAATCTGCTGCGCCAGAATGGTAGTAGGGGCAAGATATGCCACCTGTCTGCTCTCCTGCACAGCTTTAAATGCAGCACGCAGAGCTACTTCCGTTTTTCCGTATCCCACATCTCCGCAGATCAGACGGTCCATGATCTTCGTACTCTCCATATCCCTCTTGGCATCCTCGATGGCACTGAGCTGATCCTCTGTTTCCTCATACGGGAACATTTCCTCGAACTCCTTCTGCCATACCGTATCCGGTCCGCAGACATATCCCTCTTTCTCCTGCCTTGCGGCATAAAGTTCCACCAGGTCCTTCGCAATATTCTTTACCGCTCCCCGGACTTTGCTTTTGGTCTTGTTCCATTCCTGGGTGCCCAGTTTATTCAGCTTCGGTGGCTTCGCTGTATCTGCGCCGGAATATTTCTGGAGGGAATCCAGCTGCGTAGCCAGGATATAAAGATTGCTTCCACCCTTGTATTCAATCTTGATGTAATCTTTGACGATCCTGTCCACCTCCACTTTCTCAATGCCCCGGTAGATTCCCAGTCCATGCTTCTCATGAACAACGAAATCTCCAATGGACAACTCTGCGAAGTCCTGGATCCGTTTGCCGTTATAATTCTTTTTCTTCTTCTTTCTCTTCTGCTCCTGACCGAAAATGTCGGATTCTGTCATCACCGCAAATTTGATCAGCGGATATTCGAAGCCTTTTTTCGCATGACCGTAAACCACCATGATCTCTCCGGGCTGGATCTCTCTGTCATAATCCTGTCCGTAGAAAGCATTCAGCCCCTCTTCCCTGAAATCTCCGGCCAGACGTTCTGCCCTGGTACGGGAACCGGACAGCAGCGCAATACGGTATCCCTGTTTCTTATACTGAAGAAGATCCTTTACCAGAAGTTCGAAACTGCTGTTATAGGAACTGACGGATTTTACCTCCAGATAAAATTTGTCCCGGATCTTCCAGCCGGACTGTCGTGGTTCCAGAGCACAGAGAGAAATACAGTTTCTCCTGTTCAGTTCTTTCTGAAGCTGCTCGAAAGAACAGATCCAGTTCTCAGGCAGATTCTGCCCGCCTTTCTCCTCCCTGTGCTGGCGGCTCTGACGGTATTCCTCTTCTACAGCTTCCCCTTTCTCAGTGAGATGGTTCGGCTCATCCAGAAACACCATGGTATCCTCCTGGGGAAAATAATTCAGGAAAGACACCCCTTGTTCTCCGGTGTATTCCACTGCCGGATAAATGGTGATCTCATCCAGGTTTTCCAGGGAACGCTGGCTCTCTGCGTCGAAACTTCGGATAGAATCGATCTCATCTCCCCACAGTTCGATCCTCCAGGGATTCTCTTCTGTAAGACAGTAAACATCTATAATGCCGCCTCTGATGGAAAACTGTCCCGGCATTTCCACCTGTCCCACACGTTCATAGCCCAGGCTTACCAGTGCACTTTTCAGTTTCTCAATATCCACAGTGCTGTCACTTTCATAGTGGATCAGCTTCTCCCCGATCTTCTCCAACGGCTCCAGATAATCCATGCATCCGTCAATGCTGGTGACCACTGTCAGATCTTTTTCCTCCAGAAGTGCCCTGATTACTTTCATCCTCTGACGGATCAGAAGATTCCCATGAATATCCGCCTGGAAAAACAGCAGATCCTTCGCAGGATAGGAATATACCTTTTTATCATAGAAGCGATAATCCTCATAGATTTCTCTGGCTCTGCGTTCATCTTCCGCCAGGATCAGACGACGGGAAGCTGTTTGTCCAAGTCCGTAGATCAGATGGGCTTTCTGAGATTCCAGACATCCTGAAACCTGAAGGATCCCTTTATTTTTTTTACTCTTTTCACATATCTGTTCATATTCTGCAAGACCCTGCAGCGGTGCCAAAAAACCTTTCATATCAACCTCTCTGTTTCAACCTTTCTGATGGCAAAAAAGCGGTATCTGTTTCAACATAATGTTTCATGACAGTTACCGCTTCTCTCCCCTGTACGATTTCTTTTATATGACTTATTTCTGTCCGGCTGTTCTTCCATGCCCTCCGGCATGTTTTATTTCTGTACAGGTACTTTTCTGTTGTATTCGTTCATGGCTGCATCTGCGCCCTGTTCAATCATGATATCCACAGCTTTCGCTGCTTTCCCGATGGCTTCATCCACAAGTTTACGATCCTCTGTGGAAAATCTGCCAAGTACATGATCTGCCAGATCCCATCCTTTCAGCTTAGCACCTACGCCCACTTTGATACGGAGGAATTTCTCAGTTCCAAGCTGACGGATAATGTCTTTGATACCATTGTGTCCGCCTGCACTTCCCTGCTTACGGATGCGAAGCTGACCCGGATCCAGGTCAATATCGTCGTAAATCACGATCAGTTCTGTTTCCGGATCGATCTTGAAATAATTGACCATATCCCGGATGGGGCCGCCGCTTAAGTTCATAAAGGAGAGGGGTTTCATCAGAATGACTTTCTCTCCTCCGATCATGGTCTTTCCATACATGGCATTGAACTTCACGCCACCCTGGGGAACTTTATATTCCTCTATCAGATAATCTATTGTATCGAAACCCATGTTATGACGGGTCGCTTCATACTGCTTCCCCGGGTTTCCCAAACCTGCTACTAAATACATATTGTCTCTCCGTCCACTGCTGCCATACCAGGCAATCAGTTAAAGTATACCATTTCATCTTTCAGTGGTTCACATGGTGTTGCCTCACTTGCATAAAGCACAATGCCCTCATCCTGATATTCTGTACGGTACTCAAAAGCAACTTTCGCAGTCACATCTACCCAGCTTCCTTCTTTGATATGAGATGCATTGTCACTTCTGCAGATATATCCCAGGAATGTGGTGTCATCTGCACAACAGGTCATTGCCACACGGCCCGGAACAAAGAATTTGCTTCCCATTCCGCGTGGTTTCATAACGCGGCCCTTGAAATTGACAGTTTTGCCCGCATATTTGTCCGGGTGGTCCATCGCATCCACAAACCAGATGCCGTAATCTTCCGGCGCAATCTGAATGACCGGTGCATCAATGTCAAAGGGCATTTCATCCTGGAAAATGTCGTCCAGTTCACCCTCTTCATCCTCAAAGATGACCTCTGCACCCTGGTTTGCTACTTTAATTCCACGTCTGTATGCAGGAAGGGGATCTCCCTCTTTGCAGCGGTTAAAGACTACCATGTCTGTATTCTTTATCATGTCCATAAACTGTGATTTCATGTTTGCCATATAGACCTGATAAGTAGTGGCATCTACACAGGTGATCTGCTGTTCAACACCCCAGCCTTCCGGCAGTTCCATCTCTTCGAACTTGCTTACCAGCCACATACCATTATACTCGATCACAACACGCTCCGGCTGATGGATGATATCCATAGCAGCCAGGCGCTGAGGCGTAAGATCTTCCTCATCCTCGATCACTTCCACAACTGTGTTTGTGAGTTTCAGTTTATCCATGTCATATTCTTCTTCACCTTCTTCGCAAAGAATGAGCAGAGTTTTTCCATCAATGGAAAAATAGTCCTGCTGCAGTGTGAAGTTCAGGAAAGTGGTCTTGCCGCTTTCCAGGAAACCTGTTATCAAATAAATGGGAACTCTGATATCATCCATAAATTTTCATTCCTTTACAGCTTTTATTTTATATAATGTCAGGATTGTCAGGCCAGTCCGAAAAGTTCAGACAGCTTGTCTTCTTTCAGCTTGGAACCGATCACGCACAGACGGCCTGTATATTCCGGTGCACCTTCACGGATCTCTGTTTCTTCCGGAACCATGTCAAAGTAGATCCATGTTCCGTCTTCTGCAGGAAGCATACCCTTGGCACGAAGGATGATACCATAATCCTCAGAAGCAGAAAGAGCTTCCAGTTTCTTCTCCAGATCTTCTCTGGTGTATTTCTTAATTGTCTCACGGCCCCAGCTTGTGAATACCTCATCTGCATGATGATGGTGATGAGCATGGTGGTCATGTCCACAGCCGCATTCATGATCGTGATGATGTTCATGGTCATGATCGTGTCCACAGCCACATTCGTCATGGTCGTGGCTGTGATGATGCTCATGTTCTTCATGATCGTGATCGTGTCCGCAGCCACATTCGTCATGGTCGTGGCCATGGTGATGTTCGTGCTCTTCGTGATCATGATGGTGCTCATGCTCTTCATGGTCATGGTGATGGTGTTCTCCATGCTCGTGTACATGTCCGCACTCCGGGCAAACCTCTTCTTCTGCCATCAGCTCATCAGCCAGAGATACCGGTTTCTCCATAACTTCCAGGATCTTCTTACCATCCAGTTTCTCGATCGGGGTAGTGATGATGGCTGCCTTCTCATTCATGCCACGGAGAAGTTCCATTGCCTGCTGTGCTTTCTTCTCATCTACAATATCTGTACGGCTCATGATGATCGCTCCGGCATATTCTACCTGATTGTTAAAGAACTCACCGAAGTTTCTCATATACATCTTGCATTTCTTCGCATCCACTACAGTTGTGTAACTGTTCAGCACGATATCCACATCTTCCTGAACGCCCTGTACTGCTTTGATCACATCAGAAAGTTTACCTACGCCTGACGGCTCGATCAGGATTCTGTCCGGATGATATTTGTCCACAACTTCCTTCAGGGAAGTACCGAAGTCACCGACCAGAGAGCAGCAGATACATCCGGAGTTCATCTCACGGATCTCAATTCCTGCTTCTTTCAGGAAACCGCCGTCAATACCGATCTCACCGAATTCATTCTCGATCAATACCACCTGCTCATCACCAAATGCTTCTTTCAGAAGTTTCTTGATCAGTGTAGTTTTACCTGCACCCAGAAAACCGGAAATAATATCAATTTTTGTAGCCATAATCTATTTCTCCTTTTTCTCTACGTCAAATAAGGGGACATGACTATATCATGCCCCCAAATGTATTTCAATGATCAACCGTTGATCATGAAGCTCATTAATTTATCGATGTCTTCTTTCTCATATGCAACGATCTCAAGTTCCGGAATCTCTCCACCTGAGAAGATGTTTGCCAGAGATACATACTGGGATAATTTAGATTTAAGGTTCAGTCTGTCGCCTTCGCCTGTAACTAATTCTACTCTGCCTTCGCAGCTGTCTACTACGTCAAAAAATTTCTCGATATCTTTAATGTTGGATACTTTCATGTCTGTTCTCCTTTCAACATGCACTTTTCATTCATCTCGTTGTTTTCGCGCTCATTATAACGCAATTCATATGAAAAAGCAATTATTTATTTTGCACGAATTTTATGCATTATTCATACTTCCGTACGGCGTTTCGCAAATAACTCCGGTTTTTTCCCGTCTGTTAATATACAAATACAGCAACTCCGTAAGCAGGAATGGGATATGCGAAAGAATATGGGCGGTTGTCGCATTCCTGTTTTGCTGCTTTAAATGTTTTCGGCTGTATCAGTCCGTGCTCATCCATGATCAGCTTGTACTGCTTCTGTTTCGGAACTCCTACTCTGTAATCCGGACGGTCTACAGGTGTGAAGTTTACCACATAGAGGATGTTGTTTCTCTTAGTAGGTGATTTCCTTATGAAGCTGAAAATACTTCTGTCTCCGTCATTGGCATTGATCCACTCGAAGCTCTCAGGATCATTGTCTGTGGCATATAATGCAGGATATTTCTTATAAATAGTAAGAAGATCTTTCACATAATTCCGGAGATCCTGGTGGGGCTGTTCCTGCAGAAGGAACCAGTCAAGTTCTCTCTCCTCGCTCCATTCACGAAGCTGTCCGAATTCCTGTCCCATGAACAGGAGCTTTTTGCCCGGATGGCAGGTCATGAAGGAATATGCTGCCTTCAGATTCTTATATTTATCCGGCATCTCGCCCGGCATCTTCTCCAGCATGGAACATTTCAGATGCACCACTTCATCATGGGAAAGAACCAGCACATATCTCTCACTGTAAGCATAGGTCATGGAGAAAGTCATCTTATTATGGTTGAACTTACGGAAATACGGGTCAAGCTTCATGTATTCCAGGAAATCATTCATCCATCCCATGTTCCACTTCAGACTGAATCCAAGTCCATCCTTCTCTGCATCACCTGTAACCATAGGCCATGCAGTGGATTCTTCAGCGATCATAACTGTTCCGTGATTTCTGCCAAGAACTACTGTATTCAGATGTTTAAAGAACTCAATCGCTTCCAGGTTCTTATTTCCACCGTATTTATTGGCTACCCATTCTCCGTCTTTCTTACCGTAATCCAGATAAAGCATGGAAGCCACTGCATCTACACGAAGACCATCTACATGGCACTCTTCCACCCAGTAAAGGGCATTGGCGATCAGGAAATTCTTCACTTCCGGGCGGCCGTAATTATAGATCTTCGTTCCCCAGTCAGGATGTTCTCCCTGTCTCGGGTCTGCATGTTCATAAACAGCTGTTCCGTCAAAGTTCACCAATCCATGGGCATCCTTCGGAAAATGGGCCGGTACCCAGTCCAGGATAACACCAATCTTATGCTGATGGAAATAATCGATCATATATTTGAAATCCTGCGGTGTTCCATAGCGTGAAGTTGGTGCATAATATCCAGTTACCTGATATCCCCAGGAGCCGTCGAAAGGATGCTCTGCGATCCCCATAAGTTCTACATGGGTGTATCCCATTTCTTTCACATAGTCAGTAAGGGAATGGGCAAGTTCCCGGTAATTGTAGAATCCTTCTTCGTTATCTTCCGACCATGAGTGTTTCTTCCAGGAACCCGGATGTACCTCATAGATCGCCATGGCTTCTTTCTTCTCATCGTATTTCTCTCTGTTCTTGATCCAGGTGGAATCTTTCCATTTATAATCCGTGATATCTGTAATTCTGGATGCTGTGCCAGGACGTTTCTCTGCTGCATTGGCATATGGGTCTGCTTTATACAGATGTTCACCGTGGGCTCCCACAATAAAAAATTTATAAAGCTGGCCGATCTTCGCTCCCGGCACAAATACTTCATAAACACCGATCGGTCCGACCTTCTTCATCGGATCTGCTTCTTCATCCCAGTTATTAAACTCTCCGATCACAGATACAGACCGGGCATTCGGTGCCCATACTGCAAAATATACACCCTTTCTACGGCGATATGTAACCGGATGAGCTCCCAGTTTCTTATATACTTCATAATTGGTCCCCTGGCCAAATAAATACTGGTCCAATTCCGTAAATTTCATACTTTCACCCATCTGGAGTCCTCCCTTGATTTTCAGCTTCATCAGCATATGCTGCTTTTGTTTCTGGCTTTATTTCACATGCCACTGATGTGAACTGACTTTCAGTCATTCTATAGCCTTTATTATACCAATGCGTTCCTTTTCCGTCAATGCGAATACTGTATATATTCAACAATTTTTTTGTTATTTTTTAAGTTTTTTTGTGTAAAAACAAAGAGAACAGATTCCCGTATTTTCGTACATTCTCTGCTCTCTTAAAGATAATTCTATGTTATTTTTATATGGCTGTTCTGAACAGCCCGTCAGCTGCTGTACGATCAGTACCCACTGTCATCGCTATAGTCTTCATCACTGCTGTCATCGGAGCTTCCATCGTCGTAACTTCCGTCGTCATAGCTGCTGTCATCATAACTTCCATCGTCGTAACTTCCGTCATCGGAGCTTCCATCATCATAACTGTCTGATCCATCGGAATAATCACTTCCATCAGACGTATCACTTCCGTCTGATGTATCGTCTGATGTATCACTTGAATCACTGCCGTCTGAGGATGTATCCGTACTGTCTGAAGTATCCCCGTCTGTACTTGTACTGCCCTGATATCCTGCCACCTGTCCGCTGTCAAGAGTGCTCTGCCAGAAATCTATATAGCAGGCATTCTGCAGGGTTACATTCTTGGCTTCAGCCATCTCGCTGACTGTTACCAGTTTATATCCCTGTGCGATCAGATCCGGGATCAGTCTTAACGCAGCCTGTACTGACGGCTCATGAATATCATGCATCAGAATGATAGATCCATCTGTAAGATCACCGTTCATGACTGCATTATAATCACCATCTGCATCCAGCAGTTTCCAGTCCTCTGTATCCAATGACCACATGAAGAACGGCTTGCCTACTGTGTTATAAATATCTGAATTTCCATCTCCGTATGGAGCACGCGCAACAGATGCAGCCTGTCCACATGCGTCGATCAGTGCGTTATCTGTATCTGTAAACTGTTTCGCAACGGAATCAATGTCTATGGTAGTCAGCTGTGTGTGATCCCAGGAATGGCTTCCGATCTCACATCCCAGCTCAAGCATACGCTTCGGTGCATCCGGATATGCAGATACATTCTGTCCTAACATGAAGAAAGTTGCATGTGCATTATTCTCCTCCAGGCAGTCCAGAAGTTCATCTGTATACTCTCCCGGACCATCATCAAAGGTCAGCGCCAGCATCGGACGCTTCTGTGACGGATCATAAGATCCATCCTCATTGAAATAATAGTCATTTACACCCTTGGTGATCCATCCGGTCTGCATATAACCGTTCTCATCGAAGGAATAAGTTGTTCCGTCTATATCCTGAAATCCATTCGCATAATATGTACCATCAGCATTCTGATACCATTTTCCATTGGCATCCTCATGCCAGCCAGCCGTAACAACAGATACCTTATCTGTGTCTGACTGTCCCTTCAGCGGCTGCCTTACTGCTGCATTAGGATCTGAAACCTCCTGCTCTGTATCTGCCTGAGCCTGTACTGTTTCTTTCCCGCTTCCACCGCCTGCTACATGTTGTGCGATGGGAACAATGATCCCTCTGATCACAAACACAACCGCCAGGATCAGGCCGACTACATACAATCCTAATTTCGTATACCGCCGGATCATCATCTGACGCTTTTTTCTGCGCATTCTCTCGCGCAAGACCCGCTTATCCATTTCCTTACTTTCCCCGCTTTTACTTTTTGTTTCTTTAATTAATACGTACTGTATTTAATCATAACTCATTTACTTCGGAAATACAATGGCCTTTCTTTCACAAAATCATTCCGTTTCTGCACCATCCACATTCTCTGTGCCAAGCTCTTCTTCCATCTCCTGGTCTGTTACAGATTCCTCATCCTGGGTGTCTGTGTCTGCCACAGCATCTGCATTCTCAGCTACTGTATCGCCTTCTGAAACTTTCTCACTGACATTGGCATTATCGACGATCAGTTTCTCCACTCTGAGAAGTCCAACCGATTCATCCACATAATTCTGACCATAAGTGGAAACCAGTTCTGCCAGGCTTCCTGCTTCCATCTGTTTCACAAGCTCATTCTGTACCTGAAGGCTTTCCTTATCATCCAGGGAAATTCCTTCTGCATCCATGATCCCCTGCACGATCAGATTCTGTTTCACCTTACCCTCTGCATACTGGGTGCACTGCTCGTCGAAATCATCCTGGGAGATTCCCTGGCTTTCCACGAACTCTTCCAATGTCATATCTGCCTGTTTCGCATAAACTTCCATGCTGGATTTAAATTCAGAAACAGCATTGTCCAGGTCTTCCTGTGGGTATTCCTTCACCTCGGAGTTCTCCAGGACTGTGCTCCAGGCTGTGCTTTTCAGCACTTCCTCGGCGGAATCCTTCGCATCCTGCTCAAGCTGGGCACGGACACCCTCTTTATACTCATCCACTGTGGTGTAATCGGTATTTTTTGCCACCCACTCATCTGTAAGCTCAGCTGCACGTCGCACGTTCTGCACAGTTACTTTATAGGATACATTCTGACCTGCCACTGTGCTGTCACCGTAATCTGATGGAAAATCAATGTCGATCTCCTTGGTATCACCTTTCTTCATACCGATGACACCCTGCTCAAATTCATCGAACATAGTCCCCTGGCCTACAACGAAATCATAATTATTCGCTGTGCCGCTGTCAAAAGTCTTCCCGTCAATGGTTCCTGTATAATTGATGGTTACAAGATCCCCCTCCTGTGCTCCATCCGATACAGGTTCTGCCTTATCCTGCAGATCCTCATTAATCTGCACCTGCACATCTTCATCTGTAATCGCAGATACTGTATTATCCAGTATCAGGCCTTTATATTCTCCAATGGTAATATATTTGTCTACATTCTCTACAGAGACAAGTCTTCCGGTTCCTACTTCAGCTTTCTTATCTTCTGTATTCTCCTGCGTTTTCGCAGTATCTGCAGCTGTATCTGTCGTATCCTTACTACTGCCGCATGCCGTGGCTGTCAAAGCCAGGCACAGGGCAAGCATGCCAAGATATATTCTTTTCTTCATTTCCTACTCCTTATTAGTTGCTGTCACCCATAGGTGGTACAGGTACCGGTCTGTCAGAATTAAATACTTCCTGTGCATCGAACAGGTCAGAAATCAGTTCCGGATTATAATACATTCTGTATCCATCCAGATTCCTTCTTCCCATTCGGAAATAATTATCCCGTATCTGTACGAAATACTGACTGGAATCTACATTACAGAAATAATTATATCCCTGGCTCTTCAGATATTCGAATTTCTCACCCGAATAATCTTCAGCTCCTGCAAGGTCTGCACCAAAAGCAAAAATAATGATATCCGTTCCTCCTATAAGAGGATCTACATTCTCCTTAAATCTCTGGGTATCGGCCTGAAGTTTCTCCAAACTGATCTGGCTTACATTCTGGTGGCCCCAGGTATGGCTTGCAAACAGCCATCCTTCCTTCTTCATGGCCTGCACAACCTTCTTGGCACCTTCACGTTCTGTATTCAGGTCGAAATCAGGATGGTTATCCAGCCACTGTACTTTATCTGCATCCAGATCATCCGGACGTGTCTCATAGCTGCTGTCTGTACGATATCCCAGGATTCCATTATATCCCGTCAGTGCCACGATTCCCCTGGCTCCCCGATATGAGAAATCCGGATGTTCTTCCACGAAACGGTCGATCAGCGGAACTACATCATAGTCTCCCACTGAAACGCTTCCATCATCTTCGATATATTCATTGCGTACCTTACCGTCATCATCCACGACCAGTTTGGATGCGAATCCGTCACCATCCATATAATGATAATAACATACATCATCCTCAGAAAGCACAAACGGTATTTTACCTTCCGGTAGAAGGATCTCACCCGGTGTCATATTTCCGTTCTCATCCACAGTGGCCATATCGTAGATGCTGACCATTACGTATCCTTTCTCGTACATACTCTGGGTGATCTTGTTAAATTCATCAATGGTAGTCATAACCTGATCATAATCTCCGGATTTGTAATCTCCGTCAAATGCCTTGGAAGTATCTTTGATCAGGGTGTGATAAAACACATGGGTGACCTGATCCAGCGGCCATGATACACATGATTCTTTTTTCTTCTTATAGACTTTCGCTGCTTTTCTCAGCTTCGTGCTGATCTTATAATTAGGGCTGCTTTTCAGCACCTTGATGGCTTTATCATAATCGTACTGCTGTGCATAACGTTTCGCTCTTCTGTAGAGTTTCTTGTCATCTGCGCTTAATTCATCACCGGAAGTCTGTTCAGGAGCCTGGGTTACTTCTGTCTCAGTCTCTGTCTCAGGTTCTGCTGAAGTCTGGGCAGTTTCTGTTTCCTTCTGAGCTTCTGTATTCTTCTGTGCAAGCTGCGCGATGCGGACCTGCTGTTCCTTCACAAATGCCTGCAGCTGATCCCCATAGAATCCTACACCGATTCCAATAGCTGCGGCTGCCACCACGATGACCCCGCCGATGATACGCCTTCTTCTCCTTCTGCGTTTCTGTTTCAGGCGGCGCTCCATACGCGCTGCTTTCCGGGCCTCATATGCTTTCTCATCATCATAGAAGAAGTCTTCATCCTGTGTTGCTGCCGGCGGTTCTTCTTCCTGCACCTGTTCCTTCGAAACCGAACTCTCCTCTGCTGATCCTGTTTCTTCTGCAGACTTTGTTTCTTCTGCATTCTCCGGTTCCGCTGCCGGCGGTTCTGCTGTATCTTCTGCAGATTCCCTCTTGTCCTGGATCTCTGCCTTTATCTCTTCTGTCTGTATGCTGATTTTTTCTGAAAGTCTCTCCTCTGTTGTTTCAGAGTCAGGCTTCTTTTCACTCATATCTGATCTCCTTTATCTATCGGATAAAGATAGTATGACCTTTCCCGGACATTCTATCCTCTCGAACTGGTGTCTGCCTCAATTATAACCTGTTACAATATAAATTTCTACCATTTTTATCCCAATAATTCCATTAATTCAATTGCCTTTTCTTCTATTTAATGATAAAATGAAATGTATGCAATGTTTACTATTACACATATTAGGAGGATGCAAATGAGTACAGTAACAATAGTCCTTCTGGTCATTCTTGTTATTCTGATCGCTGCACTGATCGGTTTATATTTCTTCGGCAAAAAAGCTCAGAAGAAACAGGAAGAACAGCAGGCTCAGATCGAAGCTACCAAACAGACAATTTCCATGCTGGTTATCGATAAAAAGAGGATGCCTCTGAAAGAATCCGGCCTTCCTCAGATGGTCATTGACCAAACGCCTAAGATCATGCGCCGTTCCAAGCTTCCGATCGTTAAAGCGAAAGTTGGCCCGAAGATCTCTATCCTGATCGCAGATGAGAAAGTTTTCGACCTCATCCCGGTAAAAAAGGAGATCAAGGCAGAAGTCAGCGGTCTTTATATCGTAGGAGTCAAAGGAATCCGTGGTTCCCTGGAAACCAAGCCAGCCAAGAAGAAAGGTTTCTTTGCACGCTTTAAAAAAGAAAAATAATCATAAACGTAAAATAAAAACAGACTGTTTACCTGACTATCATATCCGGTTACAGTCTGTTTTCTGTTATTTCCACATTACGGTATTTTATAATGTAAAGTTCTTGCAGTTCTTCGGCTGAGCCTGAATTGCCAGACAGCAGTCTGCCACATGCTCCTGGTTCATATCCAGTGCATAATCCACCTTCATGTTCAGGCCGCTTTCATCTTCTTTCAGGTTCATATTGGTAGCCGCGATCCCCATCTCTATGGTTCCGTAAGGAGTGGTATAATAAGTCATATTTTTCTTTCCCTGTTCGAAAACCATGTGTACATTTACAATTCCTTTTTTGCGGACTTCTATTCCCTTCGGGGATATTTTTATGTAGTTGATCGTAGGTTCGGAAAAGTCTTCCAGGATTTCCTCGTAACGCAGGTAATGGCTGCCATTGCGGAAATAATACTCGCCTGGTACAACAATCTCCACAGGTTCCTGCTCTCCGTCCTCTTCCATCATATGAAGCCCTCTCACATGAATCAATACTTCTTTATCCATCTTTCTGCTCCTAATATTTCTCAATATCAATCTTCTTCGTCATTTCCACATCATAGGGAAGTATGGAATTGGCAAATTCCTTAAACTCATCTGCCAGATCACTTACATAGAAACGATATGGAAATTCCTTCTGTTCTGTTCCGGTACTGGACAGCCCCTGTTCTTCCAGAAGCTTACCCAGCTCCAGGGCTGTTTCATATGCCGGATTTACGAGACATACCTCTTCCCCCATCACCTGACGTATTGTAGAACGGATCAGCGGGTAATGGGTACATCCCAGGATCAGCGTGTCAACATCTTTATCCTGCAGTTCTTTCAGGTACCTGGATGCCACTTCCACAGTTACCGGGTCATGAAGCCATCCTTCTTCCACAAGCGGTACAAACAGCGGGCAGGCTTTTCCGAAAACCGTAATCCCCGGATCCAGCTTCTTCAGGTACTGGGCATGAATGCCACTGCCCACCGTCCCCACTGTCCCAATAATTCCCACACGCTTATTCCGTGTCCGGGCAGCTGCCACTTTCGCTCCTGATTCGATCACACCGATGATCGGAATATCGAATTCGTCCCTCACTGTATCCAGTGCAAAGGCGCTGGCTGTATTGCACGCAACCACAATAGCCTTCACCTGCTGTTCCTGCAGAAACCGTATGATCTGGCGGGAATACCGGATGACTGTCTCCTTCGACTTACTTCCGTATGGAACTCTCGCCGTATCACCGAAATATACAATTTTCTCGGAAGGAAGATTGCGCATGATCTCACGGGCAACCGTCAGTCCTCCCACACCGGAGTCGAATACACCTACCGGTGCATCTCTGTCTATCTTCATCGATTTCTCTCCATCTCTTTTTTGATTGTTTGATTATTTTATCACCAATCAAGAGCCTGTGCAAGCCACAAGGAAATCTTTACACTGCCTTTTCCGTCTTTTTTCGCATCAGCAAAGCAGAATTTCGGGTAAATGGTTCCCCACCATGCAGATACTGCCGCCTGTTCTCTGTGCTGTACTGCCAGATTTCTTATCTGTCCGGGAAAAGTGTTCGCCAGAACAGCGCCTGCCAGTCCTGCAAGCAATGCAGCTTTTATTCTGGTTCCCTGCTGTTTTTTTCTGCAGTCTGCTCTGTGGCCTTTCTCCTGAATATGTTTGTCATTTATTCTGTCCATGATATTGACGCGCTCCTTTTCTGTCCAGGCAAATCTTTTCTATTTCTTTTACGCATGCCTGGATCTCCTGTTATTCTCTTACTACTGTTCTTTTCTATCATGGACAGATTTTCCTGTTTTTATTCAGTTTTCACCAGTTTATCCAAGACCTGTAATCTCCAGAGAAGAATCTGTCACCGTGATCCGCGGCAGCACAGGCAGCGAATCCTCTTTATACCACCTGTAAAATACATCCCGCAGCGTCACCGCCTGATTTCTCTGCTCTGACATCCGGTTCTCCATCAGACCTGTAATATATTCCCCTGCACTGGAATTATTTTCTCCCTGCCATTTCAGGACTTCCTGTGCCTGAGATGTGACGAAAACATAAATATCCTCCCCTGTAAAAGGTTCCTGTTTCAGATATTCCAGCACCATCCTCCATCTTCCGTCCTCCAGGATCGTCTGTCCCAGAACAAACACCTGAACATGTCCCATATCCAGAAATTTCTCCTGGGAACGGTCATAGATCTGTTCAATTTCACGGAAATCGCTGCCGCTGATCTGCAGCACCCGGGTACTGCCATCCTCTTCCTCTTTCCCCTGTCCTGTACTCTGGGAAAGATCCGGCATTCCATAGCTGACCAGAATGCCTTCTGCAGAAGCGTCCACTCCCACTGCCAGAGGATACATCCTTTTCTCCGGTTCCACAGCCGAGCCACAGCCACCCAGAAACAGACTGAAGACCAGAAACAGAGATAACGCTGCTGTCTTTTTCCTGTAACGCCCCCTGCCTCTCAGATACACATAAACCTGGCAGATCAGAAGTCCCGGCAGGAAAATGTAGCTGAGATACCATAGGAAATACTGTCGGATCTCCAGCCCTCCAATGGATATCTGTGAAAGCAGCCACATCACAGCCGCCATCCATACCCGCCCGGTTCCCAGATGTGCCCTGCGGATGATCTGGTGTCCGTAATGCATCAGGCTTCCCAGGGCGAAAAGCAGGCTGTACAGCAGAAATCCCATCCACAGCACATCGAATCTGGCCAGCACATTTCCCGGAAGATCTGCTCCATCCAACAGGGGCAGAACCGGATACTCCTCTGCCCGCACTCTGTCCATTCCCAGAACTGCCGGCATGAGGATCTTCATCCCTGCCAGGATCCCCCCTGCAGTAACAATCCCGCCCGTTACTGCCTTACCCGCGCTTCCATATTTCTCCACATCCCCCAGCGCAAATGGCAGCAATCCGATCACAGAAAAAGCGCACAAGGTACCATACATCTTTTCTATAACAGACCCTGCCGAAAGGTTCCAGGTTTCTGTCATTTCTTCCAGATACACAGCCTTGCCCTGAGGGATACACAGAGCCATCATAAGCAGGATGCCTCCCAGGAGAAATCCCCCTGACACCTCTGCCATCCTGCCTCTGCGCTGCATTCCCCTGCAGGTACCTGCCCCACATGCAAGCACCGCCCAGAAAGCAATCCAGTTCCCGGAAATCCCTGTAACCAGGCTTACGGGAACCAGATCAGCGATCACTGTCAGAAGATAACCTCCTGCCAGCAGCACGAACACCAGGAAAAAAGCCCCAATCACTCGGCCCGAAAATCCTCCTGCTGCCTTCGTCAGATCCCCGAAATACGGCTCAAGCCTGATGAGAAAAACGACATAAAATCCAAGCACCACCAGGGCAAGCACCAGCCCCAGCAGTCCATTCCCGTCATCCAGACCGCCGCTGGCATAAGGCCAGTCTTTCCCCGACATACACAGCAGAAAAGGTGCAGCCAGACTCAGAATGATCTGTCTGTACAGCTGTCTGTGGGAAATCCTGTTATTCTCAGCGAATTTCATTGGCTTTTCTCCTTTCTGTTCCGTTCTTTCAGCCGGATACGCTGTTCTTTCCGGGCATACAGCGGACGCATTTTCCTCATACGGAAAGGAAGCCGCCAAACACCGTCCCCATTGGCCACCCCCAGGTAAGGTACTCCAAAGCTCAACAACCCCGCCAAATGCCCAACAGTAACATACGCCCCCAACGCCATCCCATAAATTCCCAAATAACCACCCAAAATCAGAAACCCATACTTCAACAACCGAAACGCCGAAGCAAACTCCTCACTGGGTACTACCAGCGATCCCAGCTCCGTAAGCGCCACGATCATCACCACGATGGGACTCACAAGATTCGCTTCCACCGCAGCCTGGCCGATCACCAGGCCGCCTACGATCCCTATGGCGTTTCCCAGAGAGCCCGGTATTCGCACTCCTGCCTCCCGGATCAGTTCAAATGACAGTTCCAGGAAGATCAGTTCCACAACGCTGGAGAACGGCACTCCTTCCCTGGCTTCTGCGAAGGACAGGATCAGATTGGTGGGCAGGACCTGTGTATGGAAACGGATCACCGCCAGATAAAGCCCGGGCAGTATCGTGGTCATGAGCACTGCCAGATACCGCAGGAGCAGAAGAAACGATGCCATCTCAAACCTGTGATACCAGTCTTCGCTGCTTTCCATAAAACTGTTGAAATTTCCCGGCAGGATCAATGCTTCCGGGGAATTGTCACACAGTACTGCTACCTTTCCGTTGAGGATCTCCTGCACAGTCCGGTCAGGTCTCTCTGTAGTCTGATACTGTGGAAACGGCGAATACCAGGTATCTTCTGTAAGCTGTTCCAGCATACCGCTGTCCAGGATCCCGTCGATCTCGAATTTTTCCAGCCGCTCTTTTACTTCTGTCAGAAGTTCTTCATGTACCAGATCATCCATGTACAGAACCTGCACCAGTGTATGAGAACGGACGCCCACATAGTATTCTTCCACCTTCAGCCTGGTATCCCGCAGTCTCTTGCGCACAAGGGCAGTGTTGCTTTTCACACTGTCTGAAAATCCCTCTTTGGATCCCCGGAGTACTTTCTCTGTCTCTGCCTGGGATATACCCATTCCCGGATATCCTTTGCTGGAAATCTTCATGGCCTTGTCATAGCCGTCCATAAAGAAGACCGCATTTCCGGTAAGCAGAGCGGAAATGGCTTCTTCCATATCCTTCAGTTTCTTTACATCTGCAATTCCCAGACTGTTATTCCGTACGAATTCCTGTATCTGATCCGGGGATATCTCCCAGAAATGGTTGATCATTTTGCCGATGGCGGAGTCATCCAGCATCATGTTGGAAACTGCAACTTCGATATAGACCATCAGGCAGTCTACCTTGTGATGATCCCCCAGTTTCATAGGACGGATCAGGATATCGCTGCAGTTTTCCAGGCGTTCTCTGAGATATTTCTCATTTTCCCGGAGATTCGCGGAGATTTTTGCCTTTTCCAAATCTGTTTTTAAGTCATTCAGATCACTTTTATTTTTCAATTTATTTCTATCTTTCAAAACAGTTCCTCCTGTCTGTATCCAACAGCCTGTTTTTCGTACGGGTCGCTTCAGCAACAAAAAAGAGAGGCTGTTCACCTCTCTTAGAATTTCCAGATTTCCGGATATTATTTATGTCCTCTTGATTTCTCTTTCTCAGCTCTGGCCCGTTCTGCATTCTCGGCTTCGATGGAACGCATGATCGCCGTTCTCTGATTCTCGATATGCTGGTAGGAAAGTTTTTTCGCACGCTCCACATCACGATCCCTGATGGCTTTCGTCAGCTCTTCGTGTTCTTTCACCAGAATATCTCTGGTCTCTCCTTCTTTCAGATATTCTACACGGTAGCGGTAGATCTGCTCACGCATATTATTCAGTACCTGGATCAGTCTCTTGTTATCGGATGCCTGGTAAATGATCTCATGGAATGCCACATCTGCCTCTGCAAGCTTCACCAGATTTCCCTCTGCAATAGTATGTTCGAATTCCTTGGCTGCCAGCCACAGTCTGCTCATCTCTTCCTCTGACATACGGTCACAGGCCTTCTCGATAGCCACATTCTCCAGCGCAATACGGACTTCCAGAACATCATTTAAATCCTTCTCTGTGATGTTAGCAACCTGCGCACCTCTTCTGGGGATCATGACTACAAGTCCCTCCTGCTCCAGCTTACGCATTGCCTCCCTGATAGGGGTTCTGCTCACACCAAGCTTCTCAGCCAGGGCGATCTCCATCAATCTCTCGCCCGGTTTCAGTTCTCCTTTCAGGATCGCCTGACGCAGTGTGTTGAACACAACGTCGCGCAGGGGCAGGTATTCATTCATATTTACAGAAAAATCACTTGTCATTCGTATTATAACCTCCTGTTTCTCTGATCTGTGGAGTCAGAAATCTCATTTGTTAAAAATCTCTGTGCCGAAAACTGTTTTCGCCAGTCTGCTCTCACGGAGGACTGCTGCTGCTTCCTCCATTTTCTTTTTATCATCAAAAATTCCAAATACTGTAGGACCGCTTCCGCTCATCATGGCCTTCAAAGCTCCATGTTCTTCCATCAAATCCTTAATCTCACGGATAACCGGATATTTCCCGATGATCCCCGATTCGAATACATTTCCCATTTTATTCACCATGGAATAAAGATCACTATTCTCTATATCCCGGACCATTCCGTCAATATCCGGATGAGTCTGTATCTGATCCAGCTTCAGGCTCTCGTACGCAGCCTTCGTAGAAACATTGATTCCCGGTTTCCCTACCAGCACATAACACTGTGGCATACGGGCGATCCTTGTAAGTTTCTCGCCGATTCCTTCTGCCAGGGCAGTTCCCCGCATTACGCAATAAGGAACATCTGCCCCTATATTCACCGCACGCTCCATCAGATCCCTCTCCGTAAGTCCCAGCCTGAACAGACGATTGATCCCTACCAGTGCTGCTGCCGCATCTGAACTACCTCCTGCCATGCCTGCAGCCACCGGGATAAATTTATCAAGATGGATAGAAACTCCCTCTTCCACCTGAAATTCATCCATCAAAAGCTTCGCTGCTTTATACACCAGATTCCGTTCATCAGATGGAATAAACGGGTAATTCACTGCAAGGGAAATTCCCGGAATTTTCTTTTTCTTCATCTCCAGTACATCATACATCTGTATGGTCTGCATGATCATTCTTACTTCATGATATCCGTCTTCTCTTTTCCCCAGGATATCAAGTCCCAGATTTATTTTCGCCAGTGCACGTAACCGCATATATCCCTCAGACACTCCTTTGTATTATTCTTTGTACTTTGTATACAATACATTTCTGATACTTATTTTAAAACATTTCTTTTTTTATTTCAATAAGAGAAAAACGGTTTTTTATGGAAAATTTTTCAATAACCAAAGATGATCCGGGGATTGTTAATTCTGCACCTGTTTGATGAGAAGCAGCGGCTGCCCTGCCTTTACTTCTTTCTCTGTAATGCCGTTGACTGCGCAGATCTCATCCACTGTGGTATAAAACTGTCTGGCTATATCCCAAAGGGTATCCTCCTGCTTCACCATATATACAGTGATCCCCGGCATTGCTTCGATCTTTTTCATATCCAGGGGCTTTTCTTCCACCTGGTCTATCAGCTGCTCTTCCCACTGGCGCAGGACCAGCACATTCAGTCCCACTGCTGTTTTTACCTCGATCTCATCTCCGTCAGCCATAGTAGTGGAAAGCTGTTCCAGATCTGCCTGCAGGAAATAGACGCTGTCCTTCGTGATCCCTTTGGCTTCGATTACATGGGTAAAAGGCAGCATGGTTTCCATAGAGTAAAAAGGCATCTCATCATTTCCTATAATATACAGGATCTTCAGGATGATAACACCTTCTGCCAGGATCCCTTCCTGTGTGATCTTCGTGCTGTCGATCTTTACCCTGCCGCTGCTGTGACAAAGCTGCAGCACTTTGCCCTGGCTTTCCTTGACTTCTATACGGTCTGTCACCCTGCATTTGGAGAAATTCCGCACCAGAAGACTTTCCAGCTGTTCCTTTTTTCTCTGTATCACGCACTCTTTCAGCGGAGTGTATACATCCAGGATCAGGTCATGTTCTTCTTCACGGTAAAGCTTCATGTTCAACTCCAGCACCACATCTGCCTGCAGGATCCGCTCTTCCCCGTCACCGTCCGGCTTCACTTCCATGGTATGATGAAGAACAGAAACTTCAATGTGGGGGATCAGGTCTTCTCCGCAGCCTGTGCATTCCACTTCACTGTTAAAAGGCAGCGCATATTCCAGCCACTGGGGAGGATTTTCCGCTTCTGTTCCCATATACAGGGCAAAAACCGACAGTTCCCCCTTCGCCCGGATTTTATCATTCTCAGGCCGCAGATCCAGGTTGCGGGGTTCTATTGTGTACCATAAAAGGGACTCTATGTTCGGCCGGTTTGACGCCAGACTGATATCTTCTTTGATCCGGAGGGTGTCTTTTTTATGTACACACAGACTCATAAGCCGGACTTTTTTCTTTTTTACAGAAATCTCATTCTCGTCCAGTGCCGTCGGTATCTGAACCTGGGTCAGCTCATCCACCACTGCATAAAAAGTCACGATGGCCTTGATGCTCAGCTTCCGGGAGTGGATCATGCGGACAGTCAGATCTTCGATTTCCCAGCTCAGGCACAGTTTATCCCCGCCCTGGATTCCTTCCAGATTCACTGTTTCATCCATGGGAAGTGAAGCAGAAAGACTGCAGATCCTGCCCTCATTTTCACTGACATACAGGATATCCGCATTCAGAGAACCTTTGAGAAAGGCCTTTCCCTCGCTGAGACGGACTTCATCCATGGAAACATCTGCCTTGCTCTGCACGATCCTTCCCATGTCCGCTTTCGCATCCGGCACATTGTAATCTACATCAAAGGTCACCTGGCTGACTGCTTTATTTTTTACACGAAGCATCTGAACATTTTCTTTTTTTAATTCCAGCATGTTTAATTCCCTTTCTTTTTTAACTTTTCGATTTTTGAACTTGTAGCCCGGTCCTGCATCAGAAAAACTCTACCGGCTTCGTTGTATTCTTTATTTTCAGCACAATACATGGACAGGATGGCTCGCCGCCCTGATCCTCTTTCGAGGGGCCCAGAAGACGGGTCCTGCAGAACACCGCATTTTCGGACTCAGACATCTCTTCTACCTGAATGCTGTATCCTCCTGTCATCTGCACTCCGTAGCCTTTCATCAGATACAGGTCATCTCCCACACGGTAAGTCATCTGGAATTCTTTTTCCTTCTTCTGCTCTATGAACTCCAGCGCCTCCTGAGGAAGATCCGTCAGTTTCACAATGGTATATTCCAGAGGTTTGCGTTCTCCCTCTTCTATGCGTATAAGTCGGCACCCTGCCAGTAATGCTGACAGCAGAAATACCAGTATGAAAAATCCTCCTGCTTTTTTCTTCATTGCGCCTGCCTGCTGCTGTTCCCTTATTACCCATTCTATGAGAAAAAACGGCCGCTTATGCTCTTTTTGGAAGGAAAAGCATTGCAGGTTTCAGATGGATTCCGTATAATGGCATTATGACTGTGGGTCAGGTCTGTATATGATGACCCGGAAAGGAATTTATTATGATACGTTTTATATTAGTCTGTATTGTGGTGATCGGATTTCTGATCCTTTCTATCCCGATCCTTCTGGTAGAATGGATCATCGGGAAGTTCGCACCTATGGCGAAGGATATCAGTTCCCTGCGCATTGTTCAGTTTATGTTCCGCTTTATCCTGTGGATTACCGGAGCGAAAGTCACTGTGATCGGTGAGGAAAATGTCCCGAAGGATACTCCTGTACTTTATATCGGCAACCACAGAAGCTACTTCGATATCCTGCTGACTTATTCCCGCTGTCCCATCCGCACCGGATACATTGCGAAAAAAGAAATGGAAAAAATCCCTCTTCTGTCTAACTGGATGCGTTATCTGCACTGCCTGTTTCTGGACAGAAAGGATATTAAACAGGGACTTAAGACCATCCTGGCAGCAGTAGATAAAGTGAAATCCGGAATCTCCATCTGTATTTTCCCCGAGGGAACCAGAAATAAAAATGAAGATGAACTGGATATGCTTTCTTTCCATGAGGGAAGCTTCAAGATCGCAGCCAAAGCGAAATGTCCTATCATTCCTATGGCGATCAGCAATTCCGCTGATGTTTTCGAAGCTCATTTCCCAACCATTCATCCTGCGAAGGTTGTGGTGGAATACGGGAAACCTATTTATCCGGACGAGCTGAGCAAGGAAGATAAGAAACATATCGGTGAATATACCCGCAATATCATTCATGACATGCTGGTAAAAAATAAACCGCTGACTGAAAAATAAAAAGAATCCTGCCCGGAGGGCAATATTGGAGCAGATCTACCGTTTTTCCTACAGGAATCTGCTCCTTTTTACGTTATGGGCAGATATCAGATCATCATCTGCACCAGAAAAATTGCTGTAACCGTTCCTGCCAGGGTGGCGATCAGTGCACCCGGCAGCGTATATCTGGTTTTCTCGATCTTTGCAGCTGCAAAATAAACACTCATACAGTAGAATACACTTTCTGTGGCACTCATGATCACAGCTCCCATAAGCCCCGCTGCAGAGTCAGTCCCATATTCTTTGAAAATATCCAGCAGAAGACTTACTGCTGCACTGGACGAAAACATCCGCACAACTGTAAGCGGCAGGATCTCCGAGGGCACCCCCATCCTTTCTGTAAGTTTTCCCAGCAATCCTCCCACAAAGTCCAGAAATCCTGATGCACGCAGGATTCCCACTGCAGTCATCAGACCGATCAGGGTAGGACAGATCCCTGCTGCTGTTTTCAGTCCGTCTTTTGCTCCCTCCATAAAATCTCCGTAAATATCCCTTCTGGAAGCAAGCCCGTAACCGACCACATACAGGATCAGAAACGGCATCAGCAATTCCGATACATACGACAGAAGCTTCATCCTGCCCTCCCCTTTCTGTTCATGATCCAGCAGAAGATCACTGCCGCTCCTGTGCTTACTGCAGTGGCAGCAATGGCAGGTCCTATTACAGCTGTGGGGTTTGCGCTGCCATATTGTACACGATACGCAATGATATTTACCGGAATAAGCTGCAGCGAAGAAATATTGATAATGAGAAAAGTACACATCTCATCTGTAGCAGTTCCTGACGGGGCTGCCTGTATACCGGAGATTCTTTTCTCCTCTTCTGCTTCTGCCAGACTTTCCATGGCTTTCAGCCCTGCGGGAGTGGCTGCCCATCCAAGCCCCAGAATATTGGACAGGAAATTCACGGAAATATATCTGCCTGCCATGGAATCAGGATCCAGCCCCGGAAAAAGGAACCGGAGCACAGGTCCCATTTTCCCTGAAAGTCCTTCGATCAGGCCGGAACCTTCCGCGATCTTCATCAGTCCGGTCCACATTCCTACAATTCCTGCCATGGAAATGCACAGGTTTACGCTTTCCCTGGAAGATGACACCACAGCCTCAGTAACAGCTTTCAAATTCCCGGTCAGAAGACCGTAAATAATCCCCACCAGGATCATACCGCTCCATAAATAAGTCATGTTCAACCCTCCGTTATGCTATCTTATTCCAGGTAACTCTCTGACAGAACTGACAGGCAGGATTCTCCGCCTGCAGTGGATTTCAACCACGTAAAAAGCCCCGACAGTACAATTTCTATCACTGTACTGCCGGGGCTGTATTTTATCCGGTAATTATTTTATTTCTTTCTTACAATTACTCTGTCCAGATGCCAGATATCATCTACATATTCCTGGATAGTTCTGTCGGATGTGAACTTGCCGCTGTGTGCTGTATTCAGAAGTGCTTTCTTAGCCCAGCCTTTCTCATCTCTGTATGCTTCTTCTACACGTCTCTGTGCATCTGCATAGGAGCGGAAGTCTGCAAGGATGAAGTAGCGGTCTGCTCTGTCTGTGTTCTTTGTATTAAGAAGTGAATCGTACAGGTCGCGGAAGAGTTCTGTGTCGCTGGAGAAAGTTCCGTTGATGAGCTGCATCAGTACCTGACGGATTTCTTCGTCTGTGTTGTAGATTACGTTTGGATCGTATCCGCCGTTGTTTTCGTAGTTGATGACTTCGTCGGAGCTTAAACCGAAGATGAATGCGTTCTCTGCACCAACTTCTTCTACGATCTCTACGTTGGCACCGTCCATAGTTCCAAGTGTCGGAGCACCGTTGAGCATGAACTTCATGTTACCTGTTCCGGATGCTTCTTTACTTGCTGTGGAGATCTGCTCAGAAACGTCTGCTGCTGCGAAGATCCACTCAGCATTGGATACTCTGTAGTTTTCGATGAATACAACTTTGATCTTGCCGTTGATGGAAGCATCGTTGTTTACTACATCTGCTACGGAGTTGATGAGTTTGATGATCTTCTTGGCTGTTGCATAACCTGCGGATGCTTTTGCACCGAAGATGAATGTTCTTGGATAGAATTCCATTTCCGGATGCATCTTGATCTGGTTGTACAGATAGATAACATGCAGGATGTTCAGGAGCTGACGTTTGTATTCGTGAAGTCTTTTAACCTGTACATCGAAGATGGAGTGTGGGTCTACTTCTACGCCATTGTGCTCGAGGATGTATTTGGCCAGACGCTCTTTGTTCTTGAACTTGATGTTCATGAATTCCTGGAGTGCTTTTTCATCGTCTGCATAAACTGCAAGTTTCTTTAACTGTGGAAGGTCTGTGATCCAGTCCGGTCCGATGTGCTCTGTGATCCAGTCTGCAAGGAGTGGATTTGCATGGAGCAGGAAACGTCTCTGAGTGATACCGTTTGTCTTGTTGTTGAATTTCTCAGGCATCATTTCATAGAAGTCTTTTAATTCCTGATGTTTCAGGATCTCTGTATGAAGGCGTGCAACACCGTTTACAGAGTAGCCTGCTGCGATTGCAAGGTGAGCCATCTTAACCTGTCCGTCATAGATGATTGCCATCTTTTTGATCTTCTCGTAGTTTCCCGGATATTTTGCCTGGATAGCGAGAATGAAACGACGGTTGATCTCTTCGATGATCTGGTATACACGCGGAAGCAGTCTGGAGAAGAGCTCGATCGGCCATTTCTCAAGTGCTTCGGACATGATAGTATGGTTTGTGTAAGCAACAGATTTGGTTGTTACCTCCCATGCTTCATCCCATCCAAGTCCTTCTTCATCCATGAGGATACGCATTAACTCTGCTACTGCTACAGTCGGATGTGTATCATTCATCTGGAAGGTTACTTTTTCATATAATTTATGGATATCGTCATGTTTCTTTTTGTATTTGGCAATTGCTGCCTGGAGGCTTGCAGATACGAAGAAGTACTGCTGTTTCAGTCTCAGCTCTTTACCTGCATAGTGGTTGTCATTCGGGTAAAGGACTTCTACGATATTGCGGGCAAGGTTCTCCTGCTCTACTGCTTTCTTGTAATCACCTTTGTCAAAGGAATCCAGCTCGAAGTCTACGATTGGCTCTGCATCCCAGATACGAAGTGTGTTTACTACATCATTGTCATATCCTGTGATCGGCATATCATAAGGAATGGCTTTTACTGCCTGATATCCTTCGTGGATAAATTTGTTTCCGCCCTTTTCAGGATCGTACTCTACTCTTACATATCCGCCGAAGTGTACTTCTTTGGCATATTCCGGACGGCGCAGTTCAAATGGGTAGCCGTTCTTTAACCAGTTATCCGGTACCTCGATCTGATAACCGTTTTCGATTTTCTGTTTGAACATTCCGTAGTGATAACGGATTCCGCAGCCATATGCTGCGTAATTTAAAGTTGCGAGAGAATCAAGGAAGCATGCAGCCAGTCTTCCCAGACCACCGTTTCCAAGTGCCGGATCCGGCTCCTGGTCTTCGATACAGTTAAGGTCAAATCCCAGTTCTTCGAGAGCTTCTTTTACTTCACCGTAAGCGCAAAGGTTGATCAGGTTGTTTCCGAGAGCACGTCCCATCAGGAATTCCATGGACATATAATATACGATCTTCGGATCCTGTTCTTCATATGCTTTCTGTGTTGCAAGCCAGTTATCAATGATAACATCCTTAACTGTGTAGCTTACTGCCTGGAAAATCTGCTCCTGTGTAGCTTCTTCAATTGTTTTTCGATAGAGGAATTTTACGTTGTCTTTTACGCTTTTCTTGAATGCCTCTTTCTTGAACATTTCGTTTGTCATTTCATACCTCCCGTAATGGTTTCACGGTTCACTTTATTCTCAGTAATATGCCTTGCGGATATTGCCGGCGAACCTCTTCATTCCGTCAACTCTTCTGTTTTCTCATATCAGAGAAATTGGGGGCAAAGAATCTCCGCCTCCAATTTCCTCTCTGAAATCAGACTGTCATAGATAATGATACTCTTTTTCCGACAGTCTGTCATGTGTATAATTGCCGAATTTTATAACTTTTTTTTGTTATCATGCATTGCGAAAGTACTATATTTCCTGCGAAATATCTGTAATTTATCAGTATCTTATCAGCAATTGATCATATGTTATCAATTACAGTTTCTTAACACCCATAGTTACTGCTTCTTTATTGATGTTCCATTCTTTCACATAACCATCGGTCTCTCCAAGTACCATTTCGTCTGCAAGTACTTCAGACTTAATTTCGTCTTCATGTGCTTTCATGACATCCTGGATCTTGTCGTTTCCGTGAGCGTATACTACGATCTTGTCCATGACTTCGAAGCCAGCTTCTTTTCTCATGGTCTGGATCTTGCTGATGATCTCGCGAACGAATCCCTCTTCGATCAGTTCAGGTGTCAGGTTTGTATCAAGAACTACGGATGTTTCACCGTCGGATTCGGATACATAGCCTTCTGTCTGTGCTGTTTCAATAAGAAGGTCTTCTTCTGTAAGCTCTACATCATTTCCGTTGATATCCAGTTTCAGGACACCGTTGGTTCTCAGTTCGTTCATCGCTGCTGTTCCATTGATGTCTGTGAGAGCCTGCTTGATTCCGCCGAGGAGTTTACCGTATTTCGGTCCTACTGTACGCAGCTGTGGTTTGAAGCTGTAGGAGATAAAGGATTCTACGTCATCTGCAAATTTTACTTCTTTGACATTCAGCTCGTCTGCGATGATGTCTGTGTAGAATTTGTCCATCTTCTTCTCAGCTTTTACATACATAATTCCGATCGGCTGACGGTTCTTGATGTTTGCTGTATTTCTGCATGCACGTCCAAGAACTACGATCTCAAGAAGTTCTTTCATATCTGCTTCCAGATCTTTGTCGATCCAAGCTTCGTTTACAGTCGGGAAGTCGCAGAGGTGGATACTTTCAGGTGCATCTTTGTCTACGCTTCTTACCAGGTTCTGGTACATATCTTCTGTCATGAACGGGATCATCGGAGCTGCTGTCTTGGCGATTGTTACCAGTGCATGGTACAGAGTCATGTAAGCGTTGATCTTATCCTGCTCCATTCCTTTTGCCCAGAAACGTTCACGACTTCTTCTTACATACCAGTTACTCATCTCATCTACGAATTCCTGAAGTGCTCTTGCTGCTTCCGGGATCTTGTAGTTTGCCAGATCATTATCTACTGTCTGAACAGTTGTGTTTAATCTGCTGAGGAGCCATTTGTCCATTACTGGAAGCTGGTCGTATTCAAGATTGTATTTGGTCGGATCGAAGTTATCGATATTTGCATATAATACGAAGAATGCGTAAGTGTTCCAGAGTGTGCTCATGAATTTACGCTGTCCTTCTACAACTGCTTTGCCGTGGAAACGGTTCGGAAGCCATGGTGCACTGTTGATATAGAAGTACCATCTGATGGCATCTGCGCCATATTTGTTCAGTGCATCGAACGGGTCAACTGCGTTTCCTTTGGACTTACTCATCTTCTGTCCGTTCTCATCCTGGACATGTCCCAGAACGATTACGTTCTTGTATGGTGCTTTGTTGAAGAGCAGTGTGGATTCTGCAAGGAGTGAATAGAACCATCCACGGGTCTGGTCTACTGCCTCGGAGATAAAGTTTGCAGGGAACTGCTGCTCAAATAATTCTTTGTTTTCAAATGGATAGTGGTGCTGTGCGAAAGGCATTGCTCCTGAGTCGAACCAGCAGTCAATAACTTCCGGTACACGGTGCATTTCTCCACCGCACTCCGGACACTTCAGTGTGATCTCATCAATGTATGGACGGTGAAGCTCTACTGTCTTGGCTTTCTCGTCGCCGCTCATCTCAAATAATTCCTGACGGCTTCCGATAGAATGCATATGTCCGCATTCGCACTGCCAGATGTTCAGTGGTGTTCCCCAGTAACGGTTACGGCTGATACCCCAGTCCTGAACATTTTCAAGCCAGTCACCGAAACGTCCCTTACCGATGCTCTCCGGAATCCAGTTGATTGTATTGTTGTTTCTGATCAGGTCATCTTTGACTGCTGTCATTTTGATGAACCAGGATTCTCTTGCATAGTAGATCAGTGGTGTGTCACATCTCCAGCAGTGTGGATATTCATGCTCGAATTTCGGAGCATCGAAAAGTTTGCCTTCTTTGTCCAGGTCTGTGAGAACCATCGGGTCTGCTTTCTTTACGAAAATGCCAGCGTATGGAGTTTCTTTTGTCAGATTACCTCTGCCATCTACGAACTGTACAAATGGAAGATCGTAGTTACGTCCGATTCTGCTGTCGTCTTCACCGAATGCCGGTGCGATATGAACGATACCGGTACCATCGCTCATGGTAACGTATGTGTCACATGTTACAAAATGAGCTTTCTTTTTCTGTTTTGCTGCTGCTTCTCCTGCGCATGCGAAAAGCGGCTCATATTCTTTGTATTCCAGATCTGTTCCTTTGCAAGTTTCCAGAACTTCGTATGCTTTCTCGCCTTCTTCTTTGGCAAGTTTGCCAAGAACTTTGTCCAGAAGTGCTTCTGCCATGTAATATGTGTATCCATCTGCTGCTTTTACTTTGCAGTAAGTCTCATCCGGGTTTACGCAGAGTGCAACGTTGGACGGAAGTGTCCAAGGTGTTGTTGTCCATGCAAGGAAATATGCATCTTCACCGATAACTTTGAATCTTACAACTGCGGAACGCTCTTTTACAGTTTTGTATCCCTGGGATACTTCCTGTGCGGAAAGCGGGGTACCGCAGCGTGGACAGTAAGGAACGATTTTGAAACCTTTGTACAGAAGTTTCTTGTTCCAGATTTCTTTCAGTGCCCACCATTCGGATTCAATATAATCATCATAGTAAGTTACATATGGATGTTCCATGTCTGCCCAGAAACCAACTGTAGAAGAGAAATCCTCCCACATTCCTTTGTATTTCCAGACACTTTCTTTACACTGTTTGATAAACGGCTCCATACCGTATTCTTCGATCTGTTCCTTGCCATCCAGTCCCAGTTTCTTCTCTACTTCCAGCTCTACCGGAAGGCCATGAGTATCCCATCCTGCTTTACGCGGAACCATGTAGCCTTTCATTGTACGGTATCTCGGGATCATATCTTTGATTACACGTGTAAGCACATGACCGATATGTGGTTTACCGTTTGCGGTCGGCGGTCCATCGTAGAAAGTATAGGTTTCTCCCTCTTTTCTGTTCTCCATACTTTTCTCAAAGATATGGTTCTCTTTCCAGAATTCTTCTACTTTTTTCTCACGGTCTACAAAGTTTAAGTTCGTATCAACTTTCTGGTACACAGTAATTTACCTCCTGTTTAAATTATTTGTATCAGACATTGGAAAATATACAAAATATTTCCTGTGTCTTTTAAGAACGAAAACAAGCCTTTGATCTTTTTTGTTTTATA
Source organism: Blautia luti (assembly GCF_033096465.1). Classification (NCBI taxonomy): domain Bacteria; kingdom Bacillati; phylum Bacillota; class Clostridia; order Lachnospirales; family Lachnospiraceae; genus Blautia; species Blautia luti. Next base: position 148,678 of record NZ_AP028156.1, on the reverse strand, counting down.
GGATAAAGGCGTTTACTATCAAAAGTCCTCATCTTTATCCTATAAAACAAAAAAATCGCCCCTTTTGTAAAAGGACGAAGGTTTATTGACGTTCGTTATACCACCTGTTACATTGTACGGGCTGTTTTTGCCGATACAAGAATCCTTTAACGGGGATTTCCGTCAGCCCTTACCTGCCTGTCTGCCCTTCAGAGCTGCAACTCCGGAGTGATATTCGCCGCATTTACTCACTGCCGGGCTCACACCTTCCCCGGTTCGCTGTCCGCTTTCGACTGCAGTTACTGTCTCCATCAACGTTTTTGTGGTTATGTTTTTTTAACACTATGCGGATTTATTATAAGGTCTGGAATTTCCCTGTGTCAAGTATTTTTTGGTATATTTAAGGTAATCCTAACCAGGAGGAACCAGAAATTTTTACACACCTCTTGTAAATAATGGTATAATAGTGTAAAATCTGCTGTCTGTAAAAAAGATTTTTTACCAGATTACAGATATCTGATATTTATATGTTACAATACAACACGGATACAAAATATACCAACTGATTTTATGAAGGGTAAATATTCAAATGTTTAAAAGAAAATTTCATAAACGAATGAAGCAACTGATTTCTGCTGCTCTCTGTGCAGGACTTTTCGCCACCCAGCCGGGAATCATTTATGCGGCGGAAGACGATCCCATCATCACTGCCACTCCTGTGCCGGAGCATTCCGCTTATTATTCACAGGCTGCAGACACGGATTCCATCAAAGGATGGCCTACCGGCCCCAGTATCGAGGGTCAGTCAGCAGTACTGATGGACGCAGTAACAGATACTGTTCTTTATTCCAAGAATGCAGATGAGAAGCTTTATCCTGCCAGCATCACGAAGATCATGACGGCACTGCTGGCATGTGAGAACCTGGATATGAACGATACCATCACCATGTCCCAGGAAGCAGCATACGGCATCGAGTCCGGCAGTTCTTCTATTTATGCAGAGACAGGGGAAGTCTTTACAGTAGAACAGGCCCTCATGGCTCTCATGCTGGAATCTGCCAATGAAATGGCTTTGGCCCTGGCTGAGAAAGTCAGCGGATCTGTGAAGAAATTCGTAGAGCTGATGAACCAGCGCGCCGAACAGCTTGGCTGCCACAACACACACTTTAACAATCCCAACGGTCTTCACGATGAGAAGCATTACACCACTGCCAATGATATGATGAAAATTGCCAAGGCAGCCTGGTACAATCCTCTTTACCGCAAGTTCGTCACTACCCAGGTTTATGAGGTTCCGCCTACCAATATGCAGCCGGAAACCCGCTATTTTCTCAACCATCATAAGATGATGGCCGGACAGTCCTATGCATATGACGGAGTACTGGGCGGTAAGACCGGATACACCACCAACGCAGGAAACACCCTGGTAACCTATGCCAAAAGAGGCAACATGGTTCTGGTGGCAGTGGTATTGAATTCCACCAACGGAGCTTTCCCTGATACAGCCTCCCTGCTGGATTACGGATTTGACAATTTCGAGAAAGTCGATATGAACGTGGATCTGAATCCTGTTCCAGCCAGATATCTCCCCTCTGAGAAATATCTGCTGAAGAGTACGGATGATATCTGTCCTTTCTATTATATAAGGCATGTGTATGTGACAGTTCCCACCGGAACTGATGTAAGTACCCTGGAGAAGAAGCAGAAAGTCCTGCCCAACTCCGTAGGTCCGAAACGAATCAAAAGTAAATATTATCTGGACGGCCATATGGTCGGCTATGGAATGCAATATGAAAAGGAGATCCTTTCAGACCTCCTTTCCGGTATTTCTTTTTAATTGTCTTCTGCGGCGGAGAAGCTCCTTTCTTTCACGGAGTTCCTCCGCTTCTTCTGTATCTGTGAACCGCAGCGTTTTCACAGCGAAATACTTCTCTTCATCCGTTTTATGAATACGGATCTTCCCTCGTACCAGTCCATGTTCATCACAGACAGAAACACTGAAATAAACCTTTGGATTGTTCATGAACCACCGGATCCTGCGTCTGGCCGGCTGATGACAGATGGGGCATCTGGTGCTTGTCACTTCTCTGTCTTTCATGATCCGTTCCTTTGCGACGAATTCTCTGGATACATATTTGTCATATTCCGGATAGGAGATATGGATCTCATCTTTTTTCTTTTTCGGATTCTGATATACATCCAGGGAGGGGTGATTTATGATCATAATGTTATTCAGATGCTTCAGAACTTCCGCCGTGTACACCGCATCTGCCAGTGCCCTGTGAAAGCCCTGCTGCTTCCCGATCTTCAGTTCATCCACAGCATGTTCCAGTGCACATCTGTGGCTTCCGTCATCAAAGGAAAGACTGTAGAGTTTCTGTACATCATAATAAGTCACAGGACCCGGGAGTTGATCCAGCATTCCATAAAATTTCATATTTCTCTGAAGTTCCATCACATCCTGATTTCCCCAGGTAAAGAAATACCAGTCCGGTCCGCACCACTCCAGAAATTCCCGTGCAGCCTGCTGAAAAGGGATTCCATCCAGCAGATCCTTATAATCTACATGGATCACTTCATGAATACTGTCATGGATCCAGTTATAAACCTGTGGCCGGATCAGTCTGTGGAAGCTGTCTGTGATTTCTTTTCTGCTGTTTACTTTTACTGCTCCGATCTCTATGATCTCGAAGGGCAGTTTATCATTGCGGGTCTTTTTCCCCTCCGGATTCTGGTTCCATTCCAGATCAAAGACAATATAATTCATGAGTCTGTTCCTTCTTGTTAGTTTCCTTTCACCATCTCACCCAGTTCATAAAGACCTTCGATGAGATATTTCTGGAATTCTGTGCTGTCTGCTCTCATCAGCACCAGATTATTGCTTTCCAGTTCTTCTTCTCTCCACCAGCGGAAATCGCAGATCGTTCTACCTCTGGACGCACAGTCTGAGCATTCCACATCCAACACGGCTTTCTCTGCTTCAAAGATCTCCGGATGGGTCAGATACATAAATGGCACTGCATCGTGAATGCTTACCACTCTTTTATATTTGTTCCCGTGATCCAGACTGTAGGCTCCCATTTCTCCGCAGAAATGAGCGATCTTATTGCCGGACTGTGCCAGTTTCGCGATCTGGGACGCTGTAAGCACACATTTCTCCGTTACATCCAAGCCGCACATTACAAGGGGCACACCGGAACCAAATACAATCTTCGCAGCTTCCGGATCCGTATAAATATTGAACTCTGCAGAAGCAGTTACATTTCCTCCTGATGCGGAACCTCCCATAAATATGATCTCACATATTCTGCTTTTTACTTCCGGAAAAAGCTTCAGAAGCATAGCAATATTTGTCAGAGGCGCTGTACAGACCAGAGTAGCTTTCTCATTCTCCGGAAGCTCCATAAGCTTTCTTCTTATATAAAATACAGCCATTTCTTCCACTGCCTGTTTCTCAGACCCAGGCAGAACACAATTTCCCAGTCCATTCTCTCCGTGATAATCTGTAGCCGGTGCAAGTTTGTTGATCAACGGCTGGGACATTCCTGCTGCCACCTCTGTATCCAGACCATAAAACGCAGTCAGATCCAGCGCATTCGCTGTTACTTTCTGAAGTTCCTGATTCCCTGCCACTGTGGTAACTGCCAGGATTTTAAACGCATCCGGTCTGGAAGCTGCATACGCCAATGCCATTGCATCGTCAATTCCCGGATCACAATCCATAATAATTTTTCTCTGTTCCATAACCGATTTCCTCTTTTTTCTCTATAGTATACCAGACTGTTACTTTACTGTAAATGTAAAAGATATCACGCTCTTTATCCACAATATCCGGCAATGGTTTCCACAACCTTTTTCATCTCCAGCGGTTTGGAAAGATGTGCATTCATTCCCGCTTCCATGCATTGTCTCACATCTTCGTCGAAGGCATTGGCAGTCATGGCAATGATTGGAATGCTTCCGGCATCTTCGAAATTAAACGGCGGATAATCATCACTGCCCACAATAACCTGGGGCAGACTCCGGGTATTTCCCTTCTGTACATCTCCCACACCGGCACATCCGCTGAAAAGAACAGCTCCCACGCAGAAAATGCCGAGCAGTGCTGCAATTTTCTTCTTATGTCTGTTATGATTCCTGTCCTGTTTTATTTCTCTCATTCATACTCTTCCTGTCTTCTATAACTGCTGATATTTAAAGTTGTTGGTAAGTATTTTTCTTATTATAACTTGTAGGGAAATTGGCTGTCAATTTCTGTTTACAACTATAACGCAAACAGGGCCTGAACTTTTTTCTCAGTTCAGACCCTGTTGGGGATTTATTTTCACATATTTTCTCTCTGATGCATTCCGTGATAGCACGTTCTACGGCTTCATCCAGCGACATTTCTGCTGCATAGGTTCTTACACGTGATGTATATTCTGCGTAGTCCTGAAGTGTTTTGCCGGTTTCCATCAGTTTTCGGTTATGTCCTGGTTCCATTGATCGCATTGTAAAGTTTCAGCAGTTCATTCCTGTTGCTGAACAGCATTGCGAAGATCCGTGATTTATAAATCCGGTTCGCAGGTAAAACATCGGTGTTATTTTCTGCCATGTTAATCCTCCTTTTGCACTGTCGGGAGAATCCCATGGTAATAATCTTCCGGAAACCTCCCTGCCTGATCAAGTTATTTAAGCATTGAGATTTCTTCGTGATAGCCGAACGGCTGATAAGCTCAGATACGGAAAATGTCCGTATAGAATGATAGAAATGAAATGCTTTGTTTTACTTTAGCACAATATGGGCGATAATTCAACTAAAATGTTTCGACAAATTCTGGCCATTTTCTTAAATTTATCAAAAAAACAGGACCCAAACCCCGTCCCCGAAGTCCAGACCCTGTATCATATCTTTTCCAATAATCCTTTTTCACCTTCCCCGACTTATAAGCTTAACAATCTTGCCAACGGCCTCATTATAATGAAGAACTTTCTTCAAAAATTCTATCCCAATAGAGAGCATCAGCGAAATGATCATCAATACATTTACGATCAACAGCGGGTATTTAAAACTGTATGTAAAATCATAGAACCAAACCCTGCGGATATAGTTATGAACCAGGAAAATATTCGCAGAATATACTCCCAGGAACCTCAGGACCTGTTTAAGTCCCGGCAGGGAGAAAAGGAACTCACATCCAAAAGCCGTTACCATAACCGGAATAACCGCATCCCAGAACGGATACAGAACACCCTTTAACGGACCTTCACGTACGCTCATCACAAGTAGTATTCCTGAAAATTCCAGCAGGAATTTCAAAATTTTATTAATCACATTATTGCCACATATCCGAAACTGTACCATTCGGGTAATCGTGTTACCATAAGCCGCAGCAATACCGACAGCAATGCACAAGATATAATGCCAGATATTTATGTTTCCGAAAGTAACTGTAAAATTCAGTACTGCAACCACACACAAAAACGCTAAAGACCCCACCTTCTCTAAAAGCAGATAAAACAGGGGAACAAGTACGATCAGTATCAGTGCCAGGCTGTAATACCAGTAAGTTCCGAGAAATGTAGGTGTCCCCAGCAGCTGGGCCAGGCCAAGCATATCCAGGATATAGTATTCCATATTCAGAGGAAAGACGCTTCCGTAAATTTCAGCCAGACGCCCCGGATCATAGAATAATGCAAAAATATCTACCAGCAAAAATACAAAAATAAATCCTCCCAGCAGACGGATCACCCTTGATAAAATCATATTTCCTATAAATTTATGGGTGGTCTGACTATCTGCATCTTTTGGCAAAGACATCATCTTTTTCGTTAATCCATATGCACTGATAAAAACAAAAAGCGACACACATATTTTAAAGAAAAGAGCAACATAATTCCACACTGATTCAGGTATGATAAAAATAAGCTCCTGACCTTTATAACGGGATGGCCCCAAAAAGCAGTGATGGGCAATAAGCATAATGATGGCAATTCCCTTCAGGCAGTCGGATTGATATTTACCAAAAATATCCTGAGATTTATGTATATTTCCTTCTATACTCTGCGTATTTTGTTTCTTTTTCTGAACTAAAGTAAACATAAAACCTCCTGTAAATCTTTTTTATAACACAATAATATTCCATATTTATCCTAAATATTATTGTATCAGCATATCGTCTCCCGTTCAACTAATTTCATAAAACAAGGACCTAAACCCCGTCCCCGGGATTCGGCCCTTGTTTCATAAGTAAATATTTTATCTTTTTCTTTTACTACCGGCTTGGAAATTACCTCACAGGTGTTATTGTATAGTTTTTTGTATTTATTTCAACCAATTTGCATAATTAACCATAAAACTGTAATATTTGGCATGTTTCTCCCCTTCACGATCTGCTGCTGTAATATTTGCCGTAGACTTTCCACCATTTTTCCTGTATATTGTTCTTATAAAGACACTACGGCCAAAAATTAGCTGAATACATATACATCCGAAGGTGAATTATTGAATTATGCTGAAAATTGCTATCTGCGAAGACAATGAGATCTTCGTTGAAATTATAAAAAACAACCTTAAAACTATGTTAAATGTTCCCTATAAACTGGATTCTTTCCTTTCCGGCAGGGAATTCCTGAAAGCACTGTCAGAGAATGTCTGTCAGTATAACCTTGTTTTTCTGGATATTGAACTGGAGGACAAATCTATTTCAGGGATCGATCTGGGACAGATGATCAACAGCCGGAATCCTCAGACACAGCTGATCTTCATCAGCCAGTATCTGGAGTATGCTTCCGATGTCTATTCAACGAAGCATACCTACTTCATTAACAAAAACCGGCTGAATGATTATCTGGCAGATGCCCTGCATGCTGCGCTGAAAAATCTGGACACCGGCCGGAAACAGTATCTTACCTTTAAGGTAAAGCAGACTCAGCTCAGAATTCCTGCAGATAATATTCTGTATCTGGAGCGTAATCTGCGGGAAACTTTTATTTATACCGGAAATAAAACCTATACCACCAGAGATAAACTCAGTGAACTTCAACAGCAGCTTCCTTCCTTTTTTGTATGCTGCCACAGAAGCTTTCTCGTAAATCTGCATGCAGTCACCAGTCTTCATCATGCTGAGATCATACTGAATAACGGGAAGGGCATTCCTGTCAGCCGTGCCCATTATGATGATACAAAAAAAGCATTTTCGCTGCTGATGCTCAGGTAACTTTATATTATTTACAGAAAGGCAATATCATGGTTTATATTCTCAAATATTTATTATGTTCACTTTTACCGGCATCCTTTTCCATTTCCTGCTGCGCTGCTCTCTTTTTCCCCGGCATCCTTACACCTTCCGGGAAATTTCTCTCCCGAAGCCGCGTACGGATTTTTCTTTGTTTTATGATCTCTACGGCTTTCGCCATTGTCGTAAAATATTTTTATCAGAGTTTCGGAACCTGGGTGCTCCAGCTAGCCCTTGTCCTGTGGGTGATTCTCCTTTTTACAGATACATTGAAAAGGAAGCTTTCGGCATTTTTGATCTATATCTCGATCATGATGATCTCTGAATCCATTTCCGGATCATTGATCCTGTCACTTTATGCATTGCTCCACGGAGAAGCAGCTTATAACATTTACCATACGCTTTCTACCACATGGGAACTCCTTCTTATGACAACTCTGACCTTCCTTATTGCATTACTGATCATCTCGAAGGTAGTTCCCCTGCTGAAAAAGTACTCTCACAGCATCCATCTGACTACCCTTGCAGAACTGGTCTTTCCTGCACAGGTTTCGTCTCTTATTACGGGATTGATCCTGTATAAGGAAAATTCTCCCTGGTATGGCTGGCTGATCTTTCTGTACTGGCTGATTGAATTTCTCTGTTATTTTATTGTGCTTCGGGCTTTCCGCAATATCTACGCCAGGGAAAAGGAGCATGAGCTGCTTGTTCAGCAGATGGATTTTACCAGAAAACAGATGGAATTTTCACAGGAAATGGAGAAGGAATACCGTTCTGTGCGCAAATGGAACCACGACATGGAGAATCATCTTTTTTCTTTGAATTACCTGATAAACACTAAGAAATACGATGAGGCAGAGAAATATCTGGAATCTCTTCTTTCAGATCTTCCGCCGGAAAAGAGGAACTTATGAAATCTGGTTTTATTATTTTGTTTCTGGAAATTTTCGGAGTCCAGCTGTGCAATTTTCTGCTTTCCGTAAAGTCTGAAATTGCCTATATTTTCCTGCTTATCCAGTCTTTCCTGCTGTTGTTTATTTACAGGCATCTCTATCTTCTGGTTAAACAGTCATTGAAAAACGCCCAGCAGGAGGCAGAATTCCAGTCTCTTCAGAAACAGGAACAGCTGCAGAAAGATCAGGAACAGCTTTTTATTTCCAGACGTCAGGAAACGCTGGCATTCCAGCAGGCCACGATCCAGAATCTCCAGACACTTCAGACTTATCTGAAGTCAGGTGAATATGATAAGATCCAGAACTACCTTCCTGCTATTACAGATAATTTCCAGAAGGAGCGTTTCCACCCGATCTGCCATGACAGCCTGATCAATGCGATCCTTGCGGACAAAAGATTTCTGGCTTTGCAGAAAAATGTCAAAATCAGCTATGAGATCCTTCTTCCGGAGAAGTCGTGCATTTCTTCTTCTGAACTGAGCAGTATATTTTTCAATCTCCTGGATAATGGACTTGAGAGCTGCAGTACATGCGGACTTCCGGAACCTTTTATTTCCGTGACCTCACGCATGTCAGCTGGTTTTCTTACCATACATATGCGAAACAGCAAAGACCCTGCACAAACTTTTGACCACAAAACCTCCAAATCCGATATCGTAAACCATGGCTTCGGCTTATCTATCATCGAAGACATCTGCACCAAAAATGACGGCAGCTGCCAGTGGCTGGATCACGGAGATAGCTTTGATTCAATTGTTATGTTGCGGTACCAGTAGATAAAAACAAGGTCTGAACATTGTTTTTCAGCGTTCAGACCTTGTTTTCTTATTTAACACAACATTTTTTACTCTTCGACCAGGCTCCGTACCATTTCTTACCGTTTACCGTCTTATATGCACGGATTCTTACATAATAAGTCTTTTGGGAACTTAAACTTTTAATTGTCTGCTTATTTTTTGCAGTTCCTGATATCTTTACAGTTTTACTCTTTGAGAATTTTTTGCTGGTGCTGTACTGCAGCTGATATCCGGCTGCTCCTGATATTTTGCTCCATTTGACAGATGCGGATTTCTTTCCGGCTTTCAGTTCTGATATATTTCCTGGCTTTAGGATAATTTTAAATGATGCTTTTCCTGAGCAGGCTTTGTATTTTCCTTTTCCCGTTACAGTGACAGATGCATTTCCTACGTTTTTGTTGTTTTTGTAACTTACTGTATAGTATTTCGAAGAAACAGTTTTTCCTTTATAAGTTACTGTAACTTTCGGAGTCTGTTTTTTTCCATTATAGGTATAGGATGTTTTGGAAAGAGTGACTGTGAACTTTCCTGTAAGCACAGCAGGGGTTGGAACTGCTGTGGGCTTCGCCGTTGGTGCAGGGGTTGCTGTCGGTGCCACCGTTGGCTTCGGCGCAGGTGTTTCCGTTGGTTCAGGCGCTGCCGTTGGGCTCGGCGCTGCTGTCGGTTTCGGCGTCGCTGTGGGACCAGGCGTTACCGTCAGCCTTGGTGTCGCTGTGGGCTTCGCCGTTGGTGTTGGTGTCACCGTTGGGCTCGGCGCTGCTGTCGGTTTTGGCGTTGGCTTCGCCGTTGGTGTCGGTGTCACCGTCGGCTTTGGCGTTGGCTTCGCCGTTGGTGTCGGTGTCACCGTCGGTTTTGGCGTTGGCGTAGGCGTTGCCGTCGGTGTCACTGTCGGCTTTCCGGGTACTGTCCAGGTTTTCCATGTTACTGATGACACACCGGGAAGTGAACTTCTTTTCCACGTACTGTTATCATCAGGATAATACGCTGTAGTCGTCGTATTCGAAAATACATTGCTATAGGAATTCTCCTCGAATACCGGCATATCCCCCTTGAAATAAATACTTTTCAGTTTCTTGCCCATCCATCCGAATGCCTGTTCTCCTATATAATCCACACTTGCCGGAATTATAACAGACTCCGGATTACTCTGCATTTCAAACGCCATAATGCCGATCTTCTGTGTTCCCTCCGGAATTGAATAAGACTCCGCAGCCTTGCCTCCCGGATATGCCACCAGCACTGTTTTATCTTTACTGAACAGAACATCATCTACAGAAGTAAAGGATTTATTATCCGCATTTACAGAGATACTCTTCAGATTATCACTTGTAAATGCCCCTTCCTCAATGGTAATAACTGATGCCGGAATTACAATATCTGACATCCCGCAAAATGCAAACGCCTGATATCCAATCTCCGTCACACTCTCAGGAATCACAGCTTCTTTCAGATTACTCAATTCAAAAAATGCCGCACCACCTATCCTTGTGATCCCATTCTGTATTACTACTTTCTTTACCTTGGACTGATAATAAGAAGGCACAAAAGTTTCTCCATATAAATCCTCCATTTTACCAGAACCACTGATCGTGAGTATCCCCCGGGTATTTAATTTCCACTGAGCATCTGCTCCGCAGCTTCCGGATGTCAATATTTTCGAAACACTTAACTGCCCTGCAGATGTATCGGAGAAACTGATTTCATCACAATCAGAATTCACATTCTCCGTACGATAATCATTTCCATTATAAATAGCTACATTTACACCGGAAACTGTCTCTTCCGATTGATAAGTAATCTTATCAGCATCACTGGTCATGTTACTTGTTCCACTGGTTGATCCGGAAACTTGAAAAAGATCACAAGTCTGAAGATCTGCACTTACCGCCATAGAAAATGAGTAATTTTCTCCATCTGTCACAATTCCATTCGTTTTATCCAGCACTATTTTCGAAGCACCATCTGTACTGGCATTATAATATTTTCCATTTATCTCTGCCGAAATCTCAAATTCATCAGTAAAACCGGAAACCTCGAAAGAATTAACCGGATCCGTTTCAATTGTAATAACAGGGTTTGTTTCACCACTTACTTTTGAAGAATATACCGGCAGATTTCCCGCATATGTATTTCCATCATATGACAGTGTCTGTCCTTTTTCATTTTTCAGATTAAACTGTTTATATGCAGAAAAACTTATTTCAGCAGTATTCTGTGACGCGGATGCAGCATTGACACTTACCATACTTTTTCCTGAATTCTTTAACAGATTCCATGATGCGGATGCCAGATCATTAATTCCTATAAACTGCATATTTTTCCATAAAGAATTTAACACCGCGCCATTACTGTCTGTAAATGAAAAAGATTTGAAATCTGAAGAAATATTCATATACAGATACCTGGAAGATATCGTATTGCAATCGTAAATTTTTATCAGATGCCCGCCTGTATGAGCATCTTTTTCATATCCGCATACTACTACTGAATGACCATCTGTGTGAGATTTATTATCGACCATATAAGTATAGGTATAGGTAAAGCAGAATGGCAGGCGTTCATTAGAACTCTTCTTTGCTTCTGTAACCATATTTTTCAAAAAAGAGCTAAGACTTTCTCCCATTAAAAGGTTTGTAAGTCCTTCTTTATATGTACTATGAGAATATGAAAAATTATCTGAATTCTGGCAAAGCTGATAATAATTGATCGTATTCATTAACGGCGAACCTTTAAGCGGGTTGTCGAAACTGTAATAATAGGTATCTCCTAAACGCTCAGACAGCATTCCTTCATTCATGTAAATCATAGATAATGCCATTCCCAGACAGGAACCATCCCAGGCTCTGTGCTCTTCCTGGCGTAATCTGTTTTTGCTGATGACCGGATGTTTCGACTGCATGTTTAAAAGAAGATCCAGATAATCCGTTGAAAAATCTGCAGTCCCCCAAGTACTATGAGCATGATCAAAACGATTCGTATCTTTTCTCAGCACAAAGTAATCTGAAATGTTATCTCTTGCAATAGGAACATTAACCGTTTTCGAAAATCCACCTTCTGATGTGAAAGTGATATCTGCACTTCCCTGAGAACCGGAAGCTCTTACTTTTAATATTCCTGAAGCGCTGGTATTATCAGAAGAAATACTATATGAAAAAGAATCCTCTGTTAAGGAACCTGTTGAATCATTATTCTTGATCGTATGTTTCAGATTTTTCATATAATTATCCAGATAATCTTTATTTGCCTTTGGAAGAGAAATCTTACATATGATCTCATCACTGTCAGGAATGCTTACCGGTGCTGTAACTTTCATCTCAGGTTCTACATAAATAGTACAGGATACTGTTTTTCCCTCCGCAGTAGTACCTGTCAAAGTCGTTTTTCCCACATTGACAGCTTTTAATTTTATGTTTAGTGAAGCAATTACATTTCTGGAATTTTCTGCTGAAATATCATAGGAAAAACCTTTAAATTGCGCAATTTTCGTATCCTGGATCTCCCATGTGATCAAATCGAGTTCCGCTTTGACTGAGTTCCCGTCTCTTACATAATAAGATCCCTTTACACTTCCTTCACTGTCCAGCAGAATCCTCTGATCATTCAGATCAAAAAGTGCCTTCTGACCAGATTCATCAAAATTCTGCCTGTATACTACTGACCCAAAAATATCTGTTATTTTAAATTCCCATTGTCCATTTTTCTCCAAAGTACCTTCCAGACAAGCCCCATAATAAGACTTTCTTTCTGAAACAGAAACAGTGGAAAAATCGCTCATATAATTTAAGTACAGCAATGTAGAAAAGTGATCCGGCGAAGTACTATGCACATCCGATATGTACAGATACAGGATCTCATATCCTTTTTTCCATTTAAAATAGATCTCTTTATTATCAGAAGTAGTTGTTCCTCTGAAGAATCCTATATAGTCAGATCCTGCATAATAATCTTTTCCAATCAGGCTTTCTGCAGTTATTTCCTGTTCCTGATCGTTTTGCGCTGATTGTGTTTCATTTTCCTCCTCATCAGACGTCGAAAAATTATCCTCTGACGTTTCATCCTCCGAAGACATATCCGGTTCAGAAAAAATCTCTTCTTCAGATGGCTCTGTTATCATGTCTTCTGATCCCGAAGAAAAAGTATCATCTCCTGTCCCATCTGAAAAATCTGCTGCCAAGACCCAGGTAGATTGAACAAGTACCAGAAATGCCAGCAGTATTGCAAACATCCTTTTCATAGCCCCTCTCTCCTTCCTTTTATTTCTATATCTGCGTGAACAGTATCTCTATAAAACTTCCTCTCCCAGATAATCATACTTATCACGCAAGATCTCGATCTGATATTCCAGTACCCGGAGATTTTCGTATTTTTTCACCCAGAAGTGTCCAATACTTCCGTAATTGTAAAGCTGTAATTCACACTGCTCCTTTTCTATTTCACAATCTTCAGTTCATACTGTCTGGTTCCCAGTCCTATCTTTTCACCCTGATCCAGTGTAGCCTCCCACTCAATGTTTGGATTGGAATCTTTGAAATGGTCGTGGTGGCAGTGCCAGTCCGGTTTCGCCAGATGTTCTCCCAGCTGGCTGTTGGCAATAGGTGCTGCTTTCAGACAGGCATCTGCGCATGCCTGATCCAGTGCGATCGGGTCAAAACTTGCAAACATTCCGATATCTGGAAGGATCGGCGCATCATTTTCTCCGTGACAGTCGCAGTTCGGGCTGATGTCCTGCACCAGGGAAATATGGAAACATGGACGTCCATGACAGACTGCCTGTGCATACTCAGCCATTTTGCGGTCCAGAAGTTCGTTGGCACTGCTGTTTGGATTATAAACTGCGTCAAAACTGCAGGCTCCGATACAGCGTCCACAGCCTTTACATTTGTCATAATCAATAACTGCTTTTTTATTCAGATAGGTAATGGCATCACTGCCACATTCTTTGGCACAACGGCGGCATCCACGGCAGAGTTCCTCATTTACAGCCGGTTTTCCGCTGGCATGCTGTTTCATTTTTCCTGCACGGCTTCCGCAGCCCATACCGATATTTTTGAGCGTGCCTCCGAAACCGGTCGCTTCATGTCCCTTGAAATGAGTTAAGCTGATAAAAATATCCGCATCCATGATTGCATGTCCGATCAGTGCTGTTTCACAGTATTCTCCATTTACTACAGGCACTTCCACTTCATCCGTACCTCTCAGTCCGTCACCAATGATGATCTGACATCCGGTAGTGATGGTGTTAAAACCATTCATGTTCGCACAATTCAGATGCTCCAGGGCATTTTTCCTGCTTCCCGGGTAAAGGGTGTTGCAGTCTGTCAGGAACGGAAGTCCTCCCTGCTCCTTACAAAGATCAGCGACTACTTTTGCATAATTCGGACGCAGAAATGCCATGTTTCCAAGCTCTCCGAAATGCATCTTGATCGCTACGAATTTCCCTTCCATATCAATATCTTTGATTCCAGCTACAATACAGAGTTTTTTCAGCTTATCCAGCTGGCTGGTTCCTACTGAGCATCGGAAATCTGTGAAATATACGGTTGATTTTTCCATTTTCGTTTCCTCCTGTTAAATACTAAGAGAATTTTTATAATCCCCTTTTTTATCAGACAACGGATTTTTTTATCTGTTCCATTATCTGCTTTTGTTAAGTGTAATTATAAAGCCTGGCACTCTTATTTTAAAGTATTTTTTTGCCCCGGAAATCTACACTTTTTGTTCCATTTATTGTAAAATATACCCATAATATTCACACACTTTTTTAAGGAGGAGTAACATGAAAAACAGAACTTTAAAATCTCTATCTGTCCTGCTTTCTATCTGCCTGCTAGGAACATCTCCAGTCAGTGCCACTGATTTTTCAGACGGCTCTGACTTTACAGAAGACAGCACGCAGGCTCAGACAGACACCAATTCAGCTGTCGCAGATCCGACAGCCACAGACGATTTCTCGGCAGATGATGCCACAGACGACACAGCAGCTTTTGATTCTGAAGACGAGATTTTCACTGATGAAGAAACGAACAGTGAATTCTCTTCTGATGAGGTGGAAACAGAAGAAGCGCCGGTTGCCGGCGGTCTGGAGAATTCCATCTCTACTCATTTTAATTATTCTATTGTAGAAGCAGACATTGAAAATGATCCTTCTCTAAAAACAATCTGCGATACTTACAAGGGAAGCAATCTGGAATCTCAGGACTATGAAGCCTGGGCTACAACCATCGATTCCTATCTCACCACAAGCCCTGACGGCAACCTTATGCGTGTACAGGCCGGTGCCCTGGATGGTAAGCTTCTGATCGAATATTACGACACATCCTATAACTTCAAAAGAGCAATGACACTGGATCTGTCCCTGCCAATTTTCGGCGCATTCTATGAAAGCAATGACAATTACTATATTCTCACTGGTCAAAACAACCCGGATCATAATGATTCTGTGGAAACCTACCGTGTGACAAAATATTCCAAAGACTGGAAAGCCCAGGGCTCCTGCAGCCTTTTTGGTGCCAATACTGCCCAGCCATTTGCATTCGGAACAGCCAGAATGATGGTATCCGGAAACTACCTCTATGTCAGAACCTGTCATGTTATGTATAATGGACATCAGGCAAATGTAACTTTCTCTGTAAATACTTCCGATATGAGTATTATGGATCAGTATTATAAAGTGGAATATACCCCTTCCGGTTACGTAAGTCATACTTTTACACAATTTCTGAAAATGGATAATGGAACCTTCCTGGGAGTAGATCAGGGTGATACCTATCCACGAGGAATCAATCTTGTCAAAAGTACCATTGACAGCAGCACCGGACGTTTTACCAAGAATTTCTCTACCTCTGTAATAATGGATTTTACATTAGGCGGCGGTACTTATACGGCTGCTACAGTAGGCGGATTTGAATATTCAGATTCTTCTTATCTGGTTGCAGGAAGTTGTGATATTGACAATACCAGAACCACCAGAAATGTTTTCATCCTTTCTGCCCCAAAATCCGGTGATACACCAGTGATCCGTTATCTTTCCAACTATGCAGGAACTGAAGATACAGCCTCTGCTCCCCATCTGATCAAAACAGGCAGCAACAGTTTCATCATTATGTGGTCCAGCCAGGGACATGTTTACTATACTGCTCTGGACGGAAACGGACAGCAAACCAGTTCTATTTACCAGATGGTAGGAAATCTGTCTGATTGTGTTCCAGTCATTGTAAATGGAAAACTGATCTGGTATACCTGGAAAAATGAGGTAAATACCTTTTACAGCATCAACCTGTCCAACCTTTCAGAGAATCATGCTTCAAGGATTACAAATGGTCACAAGTTTGCCAATGGAACCCCAGTTAATGGATTAATGAAACGTTCCTGTACAGCCTGCGGCTATCAGGATACCGTTTCCGTTCCTACCTCTATCAATCTGTGGAAGAAGAAAGAACCTGACAGTTATAACTATATCTATATGGGCAGATCTAATTATATGGATATTGGACAGTCTGCCGATCTCTGGTGGACTCCTAAGTTCAATTCTGCCAATTCATCTTATCCTGAATTATCAGAATGTGTGATCAGCAATTCAGATGAAAGTGTTCTGTCTATAAAAATGAATACAATTGATATGGCTACGATCACTGCCAAAAAAGCCGGCAAAGCCACTATCAGCATTAAATCCAAATACAGCGACGATTATGTCCTGAAAACCGATTTTTATGTCAATATGATCGACAGCAGCCATTCCCGTCTTTCTCTTAAAAGAAGTACCTATAATTACGATGGAACTGAACATAAACCATCTGCAACCTTAACAATAAACGGTGCTGCAGCAACAGAAGGAACAGATTTTAAACTTTCTTACGAAGGAGATCTCGTAAATGCAGGTACTGTTACAGTAACAGCCACAGGTATTGGTAAATATACAGGTTCTGTAAGCACCACTTACCGTATTAATCCTCAAACACTAACAGCAACTGATACCAGTATCTCCGTTGAATCCGCTTACTACAACGGTTCTGAACAAAAACCAGCCGTAAGTGTCACACATAATGGTAAGAAACTGACACCAGATACTGATTATACCGTCGCTTATACTAACAATATCAAAGTTACTAATTACGCACGGGCATGCATCACCGGCCAGGGCAATTACAAAGGTACATTAACCCAGTATTTCACAATTCGGAAACAGGACATCAGTAACTGCAGCATTATATTATCTGCAGATTCTTTCCCGTATGACGGTTCCGACAAAAGACCTGAAGTTACTGTAAAATCCGGTAATAACACCTTAACTGCCAGTTCAGATTACACGGTTTCCTACAGCAATAACCGTGCTGTAGGTACTGCTACGGTAACAATATCAGGCAGAAATAACTACACCGGTTCTACATCAAAAAGCTTCAGGATTGTTCCGGCTGACATCGCAAATTTTACCGCTTCCCTCTCAGCAAGCACATTTGGATACGATGGTTCTAAAAAGGAACCGTCCGCAACAGTCAGATCCGGAAACAAAGCGCTCACTTCCGGCACGGACTTCACTGTTTCCTACAGTAACAATGTAAACGTAGGCACAGCTTCCGCAGTCATTACAGGTAAGGGCAATTACTCCGGTTCTATTACAAAAGAATTCATCATTACTCCGGCGGATTTCAGCAAACTGACTGCTTCACTAGCAGCAGGCACATTCAGCTATGACGGCACAGAAAAGAAACCTGAGGTTACTGTGAAATCCGGCAGTAAACAGCTGACTTCCGGTACTGACTTCACCGTTTCCTACACTGACAACATTAATGTCGGCACTGCCAAAGCCGTTATTACAGGCAAAGGCAACTATTCCGGTACCATTACGAAATCTTTTAAGATCACTCAGGCTGACCTCAGCAAATTCACAGCTTCTCTTTCTGCTGATTCCTTTATCTACGATGGCGCAGAAAAGAAACCTGTAGTCACTGTGAAATCCGATAATGCACAGTTAACTGCAGATACCGACTTTACAGTTTCTTACAGCAGCAATGTAAACGCAGGCACTGCCACTGTCACTATTACAGGTAAAGGTAACTATTCCGGTTCTATCAGGAAACAGTTTACGATCACTCCGGCTGATTTTTCCGGATTTTCCGCTGAGCTTTCTGCAGATACAGTTACTTATACCGGTTCCGCACAGAAACCAGGTGCTACTGTGAAATCTGGCGATAAGGTATTGGTTTCCGGCACGGATTTCACTGTTTCTTACAGTAACAACACAAATGCAGGTACTGCCAAAGCAACCATCAAAGGTAAAGGCAACTACTCCGGCACTATCACAAAGGAATTCACCATCACCCCTGCTGATATCAGCCAGCTGACTGCCTCTCTTTCTGCCGATATTTTCAGATACAACGGCACAGAGCAGAAACCTTCAGTTACTGTGAAATCCAGAGACAAAATGCTTGTACCAGATACTGATTTCACTGTTTCCTACAGCGATAACATCGATGTCGGTACTGCCACTGTAAACATCACAGGCCAGGGCAATTACACCGGCTCCATGACCAGAACCTTTACCATCACCAATGCCCGAATCCCTGCCGTGATCACTGCCAAAAGTGTGACTCTGAATCAGAGTACCAAGAAGACCAGCATCTTTACAGCAGAAACAGATGGTAAAATCACCCTGAAATCTTCCAATTCCAAAATCGTCAAGGTTTCCGGAACTAAGATTATCCCTGTAGCTCCTGGTAAAGTTACACTCACTATCACAGCTGCCAGAGGACAGGATTACGAGAAAGCATCCAAAAAAATCTCCGTAACAGTTCGTCCTCTCACCACTTCCAAACTGTCCCTGAAATCAACTGCCAAAAAACAGGCCACAGTTTCCTGGACAGCAAGGAAATCCATCAGCAGATACCAGATCTACTACAGCCGGCGCAGTGATATGAAAAATGCCAAACACATCACAGCGAAAAGCTCTGCCAAATCCGCAGTACTCAAGAACCTGACCTCAAAGAAAAAATATTATGTCCGCATCAGAACTTATAAGACTGTCAGCGGCAAGAAATATTATTCCACATGGTCATCTGTAAAATCAGTCACTGTGAAATAAAACCAATCTGTAAAACTTAAAAAGAGATCCCAGGCTCAGCACAATTCATCCGCTGAATCTGGGATCTCTTCTTATTTTCTTTTCACTTACATCTGCTCGTAAAATTTCGTAACCTTTTTGTATTCTGACGGTAAAGTAATCTGCTCTACCACAACATCTCCATCTTCCGCATTATGATAACGGTAGATGTATACACCTTCCTGAATCTCATCTCCCTCGATCAGAGAAACTGCCAGGTATCCCTGTCCCTCGAATTCAAACGTATCCATGATCGCGAAATCTCGTTCTGTACCGTCAGATACCGGGATACTGATTACTTCATATTCTTCCATAGTCACTTAGCCCATAATTGGTTTCAGAGCTTCTGCAAGTTTCTCTTTCTCAGCTTCTGCCTCTTCGAGGTTCTTGCCGAGAGTTGTGTAATAGATTTTGATCTTAGGTTCTGTACCAGATGGACGAACGACTACTGTCTCACCGTTGTCCAGTTTGTAGATCAGTACGTTTGCTGCCGGAAGTCCTGTTTCTTCTGGTTTCTTGTAATCTGTTACTTTGACGATCTGATGACCTGCAATCTCTGTGAGAGGTTTGTCACGAAGTCCCTGCATCAGAGCTGACATCTTGTCCATTCCGCTTAATCCCGGGAATTCGAAGCTGTCTACTTTGTTGAGGTAACGTCCGTACTGTGCATAGATCTCTTCCAGTCTCTGTTTCAGAGAGCTTCCGATGCTTCTGTAGTATGCAGCCATTTCGCAGATCAGCATGGATCCGATAACAGCATCTTTATCACGTACATATGGGCCTGCAAGGTATCCGTAGCTCTCTTCGAATCCGAAGATGAAACGGTCTACTTCACCTGCTGCTTCAAGCTGTGCGATCTGATCGCCGATCCACTTGAATCCTGTAAGTACGCTTCTGAGTTCTACGCCATAATGCTCTGCTACTGCATCTGCAAGTGGTGTGGAAACGATAGATTTAACTGCTACCGGGTTCTTTGGCATTGTGCCTTTTTCGATACGGCCTGCACATATGTAGTCAAGGAGAAGAACTCCTACTTCATTACCTGTTACCAGTTCATAGGAACCATCCGGGCATTTCATTGCGATACCAACACGATCTGCATCCGGGTCAGTTGCAAGCATTAAGTCTGCACCTGTTTCTTTTGCAAGATTTAATCCTAATTCAAGAGCTGCAAAGATTTCCGGGTTCGGATAGCTGCAGGTTGTGAAGTATCCGTTCGGATATTCCTGTTCCGGAACGATTGTAATATCTTTGATTCCGATGTCTTTTAATACCTGAGTTACAGGTACAAGTCCGGAGCCGTTTAATGGGCTGTAAACCAGTTTCAGTCCAGCTGTTTTGCATAAGCCTGGACGAACCTGGCGGGATTCGATTGCTTCATAAAGTGCCTGTTTGCAGTCATCACCTACGAAGCGGATTTTTCCCTCTTCTACACCTTCTGCGAAAGACATATATTTCGCACCTGTGAGCACATCTGTTTTCTGAATTTCATCATATACGATTGCTGCTGCATCGTCTGTCATCTGGCATCCGTCAGGACCATATGCTTTGTATCCGTTATACTTAGCCGGATTGTGAGATGCTGTTACCATGATACCTGCATTGCATTCATAGTAACGTGTTGCAAAAGAAAGTGCCGGTACAGGCATCAGTGCATCGTAAATTCTGACATTGATATCATTTGCTGCCAGTACACCTGCTGCAGTTTTGGCAAATACGTCACTCTTAAGACGGCTGTCATAGCTGATGGCTACTGTCTGGTTTCCGCCCTGTGTTTTCACCCAGTTTGCCAGTCCCTGTGTTGCCTGACGTACTACATAAATATTCATACGGTTTGTTCCGGCACCAAGTACTCCACGAAGTCCTGCTGTTCCGAACTTCAGTGCTACTGCGAAACGATCTTTAATTTCTTCATCGTTTCCTTCGATCTTGGATAATTCCGGATTGAGGTCTGCGTCCTGCAGATCTGCTGCTAACCAGCGTTCGTATTCTTCTTGATACATTTTGACCACTCCTGCCCTGTTTTTTTAGATTTTTTTGTATATATTAGCTTAATATAGTTCCATCATACCATAATTTAAGTCAATCAGCAACAAAACAGGGAAATTTAAGTTAAGTTTTCTAACTGTTTATATCGAAGTTTTTGGACAGAATTCTTTCTTGATGAATTAGGATTTTGTTAACCGTTTTAACAGTGATTTTCCTTGAAAATATTGTATTTCTGATATTGGTACAGGTTATCTGTAGTAGCAATTTTCACTGCATCCATTTGGAAAAATCGTCTGCTTCATTTGCTGCTGAAATATTTTCTCATTATCCTGATCCTGCTGGAGATTCGCAAGGCTCTTGTCCAGAATGTCCAGTGCCCGGCGGAGATTGCGGATGTCTTGTTCCATAAAATCTACGTAATTGCCTCTGCCTACCAGCTTCAGATGGGTGATGCCGGCTTTCTGCAACTGGTAAAGAGCACATAGGCCACACCCGGTTTCACCGCATAGATAGCCTGTGTCGTCGTATCTATTAAGCCAGGTTTCATCTTCCACTTCTACAGACTCCTCGTCTGAAACTTCTGAAATCTGCCTGCTATGCCTCTCGCCATCACCTGATTTACACTCATTTATCTTATCAAAGTCGCCACTACTGTAATCACTGGCGTACATACACAGTCTGTCTTTTTTTGCTATCTTTTCCAGATGATATGGTACTCTGCAAAGATATCCCATTTCATCACAATGAAGAGAATTGCAAAATGCACCGCTAAACTGGCACATTTCGTTGAGGACAAATGCTTCAAATTCTGTCTGCGCTCGTTCACCGCCTGCCAGTTGTTCTGCATGGATAACTGCCTGCATATCTTCGAAAGTATTCTTCCGGTGGAATATAATACGTTTGAGTTTCTGGCACTGCAAAACATCAATCATACGGCTGTTTACTTCTCCGTTTTCTCCACTTAGGTGGATATCGCAGTCAATTCCCTGATTTCGCAGATATAAGATCAGCGCCGGATCTGCTATGATATAGCTGTGGAAGCCCAGTTTCATGCAGCGTTGAATGATTTCCACTATCTCCGGATACTGCTGTGGAATGTAATAGAGAGAATTAAATGTCAGATGGACAGGTTTTCCATATTTCTTTATCATTGTGGAAAGTATTTCCAGTTCACTGTAGGCGCCAAGCTGTACATTGTAGCAGAATACTTCCCGTCGATTTAACGGCATCACTGTGCCGTATTTCTCCGCCCAGGAATATGGTACATAACCGCTGAAAAATTCGTCTGCACCAGCTTCTGCGAATCTGATGTATTCATCTATTGATCCTAAGCCTGCTGTGATTTTCATTTGCTTCACCTCCAGCTGATAACTAATCGATTTATTCCTGCGTTTATGTAACCTGCTATTTTTTCCGGATGTTCCAGTAATTCTTTATCTATGCCAAATAAAGAATTAAAGCGTCCGGTCATGTTCAGATGTTTTGGATATGTCAGAGTATAGGTACTGCAATAATATGGACATTCTTTCACCAGACGCTGCATACCTCGGTTTCCTGTTGTACAGATTGCGTGGAGTGGGCAATACTGGGAAGTATTGGTCTGATAGTAGGGAAGATGCAGACTGTTTTTTCCCTGTGGAAATTCCTGCTCATAGCCGCAGGATTCCCATTCATAGCGCTGAATTCCAAACTCGCTCTGCAGATATTCGCGATAGAAATCTGCATTTAGATTGTTCTGACTGTACAGGCTTTTATCACCTTTTTTATAGGGGAATCTTGGATCCTTTTTTCGCTTATTTAACAAAATTCCCAAACAGGGAATGAGATATGGTCTTGCTGATTCTACATTTTGTTTTGCTATAATATCTGCCATCGCCCAGTCATTTATAACGATTTCTATGCAGGTATCTTTTTCTCTGCACCATTGCGCAAGACGATTTACCAGCTCTTCCACGGGATTTAACATAAACTCCCGGACATAAGAGAACGCAATTGTAATTCCAAGAGATTCCTTATGTGCTTTCTCCAGCATCATAAATAGTTCTTTTTCATTCGGGAATAACAGGTGACAGAACTGATTTCCAATGTAAATACGATCTGGTCTGAAATTAGATTTTGATTCTGACACACTTTTCGCTATCCATTTCCATTCGTAACATTGTCTCACCAGATGGCTTATATCTTTCTGCAGATACTCTCTGTATAATTCCGGCCGGTCAATTTCAATTGCTGTTTCCGGGCTGTAATTCTGTTTCTCTTCCTGATCATAATAATTAACTGGCTTTTTTTCCGGGTATCCCGTTAATACCCTGGCGAGTTCTTCATCGTCATCTTCCAGTTTCAGGCGGATATATCTGCTGTATTGTTCTTGGAATTTTCTTATGAGGGATTGTGTTTCCAGGCATTTTTCCTTTTCCCACTGAACCCATGCTGTATATGGGGACGGTGTTTCCAGGCATTTTTCTTGTCCCTGCGAAACCCAGGAGTTTTCTGTGATTTCATTTTCTGGTTGTCCTGGCTTACCGTTTTCGTCTGCTATTTCTATCAGTTTATAATCCTGCAGACATATTTTTTCATAAGTTGATCTCTCCATATCATAGAAACATACGTAAAAGGATTTCGGTCTGACTGCCTTCTCCGACAGTCGAAACCGAAATCCTTCTTCTGCAAGCTCTGTGATTCTGATTTCTTTTTCATCCATAAATCCTGCTAGCAGTCCGAAAGGGATCATGGAAATTCCCTTCAGATCTGCCGGTTGAAATTCATCTGATCTTCTCATAGAGCATTTCTCCATTCTATTTTTCAGCCCTTCAGCAATCCCACTGCCAGCGATACAATTCCTACCACGATCAGAAGCGGAAATGCAACAACCAAAAGGCCACCCATTGCCAATCCGACCAGAATAACTGGCAGGAATACCAGTGTGAACAGCACCTTCGCAATTCCCCAGGTCATTTTAAACGCAAGCCCGATGAGCTTTCCGAAAATACCAAACATACAAATGACAAATAATAATGTAAGCATTCTTATTCACTCTCTTTCTCTTTTTAAGCATCTTTTTCGATACTTGCACAGTTAAACAGATGCTTTCTGCCGGAAGATAAAACTTCCTTCATTTATTATAACGGGATTGGTGCTGTTTTTGCTTCAGCGGTTATGGCTGATTTCAATTATTTCACTTCAACCAGTTCGATCTTGAAGTTCAGTTCTTTTCCTGCCATCTCATGATTAGCATCAAATGTGATGTTTTTTTCTTCTTTCGCTGTGACTTTTACAGGGAAAGGCTGTCCATACTGATTGGAGAGATATACCTGCTGTCCTACTTCCAGATCTTCAGATCCCGGAAGCTGTGCGATCTCCAGTGTAAAAATTGCATTAGGATCCGGCATACCATATGCTTCTTCCGGCATCAGGTGAATGTCAACCACCTGGCCAACTTCCATGTCAGCTACTGCTGCATCGAATCCTTTGATCATCTGTCCGGCACCGCAGATAAATTCCAGTGGTTCTCCACGGTCATAAGAGGAATCGAACTGAGTGCCATCATTAAATGTTCCTCTGTAATGAGTGCGGCAGGTTTTGCCCACGTTACGTCCTGTGATGGTACTGTGTGAACCGCATCCGCCTCCACAGCTGTCACCGCAGGAATGTCCTTCTTCATGATGTCCACAGGAATGTCCCTCTCCGTGATGGTCACAGTTCACGCCGGAAGATACCAGTTCTCCCTTCAAATAAGCTTCTACTGCCTGGTCTGTATCTCCCTGTGCTCCTGCACATAATTCAATCCCCGCATCAGCCAGTGCCGCCTGTGCTCCACCGCCGATACCACCGCAGATCAGCACATCAATTCCCTGCTCTGCCAGAAGTCCCGCCAGCGCACCATGTCCGGAGCCATTAGAGCTGATCACTTCACTGGAAACAATTTGGTTATCCTCTACTTCGTATATTTTAAAAGATTCTGTTTTTCCGAAATGCTGGAAAACTTTTCCGTTTTCGTATGTTACTGCAATTTTCATTTGTATAATTCCTCCTGTTTTTTTGGGGGACGGTGTTTCTAGACATTTTTCCTGTCCCCCTGGATCCTGTCTGAAAAAGGCTTTCTGCAAGATATGCGTCACAATTTGTGGGATATTTTTTCAGACACGTTCTAGTACAACTTTTATCATAATCGTTATTCAATTTTGATTATATCTTATTCTATTCAAATTTAGGCTAAGAGTCAAGACGCCTAAATAATAAATACCATTTCCTCAGTAACTCTCTCTGTGCCTCTGCATTTGTCCAGCTATTTTCTTTCTACTCTTTCCAGATCAATCCCGCAGACAGGTTTCTGAACTAACCAGCTACTGATTTTTTACATTTTCTCCATCCGATAAAATGTGCCTTTTTTCTCTATCAATTCTTCGTAAGAGCCACATTCCAGAACATTTCCTTTTTCAATCACAGCAATCCGGTCAGCATTGCGAATGGTAGACAGACGGTGGGCTACGATCAGTGTGGTACGTCCTTTCACAAGTTTCTGGATTGAATCCTGAATCTTCTTTTCAGAGATGCTGTCAAGCGCAGAAGTTGCCTCATCCAGAATCAGGATCTTCGGATTCCGTAAAAATGCACGGGCAATAGAGATGCGCTGCCGTTGTCCGCCGGAAAGATTTTCCCCATGTCCTCAATATCATTTGCACAAAGCACATCACCAATCGATTCAACGGATTCCAGGCCTTTCGCAATGATTGGCAGCAAAGTCACAATACTTGCAATCTGAGCGACGATGCTGGAAAAATAAGTCTGGTATAAGGTGATATCTCCGACACCGATGATTCCTTTCCATGCAATGTAGGCTGTAAATGCAAGACAGAATACCTGAAAGATCTGAAATGCAACCCAGCTGATTGAAGAAAAGTATGTCTGAATCATATCAAGCTGAAGCCCTTTTTCAGCAACTTTACGAAGCTGTTCACTCATTTTACGGGCTTCCTGATCTTCCAGAGCGTGAGCTTTAGTTACAGGAATCATTTCAACCATTTCCATTACTTTTGCAGAAGTTTCTTCCATTTCTTTACGGAAAGCACGGTTATGGGTTTTGATTTTTCCTTTAAAACCAACAATGATCAAAACAGAAACCGGTATCGTGCAGAGGAAGAAAAGAAATACGATCCGACTTTTGAAGATGACCACTCCGAAGGATACACTAATGTTCAGAATGATAGTCAAAAGAGAGATAAAGATCTGAGATGCAAGATTTTGTATCTGTTCTACATCTCGCATGATCTTCGACTGAAGCCTTCCGGACTGCATTTCCTTGTGATAGGTGATCGACAATTGCTGAAGCTTGCAGACTAGGGCTTCGCGCAGTTCTTTCTCTACTGTTCGTACCGTTTTGGCATAGAGCCAGGTATGGATGTAGTTGGTTGGTATGTTCTGTACCAGAAATGCAATCATAAGGATGGTATTCAGAATCAGAATTTTGGTAATATTCCCGTTGTGGTCTGTCACTGCATTGATAATATTAGCTGTGACGATTGGAAGAACCCAGGTTGGGGAATGCTTGATAATGAAAAAGAAAATGGAACCAGCCAGCGCGCCATAGTGTCCCTTGAAAAGAGAAAGAAGCGTGCGCAGGTTATTTTTTCTGTTCCGGCTGAAGATGTGCATCATGGCAGCTTCTTCCTGCCAGAGATCCTGTTCTGAAGTTTGTTGTATGTTATTTTCTTTTGTCTCTCCCATAGTAGTCTTTAATAACCTCCTGTACCGGTTTGTTGCAGATTTCGTAGCTGGTATCTCTTGCCGCAGTACTTCTGGAAGGAAGAACCGGTGCCCATTCCCACATGGCAAAACCATTGACCCATGAGCGTTTTGCGCAGGCCTCGAACATAGCTCGATACCAGTCTGGTTGTTCCTCCAGACGTAAAGCTCCCTGAATTGCCCAGTTGTTAGGCACCAGTGAGGAACCTTTTCTGGACATGCATCCTGCTTCAGCGAAGAAAAATGGTTTCTTGAACTTCTGAACGGTCCTTTCAATACGGTCAAGTTCCTGTTCCCACTGATCAATCGGATAATATCCGCTGGAGGAGATCATGTCGACACAATCCCACCAGGTTACATTTTCTTCCTGATATTTATCGGTATTATAGGAAACAGGTCCGTGGTAATAGTTTCGGATCGCAGCGATTACGTTTCTCCATTCTTCACTGCGGTGTTCCGTCATTACCATCTCACATCCTGCAATAAAAAGATCACATTGTTCGGCTTCTGCAATTTTGGCATAGTGTGTCTGGAATTCTGTGTAAGAGGCAAACCAGTTGCCCCATTTCGGTTCACATGGAACATCTTTTTCAAAGAAACTGATGTAAGCGCGCCAGACACCGTTTTTACAATTGACGGTAGGTTTCAGGGCAACACGGATGCTCTTGCTTTTTGCATAACGTATCATATTGATTAATTCTTCATCTGAGAATGTGGCACTGGAAGTGTAACAAATCTCTTCTGAGTGTGCGTGGTCCTGTAGCCCTACAGGAGCAAGGATTACGAAATCAGCAGCCGTGTGTTCTATCATATAATCAAAACTATCACGTGCAGTCTGTGTAGAAAGAGAACCACGTTTGTGAAATGGGGCAAATGTAATTCCTTTAATATATCCAAGTTGATTTTGAATTTTCATTTTGGTAAAAACCTCCTGTCTTTCGAATTATATAGTTTCTGAATGTTTTCTGCTGGAAGTATATCATGTAGAAAAAAGCTATGATATAATGAATCTATTATAAAATTGTAAAAATCTATGATGGAGATAATCTGTGAAACCTTATTTTGAATGTTCAGACAAATTAAACAAACCATATGAAGCCTTTTTATTTGATGCACAGACATCTGAGATGTTTCCAATTCTTCCACATTGGCATTATTTTGTGGAGATTCTTTACATGATGGAGGGAAAGGCGTATGTAGAGGCAGGAGAAGAGAATTATGTATTGGAACCGGGAGATCTGATCGTATTTTATCCGCAGATGGCTCATGCAATTTATTCAACAGGACAGCTTCCAATCCGTTACTATGTCCTGAAATTCGATCCGGCACATCTGAATATATCCGGTTCGGCACTTCCATCGATTTCGAGTCTGATCGCCATGGCAGCAGTGGAGCAGAAGCTATCGGTTTATTTTTCGAAAGAGAAATTTAATCAGGAAAAAATGAAGCAGCTGATTCAGGGATCAGTGAAGACGTTAGAAGAAAAGCAATTTGGTTATGACATTATTATGCATTCGAATTATTGTCTTCTTATGGCAGAAATTCTTCGTGTCTGGAAGCAGGAAGGCTTTCAGATAAAAAAAAGGAAAAAGGAAACTGTATTAAGTGAAAAATTTACAGAGGTATCTGAGTACATTTCACAGCACTACCAGGAAGATCTCTCGGTGGCGGAGCTGGCAGAAAAATTTCATATGAGTTATTCGCATTTTGCCGCAATATTCAAGGAGTACTATGGGCAGACCTGCAAGGAGATGATTCTCACGGTAAGACTGCAAAAAGCGGAGGACTTATTGCAATTCACAGATTTTGACCTAACTTATATCAGCCAGGAGACAGGATTTTGTGACTGCAGCCATTTTATCAAGGCGTTTAAACAGAAGTATGGAGTGACACCGAGGAAGTATAGGATGAAGGAGAAAAGTTTTGATTTTGTATCACGGAAGTAAAGAAATTGCAGAGGGATTATTACCTTCGTTTGCACCAAGATATACCGTAATATTCATATTTTTCCTCTTTTCAAAAATGGGCAATTCCAATTGGAATTGCCCATTCATCGTACTAATCATGCAATTTTTTCTTACTTGCACCGATTTCTGCATCAAATGATGTAATTTTGATGTAAATCGCTGTTTTTCATTTTTTTATCAAATGAAGTATGTCCCGTCTATTTGGTAAAACGGTACATCTTTACATCATCTTAATAGAGCTTTGCACCTGCTGGAATGTGATCATCAACCATCAGAAGATGAAGTTTTTCTTCGCCCTCTTCCTCATGGATTGCGCTAAGTAACATTCCACAGGAATCAATTCCCATCATAGCTCTTGGCGGCAGGTTAGTGATAGCGATCAGTGTTTTTCCAACCAGTTCTTCTGGCTCATAATAAGCGTGAATACCGCTTAAAATGGTACGATCTATGCCTGTTCCATCGTCCAGAGTGAACTGTAACAGCTTCTTGGATTTCTTAACTGCTTCACATGCTTTTACCTTTACAGCTCTGAAATCTGACTTGCTGAAAGTATCGAAATCAACCATTTCTTCGAATAATGGCTCAACTTTTACTTTGGAAAAATCAATCTTCTCAACTGGCTTTGTTTCCTGTGCAGCATTGTTTGCTTCGTTCTTTGCTGCCCCCTGTGACTTCATTGTCGGGAACAGCAGTACGTCACGGATTGCCTGGCTGTCTGTAAGCAGCATAACAAGACGGTCAATTCCGTATCCGATACCACCTGTAGGTGGCATACCAATCTCCAGTGCGTTCAGGAAGTCTTCATCTGTGTGGTTCGCTTCCTCATCACCTGCGTCAGCAAGAGCATCCTGTGCTTTGAAACGCTCTCTCTGATCGATCGGGTCATTAAGCTCGGAATATGCGTTACACATTTCCCATGTATTGATGAAAAGCTCGAAACGCTCTACCTTATTCGGGTCAGAAGGTTTCTTCTTTGTCAGCGGAGAAATCTCAATCGGATGATCCATGATAAAGGTTGGCTGGATCAGTTCTTTCTCACAGTATTCCTCGAAGAACAGGTTAATGATATCACCCTTCTTATGACGTTCTTCATATTCAATATGATGTTCAGCTGCAAGCTTCTTAGCTGCTTCATCATCTGCAACTTCATCAAAGTCAATTCCTGCATATTTCTTGATCGCATCGTTCATGGTCAGACGTTCAAAAGGTTTGCTGAGGTCGATCTCGATACCATTATAGGAAATCTTCGCAGAACCACAAACCTTCTCTGCCAGATAACGGAACATAGACTCAGTCAGTTCCATCATGCCTTCATAATCTGTATATGCCTGATAAAGCTCCATCAGAGTAAACTCCGGATTATGACGGGTATCTACACCTTCATTACGGAATACACGTCCGATTTCATAAACTCTCTCAAGACCACCAACGATCAGTCTCTTCAGATAAAGTTCAAGAGAAATACGAAGCTTAACATCTTCGTTCAGTGCATTATAATGAGTTTCAAACGGTCTTGCTGCAGCACCGCCTGCATTTGCAACCAGCATCGGAGTTTCCACTTCCATGAAGTCACGGTCTGCAAGGAAGTTACGGATTTCTTTCAGAATCTGGGAACGTTTGATAAATACGTTCTTGCTGTCCTGATTCATGATAAGGTCTACATATCTCTGACGATAACGTGTATCTGTATCTGTCAGTCCGTGGAATTTCTCAGGAAGAATCTGTAAGCTCTTGGAAAGAAGAGTCATGCTTTCTGCATGGATAGAGATTTCACCTGTTCTTGTTCTGAATGCAAAACCTTCCAGTCCGAAGATATCACCGATATCGGATTTCTTGAAATCTGCATAAGAGTCTGCTCCGATCGCGTCTCTTGCTACATATACCTGAATATTTCCCTGTAAATCCTGGATGTTGCAGAAAGAAGCCTTACCCATAACTCTCTTGAACATCATACGGCCTGCGATCGCTACGTGGATCGGGCTTGCGTCCATAATTTCTCTTCTCTCTTCGTAATCTTTCTTAACAGCTTCCTTTGCCTGTTCTTCATCAAGACCTGTTACATCTACTTCTGCACGGTCTTTGAGAAGTTCTGCCTCATGTGCTTCATAAAGATTCTTCACTTCCATTGAGTGATGAGTCTGGTTAAACTTTGTGATCTGAAATGGATCTTTTCCATTAGCCTGAAGATCTGCAAGCTTATCGCGACGTACCTTCAGTAACTGGTTTAAATCCTGTTCCTGCTTCTGCTGTGCCACCTTGGTTCCTCCTTATATACTTGTATAATTATTATTTGTTCTACATTTCTATGTGATATCAGATGTAACAGAAGATTCCATTCAACAGAATCCTGTATTTTCAAATATCAATTTATCAGATATACAGACAAAAATAAGAAATAACAAACTTCTTATTATCTGCTTATATAGTCAGAGAAAGGTGCGCGTTATGCCTTTGCATGATAAATCTCTACGCGCACCTCAGTCATCTGTCTCTTATACGTTTCTCTGGATCTCCAGAACTTTGTATTTCATGATTCCTGCCGGCATTTCTACCTCTACTACATCACCTGTGTGAGCACCGATAAGTGCTTTTCCTACAGGGGATTCGTTGGAGATTTTGCCTTCAAGGCTGTTCGCCTCTGTGGAACCTACAATCTTCAGCTCGATGTCTTCTTCGAATTCAAAATCATGTACTTTAACCTTACATCCAACGCTGATCTTGTCCAGATCTACTTCGTCCTCTACAACTACTTCAGCATTCTTTAAGATCTTCTCGATTTCTTCGATACGTGCTTCAATGTCTCTCTGTTCGTCTTTCGCTGCATCGTATTCCGCATTCTCTGATAAGTCGCCCTGTTCTCTGGCTTCCTTAATTTTCTCTGCTACTTCTTTTCTCTTTACTACCTTTAAATCATGCAGCTCTTCTTCTAATTTTTTAAGTCCTGCATAAGTTAGTAAGTTCTTCTTTTCTTCCATAACAACCTTACTCCCTTTCAACATCCGGTATAGTCTTTGGTGTGTCCTGCACACCCCGGATCACTACATGGATTTATGTGCTTCCTGATACATCATACCTGAAAAAGGGCAGACTTATTCTAGGATATTCACAATTCCTGTATTATACATAAAAGTGCCCGGATTGTCAAGCATTCCGGGCACCTTTGCTATTGTTTATATTTCTCATTTCAGCAGATACAAAATAACTCACAAACTATGATTTTTCAGCATTTTCTATCATCTGAAGTCCTATCCTAATCTGGACAAAAGCTCCTCCAGCGCTTCATAACTTTCAATGATATTGGATTCTCTTCGAAGTCCGGCGCTGTGACGCATGCCTGCGGTATACCATGCAACATGCTTACGCATTTCACGGATTCCCACGAATTCCCCTTTTAATTCAATCTGCTTTCTGGCATGGCGCAGGATCATCTCACGGATTTCCTCTACAGACGGGCGTTCCAGCAGTTCTCCTGTCTGGAAATAATGATTCAGTTCACGGAACAACCATGGATTTCCTCTCACTGCGCGGCCAACCATAACCGCATCACATCCGGTCTGTTTCACCAAGGCTTCTGCTTTCAATGGAGAATCTACATCCCCATTTCCAATTACAGGAATAGTGATTGCTTCTTTCACCCTGCGGATGGTATCCCAGTCTGCTGTGCCGGAATAGTACTGCTGTCTGGTACGGCCATGCACTGCAAGAGCTGCTGCACCTGCATCCTCGATACGCTTCGCAATCTCAACAATATCTATCGGCTCATTTTCAAATCCGATACGCACCTTGACAGTTAACGGCTTACTGATAGCAGATGACACTTTTCGAACAATCTCTTCGATCAGATTCGGATTCTTCAGCAATGCAGAACCCTCACCATTATTGACTACTTTCGGTACCGGACATCCCATATTGATGTCCAGAATATCAAAGTCTCTGTCCTCAATGGATTTCGCAACCTCTGCCATAAGATCCGGCTCACTACCGAAAAGCTGCATGGATACCGGATGCTCGCACGGGTCAATTTCCATCAGAGCGATCGTATTCTTATTGTGAAAAGAAATTGCTTTCGCACTGATCATTTCCATACAGATCAGACCAGCGCCCTGTTCCTTGCAAAGAATTCGAAACGGCAGGTCTGTAACACCTGCCATTGGTGCAAGGACAAATGGATTATCAATCTGTACATTCCCTATTTTCCACTGCATTTTCATGAATGGTTCTTTCTGCATGGATTCAGTCCTCGCTGCCCGGTGTTTTCTTCAGTTCTTCCTCCGGGATGTCTCCGAGGAAGAATACTTTATAATACATTTCCAGAGATTCCAGAAGTTCTTTCTTGTCCTGCTGGATCTGTTTGATTTTCAGACCGCTTCCAATCTCATCGTAGCGGGCATCTGCTTCCAAAGCCTCTGTCTTGAACTGGAGTCTGCCGTTTTCGTCAAATTCCAAAGTCAGGATTCCACCTACGTCTTCTGTGTAAAGAACACACATGATCTGCAGTTCTTTCTTTACATGATCCGGAAGTGCATTGAAATCCTGGTTAAAATAAAATTTCTTCTCATAGGCGCTTGCGCCGCAGAGAGTAATATTATCTTGATACATAAATTACTGTTTCCCTCTTTCGAAATTCTTCAGAATCATGTAATTTAACTTAAATCACAGATTCCATATTTATTAATAATTCTCAGGCGGTTAAAAAGTCATATCGTATAATGCCCGAACGACTCTTTATACATAACTGTAAAGTCCACGCACCGAGACCTCTCCAGCGCTGACTTTCACAACTTCTTTGTCCTGCTTTTCCACAAGCAGCTCACCTTTTTCATCGATTCCTCTGCAGATTCCCTCGAAGCTTCTGTCACCGTCGATCACTCTGACCGGCTGATCCAGGTTCGCAAGGATTCTGTGGTAATCATCCAGAAGATGCGTAAAATCACAGGTCTGGATAAATTTCTCGTAGTTGATCTCAAAGTATTTCATAACCAGTGCAATGATCTGATTTCTGTCATATTCATGACCACCCTCCAGAAGCAATGATGTTGCTTTATCCTGCATTTCCTCAGGGAACTCTTTCAGATTTACATTAATTCCCACTCCAATAAGAACGTAATTGATCTTCACACCATTCGTCCCCATCTCAGTCAGGATACCACAGATTTTCTTCTTAGAGATCACAATATCATTGGGCCATTTAATACTTACGTTAAACCCCAGTTCCTCTGCTGCCTGTGCCACTGCCATTCCCATAACCAGTGTCAGCATAGACGCATACTGCGGTGAAAATTCCGGACGTAAGAGCAGTGTCATCATAATAGAGCTGCCCTCCGGCGCTTCCCATCTTCTGTCAAAACGCCCTCTTCCCGCAGACTGGAATTCCGCAACTGCCAGAGTTCCATGCTCTGCACCATCTTTTGCCAGACGCTTGATCCATGAATTGGTAGAATCTGTTTCTTTTGCAAAATGGACGGTTTTGCCCGCCCATTTTGTGTTTATTGCCTGTGAAATTGTTTCTTCATTATACAGATATGCCATTATTTGTTCTCCGGCTCTCCTAATGTTGCTACCATGACAGCTTTGATGGTATGCATACGGTTCTCTGCCTCATCAAATACTTTGGACTGCTCAGATTCAAATACTTCATCTGTTACTTCCATATCTGTCAGATTGAATCTCTCGCCCATTTCCTTGCCGATCTTTGTCTTAAGGTCATGGAATGCTGGCAGACAGTGAAGGAAGATTGCTTTCTCTCCTGCGTTCTTCATAACGTCCTTTGTTACTTTATAAGGTGTCAGATCATGGATTCTCTCTGTCCATACCTCATCCGGCTCACCCATAGATACCCATACGTCTGTATAGATAACGTCTGCATCCTTTGTTCCTGCCTGAACATCCTCTGTCAGAGTGATGCTTCCGCCGGATACCTTCGCATATTCCTCACACTGAGCAACTAACTCTGCGTTCGGGAAATATTTCTTAGTTGTGCATGCTACGAAGTGCATACCAAGTTTGGTACACGCGATCATCAGGGAATTACCCATGTTATAACGGGCATCGCCCATGTATACAAGTTTGCGTCCTTTTAAATCTCCGAAATGCTCACGGATTGTCAGCATATCAGCGATCATCTGTGTCGGATGATACTCGTTTGTAAGACCATTCCATACCGGAACTCCTGCATATTTTGCAAGTTCCTCAACAACTTCCTGACCAAATCCACGATATTCGATACCATCATACATTCTGCCAAGAACTCTTGCTGTATCTGCGATGCTCTCTTTCTTGCCGATCTGGGAACCTGTCGGATCCAAGTATGTGCTTCCCATTCCAAGATCATGAGCAGCTACTTCGAAAGAGCAGCGTGTTCTTGTACTTGTTTTCTCGAAGATCAGAGCAATGTTTTTGCCTTTATAATATTCGTGAAGCTCGCCGGCTTTTTTCTTAGCTTTGAGTTCTGCAGATAAGTCAATGAGATATGTGATCTCCTCTGGTGTAAAATCTTTCAGCGTCAGAAAGTTTCTTCCTTTTAAATTCATGATATTTCTCTCCCCGATGTCATTTATTTGTTACTATTCTTCCTAATGCATTCTGCACGGAACAATAGCTTTCTGTTTTCTTTTGTTTCTATGTAAGGAAACAGATAATCCTGCTTCCTTCACAACTATATCTCTGACGGATATTGTTATTTATCAGTCTCAGCTTTCGGATCAGTTACAATCTCTTTCAGAGAACTTGCCAGACCTGCGATTCCCTGAATATCCGACGGAATAATGATCTTGGTTGCCTTACCGTCTGCTGCCCTGGCAAATGCTTCCAGGCTCTTCAGTGTGAGAACTGCTTCATCTGCTCCTGCTTCTCTGATCATGCGAATACCCTCTGCATTGGCATTCTGTACTTTCAGAACTGCCTCTGCCTGACCTTCTGCTTCCTTGATCATACGCTCTTTCTGCGCTTCTGCACGAAGGATCGCTGCCTGTTTCTCAGCTTCTGCGTCCAGGATCGCGGACTGTTTTTTACCCTCTGCAACAAGAATCGTCGATTTCTTCTGACCTTCTGCGATCAGAATCGCTTCACGACGTTCACGCTCGGCCTTCATCTGTTTCTCCATTGCATCCTGGATAGCTGCCGGAGGTATGATATTCTTTAATTCCACACGGTTAACCTTGATTCCCCATGGATCAGTTGCTTCGTCAAGGGAAGCTCTCATCTTGGTATTAATGGTCTCACGGGATGTCAGTGTCTCATCCAGTTCCATGTCACCGATAATATTTCTCAGGGTTGTTGCGGACAGATTCTCGATTGCCATGATCGGATTCTCCACACCGTAAGTATAAAGCTTCGGATCTGTGATCTGAAAGAACACAACAGTATCAATCTGCATGGTTACGTTATCCTTTGTGATAACCGGCTGCGGTGGAAAATCCACTACCTGTTCCTTCAGATTTACCTTTCTGGCTACTCGTTCAATAAACGGAACCTTGAAGTGAATTCCTGTACTCCAGGTTGCCTGATAAGCTCCCAGACGTTCCAGGATTACTGCATATGCCTGTGGTACAATGCGGACACAGGATGCAAGGACCCATACCGCAATAACGATAATAACTATCAGAAAAACCACGCCCATAACTAATCCTCCTTATTCTGTTTTACAATAAGTTTCACACCTCGGATCTCTTCGATCGTTACAACGGTGCCTTCGCCGATTTTTTCGTCATCAGCAGAACGTGCAGTCCATTCAATATCATTGATACGAACCTGGCCTGTCTGCGCCAGATTGTCAATCTCCTGAATCACAACTGCTTTCTTTCCAATCAGACTGTTTGCATTGGTCTGTATGGTTTCTTTGTTAAAGTACTTCATTGCCAGTGGTCTGGTAAAGATGAGAAGTACCAATGAAACACACAGAAACAGCAATATCTGTACAGTGAGGTTCGCTCCTGCATAACATGCAATAGCAGCGACCAGTGCGCCGCCAGCAAACCAGATGGTGGTCAGTCCTGCCGTAATTGCCTCTACAACAAGCA
This sequence comes from Blautia luti, assembly GCF_033096465.1. Classification (NCBI taxonomy): domain Bacteria; kingdom Bacillati; phylum Bacillota; class Clostridia; order Lachnospirales; family Lachnospiraceae; genus Blautia; species Blautia luti. Next base: position 111,920 of record NZ_AP028156.1, on the reverse strand, counting down.
ATAACGCAAGAATCCCAAGCCAGATCAAAGGCTGCATGAAACTCCTCCTTTCGTCTGCTATCGTCTCTGACGAGCAGCTTCATACATGAGAATTCCGGATGCCATGGCAGCATTCAGAGATTCTACTTTTCCACACATAGGAATCCGTATCAGACAATCAGCACTGTCTGCCGCTTCATCTGTCAGTCCTTTTCCCTCGTTGCCGATCAGGAAAGCAGTTCCTCCTGTGTAGGATTCCTGATCATAAGAGTTCTTACCATGCAGATGCGCCGCAAATGTGCGAATATTTCTGTCTTTCAGTTCCTGTGCTAATGATACCACATTTTCCACATATAGGAAAGGCATTCTGTAGACAGACCCCATGGTTGATCGTATAACCTTCGGGTTTGTGATATCCACGCAGGTCTTTGTCAGAAGAACTCCGCTTACTCCGGCGCCCTCTCCTGTACGGAGAATAGTTCCGGCATTTCCCGGATCCTGCAGATCCTCCAGAATCATAACCAGCGGATTTTTCCCGCCGAGAATATCTTCTATTGTATAGGAAGGTTTCTTAAGCACTGTCATAATTCCCTGAGGCGTCTGCGTATCGCTCATCTGTCGAAAAACAGAATCTGCTACTATCTCATATGGAAGTTTCTCCACCTGAACCATCAGTTCTGCATCACCGCTGAGAGCTTCTGATACATACACCTTCGAGATCCAATCCCTCGGTGCTTCGCCGAACATTTTTCTTCCTTCTGCAACAAAAAGCCCTTGTTCTCTGCGGGCTTTTGTTTTCTGGTTCAGCTGTATGATATTTTTTACCTGTCCGTTATTTACACTGGTGATCATATCTTATCCTCAATTTTCCGAAACCTTATTCAGGTCACTGTTTGCTCCTGTTGCAACAACTGTGCAGTCTGCCGGAAACACTTCATCCGGCGCCACATTCATATTCATCTTGTCGCCATGCTTCAGACCGATCAGATTGATGTTATACTTTTCCCTGACCTTCAGCTCCCGAAGTGTTTTTCCTATCCATTCCCGCGGGATCTTAAATTCTGCCATACTGAAATCAGAAGAAAGCTCAAACATATCGACAAATCCACTGGAGAGAAGATTTCTTGCAACTCTGACACCCATGGAATGTTCAGGATAAATCACCTTATCTGCCCCTATTTTCTCCAGTATCCTGCCATGAAGAGAATTCATTGCCTTTGCCATGACAAAAGGAACTCCAAGTTCTTTCACCTGCATGGTTGCTGTAATACTGGCCTCCATATTCTCGGCTACTGCGATGACCGCAACATCTACATTCTGAACTCCAAGCGATTCCAGAATTCCCGGATCACGCACATCTGCCTTAACAGCATAGGAAACTTTCTCTGCGATGTCCTGCACATTATCATCTTTATCGTCAATGGCAAGTACATCGCAGTTCGCCTCTGCCAGAGTAAGGGCTACCGTCATCCCGAACTGCCCAAGACCGATCACTGCATAAGATTTGTTCTTCATTTTCTTCCTCATTTCTCTTTCTGAACATGTATTCGTTATCCTCTGCGAATATCCGCCTGACTACCGAACCGTTACTATCCGATCATAATATCTTCTTCTGCCAGATGTGAATCTGCCGGCATTTTCTGTGCACGTACAGTCACTGCAGTTCCCAGAGTCAGCGGACCGATTCTTCCCAGATACATAGTCAGGATCACGATCCATTTGCCAGCTGTATTCAGGCAGGATGTCAGCCCTCTGCTAAGTCCTACCGTTGCAACCGCAGATGTAATTTCATAAACAACATCTTCTGTCGGTGCTTCCGGCATGGCTACACACAACAGCATACTCATGAGAATAAGTACTGTAAGTACCATACCTGTCACTACGATTGCAGAACGGATGTAGCTGTCTCTGATTCTCCTGTGGTGTACTTCCACATCCCGTTTTCCCTGAAGATTGGATTTCAGACTCAGCAGAAGGACCGCAACTGTTGTTGTTTTAATTCCACCTGCTGTTCCCATAGGGGAACCGCCGATCAACATCAATATCAGGCACAGCATATAAGTTGCATTGGAAAACCTCTCCTGACTTACAGTAAAAAATCCGGCTGTTCTTGTGGTAACTGACTGGAACAAAGATGCCATCCACTTCGTTCCCGGCGAATATATCCCGATACTTTCCGGATTTCCATGATCAAACAGAAAGATCAGTACTGTACCGCCCACAACAAGTATCAGCGTCATCATCAGCACGATCTTACTGTGAAGACGGAGATTTTTAAACATACGTCCCACCGGAAGTTTCCCTCTGATGACTCGTTTAATCTTATCCCAGATATCCCACCAGACCACAAATCCAAGTCCTGACATAATGATCAGTCCTACACTTGTAAAGTTCACGATCGGATCATCAACATACTGAGCCAGGCTGTCCTCTCCCAGCAGATCAATACCAGCATTACAGAATGCAGATACTGCCGTAAAAACAGAGTATCCCAAACCTTTTGCCAGACCGAACTGTGGAATAAATCGAACTGCATAACACACTGCACCGATTCCTTCTGCTCCAAACACACAGATCAGAACTTTCTTCACCAGCCTGACCATTCCACTCATTCTGTCCATATTATAGGACTCCTGGATAACACGCCGGTTCCTCAGCGATATTTTCTTTCTCAGACTTATAAAAATAATACTGCCCAGGGAAATCAGTCCCACACCTCCAATCTGGATCAGAACAAGAATAATAATCTTACCTGCCAGAGTCCAGTGAGTTGCCGTAACAACTGTCACAAGCCCTGTTACACATACACTTGTAGTTGCGGTAAACATGGCATCTGTAAAAGAAGTGTGATTTCCGGGTGCCGTACAAAACGGCAGCCACAGAAGTAATCCCCCTAAGATAATCACCCCCGCAAAACCGAGGGTAATTATCTGAGCAGTATTTAATTTATGCAGTCTGTTATATAACTGCATCTTTTTATTCATTTGTTATTTGTTGTTTTTATCATAGTTATGAGAAAGTGACTGGCATACTTCCCACTGATAGTCAGAGATACCTTTCTGCATAGCAAGTGCTTCATTGATATCGAAGTCTACAAATTCACCGTGACGATATCCAACAACGCGGCATGTCTTACCTGCAACAAGAAGGTCTACTGCCAGAGCACCCATCATAGATGCATATACACGGTCTTTACATGTCGGGCTTCCACCACGCTGCATGTGTCCAAGGATTGTAGCACGTGTTTCGATACCTGTGGCAGCTTCGATACGTTTTGCCATTGCTTCAGAATGACCAATACCTTCTGCATTGATGATGATGTGATGCTTTTTGCCTTTCTTACGACTCTCGATAATGTTATTGATCAGCTTCTGCTCATCATAGTCATATTTCTCAGGAACCAGAACGTCCTCAGCACCGTTGGCAATACCGCACCACAGAGCAATATATCCTGCACCACGTCCCATAACCTCGATGATACTGCATCTCTCATGGGAAGTAGAAGTATCACGTACTTTATCGATTGCTTCCATTGCTGTGTTTACAGCTGTATCGAAACCGATCGTATATTCTGTACATGCGATATCAAGGTCAATTGTTCCCGGAAGACCAATTGTATTGATTCCAAGGTTTGCAAGTTTCTGAGCACCTGCAAAAGATCCATCACCACCGATAACAACAAGTCCGTCGATGCCGTGCTTTTTGCAGATTTCTGCACCACGCTGCTGTCCTTCCGGTGTACGGAATTCTGCACAACGTGCTGTGTAAAGGATTGTACCGCCGCGCTCAATCGTGTCGGAAACGTCCTTGGCACTCATATCAATGATTTCTTCGTTTAACAGACCATTGTATCCTTTAAGAATACCTTTTACATTCAGGCCATTACTTAAACCTCTTCTGACAACTGCACGAATTGCAGCGTTCATTCCCGGTGCATCACCACCGCTGGTAAGGACGCCAATGGTTTTTATCTTGTTTTCTGCCATCTTTTCTTCCTCCATCTTATGAATCTATCTCATTTTTACTATACACATATTCGGGTATTAGTTTAGCGCATTTTTATAAGTTTTTCAATCCTCTTTCTACAACTTTAACATTGGTTTTACCATATTTTTCACCCAATCGGCCCATCCAGGAGTCCTGAATTTGTACCTGCCAGGCTGCCGGAAGCTTTTTCATGGCTTTCACATCTTTCAGATAGATCACCACACTGCTTCTTCCCGGTGATTCCCGAAGATCTGCCAGAAGCTGCTGTTCCTTTTTCCCGTATTCACTGCGGTTCTCAAACTGGATCCACAGCTCTCTGGGTACATCATCAAAGGATCTGATCTTCTCCAGGATCAGCTTGCTTGCCCTGTCATCTTCAGCTGAAACCCTGCCCTGTATAAATACTCTGGCATCCTCCTGCAAAAGAACCTGGCTTTTCTCATAATCTCTTGGGAAAACAACCACTTCTACTGTTCCTACCAGATCCTCTACTGTCAGAAACGCCATAATTTTGTTTGTCTTGGTATATTTAATGGTCTTCTCTGTGATCATTCCTCCGATGATCACCTTCTGTCCATCCACTACCTTAGGGATATTTGTCTCTTCATCCGGCTGGAAATCTATAGTTCTCGCGGAAATTGTTTTCTCCATCATTCCTCTGCAGCTTTCCAGCGGATGTCCGCTCAGATAAATTCCCAAAACTTCTTTCTCAAATGCCAGCAGCTCTTCCTTATCAAATTCCTCCACATCCGGCATACGGATCTCGAATTCCTTCTTATCCTCATCGCTGACCAGGTCAAACAGGCTCATCTGTCCTGCCAGACTGTTCTTTCTCTCCTGACTGATGCTGTCGGAAATCTGCTGATAGACCATCATCTTCTGACGGCGATTTCCCTCCAGACAGTCCATGGCACCTGCTTTGATAAAGTTCTCAATGGCTCGTTTATTCATCTGGGAAGAATTTCGTTCCATAAAATCCTTCAGGGATTTATACTTCCCGTTATTTTCTCTCTCTTCCACCAGGCTCTCGATAGCTGGACGCCCCACACTCTTAATTGCAGACAATCCATATCGGATCGCGCCGTTATCTACAGAGAAACCATACATTCCGCAATTGATATCCGGCGGAAGGATCTTGATTCCCATCTGACGGCCTACCAGGAAATATTCTGCTACTTTTGTAGGAAAATCAATCACCGATGTCATCAGCGCTGCCATAAATTCTATCGGATAATAGTACTTCAGATATGCAGTCTGATAAGAAACAACTGCATATGCCGCTGCATGAGATTTATTGAACGCATACTTGGCGAAATCGATCATGTCATCATAGATCTTATTAGCTGTTGCCTCGTCGATCCCATTGGCAATACATCCCGGAACCCCTTCAGCTTCATTTCCGTATACGAAATTCCGGCGTTCTTTTTCCATAACTGCCGCTTTTTTCTTGGACATGGCACGGCGGACAAGGTCGCTTCGTCCAAGGGTATAGCCTGCCAGATTACGAACGATCTGCATAACCTGCTCCTGATATACGATACAGCCATAAGTCGGCTTAAGGATTGGCTCCAGCTGAGGACAGTCATACTTGATGGTATCCGGACGGTTTTTGCCCCGGATATACTGGGGGATGAAATCCATAGGACCCGGACGGTAAAGGGAAATTCCCGCGATCACATCTTCAAGACTCTGTGGTTTCAGCTCTTTCATGAAGTTCTTCATTCCTGCACTTTCCAGCTGGAATACACCATCGGAACGGCCGGTACCGAGAGAATCAAGAACTTTCTTATCATTATAATCTATTTTCTGCATATCCAGCGTAACGCCTGCGTCTTTCTGGATCAGTTTCACTGCATTCTGGATCACTGTCAGGGTACGCAGACCCAGGAAGTCCATTTTCAGAAGTCCCAGTTCTTCCAGTGTTGTCATGGTGAACTGAGTAACAATGGAACCGTCCTGTGCTCTGGAAAGAGGTACATATTCGGAAACATCTTTCTGGCTGATCACCACGCCTGCTGCATGCATAGAGGTATGCCGCGGAAGACCTTCCAGACGTCTCGCCATGTCGATCAGATAGTGGACATCATCCTGTTCTTCGTATGCCTTCTTCAGTTCAGGATTCATTTTCAGGGCTTTATCAATAGTGATATTCAGCTCCTGGGGAATCATTTTCGCAATATCAGCAACCTGTGCATAGGGCATATCCAGAACACGGCCGACATCACGGATAACACCGCGGGCTGCCAGTGTACCGAAAGTAACGATCTGAACCACACAGTCATCTCCGTATTTGCGCCGTACATATTCGATCACTTCCTGTCTTCTTTCGAAGCAGAAGTCAACGTCAATATCAGGCATGGATACTCGTTCCGGATTCAGGAATCGCTCGAAAAGCAGATCATAACGGATCGGGTCAAGCTGTGTGATACCCAAAGTGTAGGCAACAAGGCTTCCTGCTGCTGAACCTCGTCCAGGACCTACCATAATATCATTGTCACGGGCATATTTGATGAAATCCCACACAATAAGGAAGTAATCCACGTATCCCATATTTTTGATCGTGGATAATTCATATGTCAGGCGGGATTTTAATTCATCAGTAACCGGATGATAACGTTCTTCCAGACCCTCGAAACACAGTTTATTCAGATATTCCCAGGAGGTAAAACCATCCGGCACATCGAATCGCGGCAGCTTGGTTACGCCGAATTCAATCTCCACGTGGCATCTCTGCGCGATCTTATGAGTGTTTTCCAGGGCTTCCAGTGCATATGGGAAAAGCTGCGCCATTTCCTCCGGAGATTTCACATAATACTGTCCGCCTTCATAACGCATTCTGTCTTCGTCTGCAAGTTTCTTGTTCGTCTGCAGACACAGAAGAATATCGTGGGGCGCAGCATCCTCTGCCATTGTATAATGCACGTCATTGGTTGCCACCAGATCGATTCCTGTTTCTTCGTGCATGCGCAAAAGTTCCTGATTTACTACCTGCTGTGCCGGAATTCCATGATCCTGCAGCTCCAGGAAGAAGTTTCCCTTTCCAAAGATATCCTGATAACGCAGCGCTGCTGCCTTTGCATCTTCATACATTCCTCTTTGAAGATATCTGGCAACCTCACCTGCCAGACATGCACTTAATGCAATGATTCCCTCATGGTACTCTCTTAATACCTCCAGATCTACCCTTGGCTTGTAATAAAATCCCTCGGTAAATCCTTTAGACACGATTTTCATCAGGTTGGCATATCCCTGATTATTCTCTGCCAGGAGAACCAGATGATAGTATCTGTCCTCCCCGTTTCCTGCTTCACGGTCAAATCGGGAGCCGGGAGCTACATAAACCTCACATCCCAGGATCGGATTGATTCCTTCGGCCCTTGCTGCACGGTAAAAATCGATCACACCGTACATGACTCCGTGATCTGTGATCGCCGCACTGTCCATGCCAAGTTCTTTGACACGGGCTACATATTCTTTTATTTTATTGGAACCATCCAGCAGACTGTATTCTGTATGGACATGAAGATGTGTAAACTCCAACTTTGTATCTCTCCTGTTCTTATGCTTTAACTATTATATTGGTTATACAGTTCTTTTTACTTCGCGTAGATTCTCTTATCTTTAATTTCTACTTTGCCTTCTTTCATCAGATGTCCAATGGCACGCTTAAAAGCACCCTTACTCAGGCCAAATTCTCTCTGAATGACTTCCGGTGATGCTTTATCGTCAAATGGAAGAACACCTGCGAATTCATTGATGACTTCCAGGACATTTTCGGCATCCTCGTTGATCTGCAGATATGCTTTCTGACGGTCTGTGACATTCATCTTTCCGTCTTCTTTTACTTCACTGACACGCAGTTCCAGGATCTTACCCGGACGGTATTTTCCCTTAGCTTCTCTTGCAGGGATCAATGCGGAATATTTGTCATCAACTGCCACGAATACACCGAATCTGTCGCTGATCTCATAGACACGGCCTTTTACCATATCTCCTACTACATAAGGAGTTCTGGTTGAAAGGTAGTGATAAACCTTCATCGTTGCGCAGAGACGGCTGCTTTTGTCGATATAGAGCGCTACCAGTACATCCTCGCCTTCTCTTACTTTCAAAGTCTGCTCATGATATGGAAGCAGAAGGTCTTTCTCCAATCCCCAGTCAAGGAATGCTCCGATTCTGGTCACCTGAGATACTTTCAGGACTGCGGTCTGTCCTACCTGAAGTTTCGGTTCTTTTGTTGTTGCGATAAGGCGGTCCTGAGAATCTTTGTAAATAAATGCTTCAATGCTGTCGCCCTCTTTTGTTCCTTCCGGAACCTGTTTGGATGGAAGAAGTACACGGTTCTTCGCATCCGCATGCATATCCTCACCCAGATAAATACCGAAATCTACGGACTTTACTACTGTTAATTTCTGTTTTTTTCCTAACTCTATCATATAATCTCCATTTCTGTTGTCATCTTGCCGGTACAATATTCTGCAATGTCAATTATAGCCTGGCATTGGCTTTATATTTCAGTATAACACAAATAATAAAGGCGGCACAATGCCGCCTTTGTATTTTTATTATCTTATTTTATTTTATATTTTCTATCCATTTACATGCCAGTTCCATCCATGTCTGGCATTCTTTTTGTATGCATCTGCCGTCTTCGTAGCTTGTCTCTTCATTTGCAAGGCTAAGACCATGTCCGCCAACAGGATAAAGATGCATTTCTACCGGTATTTTGAATTTCCGCAGTGCATTAAAAAATAACAGAGAATTCTCTACAGAAACACAATCATCTGTTACCGTATGATATCCCTTTGCCAGATACTGCATGACAATCGGTTCTGCTTCTCTGTCAGAAGTCACAGCATACCCGCCTACTGCAATTTCAATCTTCTTATAAATCATACGTTCCTGTATATTTCATCACCTTTTTCCATTTCCACTCCCCATTCCGCTAATTTCCGGGGAATATTTACAGCTACTTTTCTCAGTTTTGTTTTGCCAGCCTTTGCTGCCAGACGCTTATATAAATGTATATTTCCATCTGCATCAAGAACAATATAAAAACTCTCTAAAATATGACCTGATCCTACAATTTCCCGTGTTGTATATATATATCCTGCTTTATTCTTTTTTCTTTTAGAAAAAACAATACCTCTGCTTCTCCGGGCTCGGAAACTTGGAAAATAATCTTCACGTATAATTTCAAGTTCTTCCCATTTATACATTTTTTTGAAAAACAGATACGATATTTTGCAGCCTTCTTTACTTAATGTTACGACTTTTGAAGAGAAAAACAATAATGGTGCATCAATCAAAAACTCAAGAATCAATATTGGAATTCTTTCTCCCTCTTCAGCAGACAGCCCTGTCCAAATAAGCAGTACCGTAATAAGTATTACCATGGTTATCTGAAAAAAATCTCTGATCTTTATTACTTCTTGCTGATATTCTTTTAAATTTGTACAGTCTGCTCCTTTGCTTTGAATTTTTTTTCTTTGTTGCCTCCTCAATTCTATCATTTCATCATATTGTCTTTGTTTTTCTTCTTCTTTTATTCCCTCTCCTTTTTCTACCTCCACTCCCCATTCCTTCATTTTTTCACGAACATTTACGAACATTTTTCTAATAACTTGCTTTTTTCCTTTTTCTAATTTATAAGAAAAAACATTGCCATGTTCATCAAAAGTAATGTAAAAACAATCTGAAAGCGGAAGCGCATTAACGATCATCCTGGTAGTATATTTCTTTTTCTTCTTATTTACTACATATTTGGAAAATACAATCCCCTGATAACGTATACTCCCTCCTTTACCATATGTATACCAGACATCCTCTCTAATAACAGCAAGCTCTTCCCATTTATAATTTCTCTTCCAAAACAGCCAGGATACCGTACAGCCTTCTCTGCTCAGCACAACAGTTCTCATATAATACAAGATTAACAGCAACATTAATATTTCCACACTAAAAAATATAAATTCATATCCCTCTGCTCTTATTTCCTTTCTTTCCAGGAAAATCATCAGCATTCCTATGCCGAATACAAACGCTGATATAAATAATATCAGTATTATATGTGGATCTAATACTCTTATTTTTTCCTGCTGCTCTTTCATATGCATTTCCTCCAGTTGTCTGAAATCCTTACTATTCCAGTATATCAACCTAATTTCTTGCATTCTCTTATGAGTTCATTATAAGGTAAATAAATGTAATTGTTAAGGTGCAAAATAAAAAGTCTCCCGGATTTCAGAGTAGCGCTCACTCTTTCCGGGAGATTTTTTATCTCTTATTCACTGATTCTTATTTATTATTGCCCTGTCCATAATATGCATTTGCACCATGTTTTCTGTAATAATGCTTGTCCTGCAGATCCTGTGGAGCAGGCTTTACCTGTGGATTGATCATCTCGCAGCGTGCTGCCATCTTCGCAACTTCTTCTACAACTACTGCATTATGTACTGCTTCGTGAGCATCTTTGCCCCATGCAAACGGGCCATGGTTCTTGCAGAGTACTGCAGGTACTGCTTCGTAGTCTTTATCTTTGAACAGATCAACGATCAGAAGACCTGTGTTCTTCTCATACTCATCGAATTCTTTTCCTTCCAGGCAGCGTGCACATGGAATTTCTCCGTAAATGTAATCTGCATGTGTAGTTCCATAGCAAGGAATTCCTCTTCCTGCCTGTGCCCAGCTTGTTGCCCATGAAGAATGTGTATGTACAACTCCGCCGATATTCGGGAATGCTTTGTACAATTCAACATGAGTTGCTGTGTCAGATGATGGATTATATTTTCCTTCTACTTTATTTCCGTTCAGGTCTACTACAACCATATCATCCGGAGTCAGCAGATCATAGTCTACCCCACTTGGTTTGATAACAAAAAGTCCTGATTCTCTGTCAATTCCACTTACATTTCCCCATGTAAATGTAACAAGTCCGTATTTCGGAAGATCCATGTTTGCTTTGTAAACTTCCTCTTTTAATTTTTCCAGCATAATTTCCTTCTCCTTTTGCTTTTTTCATTCATATTTTGGGGCAACGATTTTCATATTCTCCCGGTTTTTGTATTCCTGTACAATATCCCAACCGGAAAATATCTTACTGTTACCTGTATTATATCACTTGTACGGTACATGTACCAACTTGTATCTTTCTATAAACATCACAAAATAAATGTTACTGTACACTCCGTGCACAGTAACAAATAAATACCGGGGTATCATTCCTACAAATCTCCTTACTTCTCCGCAAGCTCCACAATTGCATACGGCTTCCCCTTCTCATCATCCAGAGATACAACAACTTTCCCTGATTCCACTTTCGTCTTCGGACAGATCATGTCACCCAGCTTTGCCTGCATCTTATATTCCGCACGCATCTGATATACTTTGAATTTTTCCGGGAGAAAATCTTCTGCCATACAGATGTACTGGCAGTTGTTTACATGATGATTTGTATCCAGATGATGTTTCTGCACCTGGAATGGTTCCTGAGATATCATGTCATCCGGCAGACTGATCTTTCTTGGAGCATAATCCATTTCCATCTTTTTGCTGAGTACATAGTTGTCTGTATCTGCCGGTGTCAATCGTGCCGGAATTCCCTTGCTGATAATAAGATTTGTCCAATTTGAATTTGCCCAGGCAAGCAATCTGCCGTCTGCAGTTTCAATAGTAAAATTACGCATACCCATGAACCCTTTGAAATCATAAGGTGCAGTTGTAATTTTGATTTCTGTTCCCATAGCCGGATATTCATCTACGATCACCTGCCAGGAAGAAAGAAACCACGCCCTGTCTCTTGCTTTCAGTACCTCCATACCAAGCCCGATGGACTCCGCCTGAAATGTACAGCAATCCTGAAAATAATTCAAAGCCCCCGGCAATGTCAGTCTGCCGTCTTCGCCTGTCTCACTGTATCTGACTCTGCTGTTAAAACTGTAGTTCATTTTTTATGTCCTCTCTTCTTGTGCATTACGTTTCCTGATTACTTCCAATTCCGGCTGAATCGCTTCATATCCCTTAGCAAATTCCAGATCCTGCATTTGCTGTTCTTTGTACTTTTTTAATGTCTTCATTATATGTACTCACCTTCTTCATGAATTGGAAATATTATGGATATTCAGATATTATAACACTTATTTTATCAAACATAGTCTGGACTTACCAGAAGATTTTTTCTATACACCTGTTGTTTACATGGAAAAGCAGAACACATGTTAGCCGATCTTGCTTCCATATGTTCTGCCCTGATTAACGATGTTTACTTCGCTGCAAAAGTAATTATTACCTTAAATAAATCTCCATCCAGATGCAGTTTAAACTCTCCGCCCTGCAGTTCTGTCAGGCTCTTTGCAATGGAGAGTCCCAGACCGCTTCCTTCTGTATTTCGTGCCACATCCCCTCTGATAAATCGTTCTGTCAGTTCATCTGCGGAGAAATTCAGTGGCTGTGCAGAGATATTTTTGAGGGAAAAGATTACTTTTTTATTCTGATTGCTGATTTCTGCATAGACTCTGGTGCCTTCCATTGCATACTTCACAACATTGCCAAATACATTCTCCAGAACACGCCACATTTTCTGACCGTCTGCATAAATAATGGATGGTTCGTCTGTGAAATGCACCATCATGGTAAGGTTCCTTTCCCGGAATTTTTCTTCAAATTCTCCGATCACCTGCTGCACCATTTCCACAAAATCAATATCATTCATCTCCAGCTTAATGTTTCCGGTACTTGCCTTGGATGCCTCTACCACATCCTCTGTGAGCACCTTCAGTCTCTGGGATTTCTCATCCAGGATGCGTAAATATTCCTGTATTTTCGGATCTGTCGGATTTTCCCGTTTCATCAGATCCACATAATTGATAATAGAAGTCAGAGGTGTTTTCAGATCATGGGAAACATTTGTGATCAGCTCTGTCTGCATTCTTTCTTTTTTCAGGCTGTTCTCCACAGCAGCATCCAGACCACCGCCAATATTGTTGATATATTCTGCCATCACCTTCTGTTTTCCGGTAAGTGTATCTGTTTTGATCTTATATTGCAGTTCTCCATCGCTGATTTTCTTCAGGCCATCCATAATAAGATCCTGCCCGTCCGCTTTTCGGATGGCAAAAATCATAGCAGCCACATCTACAGCCAGCAATGCCAGCAAGAATACTCCTGCACCACTGAATACGCAGCCGATGATCAGAAACTGCAAGAATAAAAACGCACTTCCCACAAGCAGAACTTTTATTTTTTCTGCTGTATTTCTGGAAAAAGCTCTGGCAAAACCGGCAAGCTTCCCACTGCATTTTCCAATCCATTTCAGAACTTTTCTAATCAGACTGTTTTTCCATAAGGTTCCTGCTTTTATTCTTCTTACCAGGCTGAGATATCCGATCAGAAACCATGCCATTGTATAAGTTCCACATATGAGACAGGTAACAATCACTGTCACTACCGCATGACTGTAACCCAATGATGAGTTGGCTATCAAAGTTCCTGATATGATCGTTCCTGCCAGCCATATACCGATCACTGCTCCTGCTGCAATTTCTGTATACCATCTGTCAAATCCATTCAGATGGATTTCTTCATCCTTCGGTTTCCTTCCTGCTGTCACAGTCAGCCACACCATACCGATCAGCCAGAGCACACTTCCGAAGATTGCTCCTGCCAGCATCGGAAACATAAGCTTTGAATATGTCTCATAGCTCTCTGCCTCATCAGCCATGGAATCTGCCACAGAAAATTCCGTATCAACCGAAACTGCAAACACAAAATCCTTTGTGTCAAAGCTCTGGTCAATGGTATGATTCCACACCTGCAGATCTGCATCCGGAATATTTGTCACACACTTACTTAATTCCGGGTAAACAACTGCATATGCTTTTTCTTTAAATATTGTCTCAAGGTTCTGCTCCAGCTGTGCGTAACTGCTGTACGCTTTTTTATTTGTATAGATTGTCTGTGTTTCTTTATCTGCGAAAAGATATGTGAGGTTGGTACTCCCTTCGGTATAGTCTCCCACGCTGTGAAAGACGGATGCCAGTGATGTTTCATAATCATTGAACTGTTCATCTGACTGTATGGCACGGATGCAGTCCAGAAGTGTGAATAACTCCTTATATGCATCCTCCAGTCTCCCATTCCATTCCGTGCTTTTGTTTACCGCATCCAGGATATTCTCAGCTCCCTGTGGTGCAAATTTCTCGTCCAGCTGACTCAGTTCTACGAAAAAACATCCCGGATATTCTGTGTTTGTTCTGGTATCCGTAACGTTGCCGATATTCTCTGATTGTGAGGTATATCTGTAATAAAGTTCATCTGCTACGGTATCCAGTTTCTCGGACTCGGTCTTTGATTCGAAATCATCTTCTTCAAGAAAATCTGTATTGTAATTAATTTTCAGTGTTCCATCTGCCACCATCTTTTTAAAGTCAGTCCGATAAAAATAGTGGCTGGTTCCGTCAGAAGATTCACATCTTATGACCTGTGAATCTTCGTCATAAACACCTTCATAATAGTTTGCCTCCCAGTCTTTTCCCCACTCCAGAAGATCACTTACAGAGTACGCAAGCCCGGAAGTATTTTTCAGAGAAAGATCTCTGATGGAATCACGGGTGTTTCCTTTTTCCTCAAATTCTGCCAGATCGATTACTGCCGATGAACCAGCATTTTTCAGATAGTTAATGTCATCCTGCGCTGCCAGACTGACCAGAATATCTGATCCTCTGTTGCTGACCTGTTTCTCAAATGCTTCTGATTCTGTGTAACTTTTGCCTCTGTCATCCAGGCGGATTCCAGTCTGATAGATCATCACAAACATAGCTGCACAGACTGCTGCTACAACTGCTGCCAGATGCGCGATCACGATCCAGATTGCCTTGACAGAACTGCTTCTGTATCCTTTTCCCTTCATAATGTTTGTCCCTTTCCTTTTTTATTTAATTTATTGCTTTGTCAAGCGGATATTCGCAATCCGCTTTGCTACTTGCTCATAACCAAATAACTGCTTCGCAGTTTATCAGAATGCGCTTGCACGCCTCCTGATACAAGCAAGTCCCCACCCACTGCTTATTGCTTTTCGCAATTGAAGCAGGGGACTTACTTGATTTGGTTAAATTTTTTCCACCTTATATCCAAGTCCCCACACAACTTTCAGGTATCTTGGTTCTCTTGGATTAATCTCAATTTTTTCTCTGATATGCCGGATATGCACTGCCACTGTATTATCTGCAGCAACTGCTTCCTCATTCCAGATGTTTTCGTAAATCTGATTAATGGAAAATACCCTTCCCTGATTCTTCATCAGTAGAAGAAGGATATTGTACTCAATAGGTGTCAGCTTCACTACATCACCGTCTACCCTGACTTCCTTCAGGTCATCGTTTATGCTCAGACCTCCTGTCTCGTAGATATGAGCATTCTCCACAGGTATTGCTGCTCCCAGTCTTGTATATCTTCGAAGCTGTGATTTCACCCTTGCCACCAGTTCCAGCGGATTAAAAGGTTTTGTCACATAATCGTCTGCACCTACATTTAATCCAAGGATCTTATCTGCATCCTCTGATTTCGCAGAAAGAATAATGATCGGAAGAGGATTCTCTTCCCTTATCTTCAAAGTAGCCCGAATGCCATCCAGCTTCGGCATCATAATATCTATGATCAGCAGATCCACCGGCTGACTGTGCAATATATTGATTGCGTCCAGACCGTCATATGCTTTAAAAATCGTATATCCTTCCTGCTCCAGATAAATACTGATTGCTTCTACGATGTCCTTATCGTCATCGCAGACCAGAATATTCGCCACTTTCTGCACCTCCCTCTTTGTCAGAACACCTGTTACCATTTCTATAACTTTATAAATCTTTTTCAGGTTCTTCTGACTGTTTATTTGTTTTACTGATATTAGAATAATCTTTGCATCTTAATATGAAAGGGACAAATTCTTAAGATTTTCTTAGGATTATTCCAGATTATCGAATCAGTTCCTCAACGTCCAATGTCTCAAATGACTGAATCACTGGATACTCCACTTCTGTTTCCGGCTCTTTTCCCTGTGTATACCAGATACCTTTTAATCCACATTTCGCAGAACCTTCTACGTCTTTTTTCAGGCTGTCGCCGATAAATGCACATTCATCTGCAGAAACTCCGGCTTTTTCTACGCAGATTTCAAACAGATGTGGATCTGGTTTCTCTACCCCTGCTTCCTCACTGGTCACAATAAAATCAACATATGGTGCCAGTCCTAATGCAGTTAATTTTTTATATTGAATATAGGCAGTCATATCCGTTCCAACTCCAATCCGAATATTTCTGCGTTTTAAATCCTGCATAAACTTTTTCACTCCCAGTGACGGTTGCGCCTGGCGAATCAGCGTATCCCAGTATGCATGATACATATTTATGGCATGTGGAAATAATGGCTTTTCCCAGAGTTCCAACATAATCTGAGTTCGAAGCAGGCGACTGTGAATTGCAGCTGTATCTGTTCGGATTCTGCCCAGCATAACTTTTTGTGCTTCCTTATAGCATTTCCTCATTTCTTCTTCTGATTTTCCAAAGGCACTCTCACAATAATCTGCCAGAGCTTTCATTCCATAAACATGGTTTTTATCATAGTCATACAACGTATTATCAATATCAAAAATTACAGCTTTTATCATTTTATTCTCCCTTTATAAAACCACACTCATATACCTTTTTATTTTACAAATGCGGCTTTATTATTTAATTCATCAACAGGAACCGTTTTTTGTCTTCTGTCAGCTCCACTTTACTACCTTCGTCAATTCCATGCGCATACAGCCAGGCATCCTCAACCTTCAGGGATTCTTCCTCACCATTTTCTCCTTTCAGAAATACCCTGACCATATCTTTCATTCCTTCCGGTCTGCCCTCACAGCCAAAATCCAGTTCTTCTATTCGTTCTACTGTGTACATTCTCATACCGCCTTATACTATACAATTTAGACTTTCTATTAATGTCAAAAACATTATTCTGTTCATCATGTTTTCACTTAAATCAGCCATTTGTCCAATCCTGCTATTTTTCTGCATTGAACACATATTTATCCAGTCTGTCAAATGCTTCCTGCACTCTGCTGAGCGGCAGTGCCAGATTCATACGAATTGCACACGGATGCAGGAACATTCTTCCGTCCTGCCATGCAACACCAACATCCCAACCTGCTTTCTCCACTTCATCAATACTCTTTCCGTGTTCTTCACACCATTTCGTGCAGTCCAGAAACAGCATATACGTTCCCTGCGGTCTGCTGACTTCTACGCCTTTGAAATGCTCTTTGATATAATTGCAGGCATAATACACATTTCCAGTCAGTGCCTGGCGAAGCTCATCTACCCACTCATAGCCCTCTGGTTTATACGCTCCGATCAACGCATGCATGGACAAAACGTTCATTTCATTGTAATGCGGCTTGCTGCTCTTTGCTACAACTCTGTCACGGAGATATTTGTTATAAATGATATGGTAACTACCAACCAGGCCTGCCAGATTAAATGTCTTGCTCGGAGCATAAACGGCAATTGTCCTGTTTCTGGCATCCTCACTTACAGACTGAGTCGGTATATGTTTATAGCCATCCAAGATCAGATCTGACCAGATCTCATCAGAAATTACAACGCAGTCATTTGCCTTATAAACTTCCATTGCTTTCTCGATTTCCCACTTCTCCCATACTCGTCCGCAAGGATTATGAGGGCTGCAAAATACTGCCACATGAATGCTATTAGCTTTAATCTTCGCATCCATATCTTCGAAATCCATTCGCCAGATTCCATTTTCATCTTTCCTTAATGGACTGTGGATCATCTTAAATCCATTGTTTCCAATACACCCGGTAAAACCTATATAAGTCGGACTGTGAAGCAGTACCGCATCCCCCGGTGCTGCGAAAGCTGTCAGTGCAGAAACGACGCATCCCAGCACACCGTTTTCATAACCAATATGTTCCTTGGTCAGTCCTGTCACACCATTTCTCTTCGTCTGCCAGTCAATGATCGACTGAAAATATTCTTCTCTTGGCGCAAAATATCCATACGCCGGATGCTTCGCACGCTCGATGATTGCTTCCGGAATGGTCGGCACTGTAGGAAAATTCATATCTGCTACCCACATTGGAATGATGTCAAATCCCTCCTTCGGTTTCCCAGGACTCATTTGTCCATTCCCCAATCCATCTACTGCAATGGCATCCATATTGTGTCTGTCTATGATTGATGTAAAATCGTATTTCATGTCCTTTGTAAAACCGTTACTGAAAACTTATAAAAAGTTATAAATTTCTATGTTCCATTCCTACTTCAACGAGTATGCTTTTGATGCTATAAATATCAATCTACTCACAAGTTCTTGTACTCTCCATAGGCGTAAATTTCGGACTAACGTATCCGTACATATTTGTATTAACATTTCAGTGTCAACTTGCAAATTTTTCTCCATAAGTCTTGAGATTTATAGATGCCTGGAAATCTCTGTCAATCATATTCCCACACTCACATCTATAAACTCTGTCAGATAACTTCAAATCTTTTTTGATGTTTCCACAACAGCTGCAAAGCTTTGATGATGGATAAAACCGATCAGCTACAATAAGCTGAATTCCTTTATCGCTGCACCTATATTCAAGCTGTTTCCTAAACCAAAAAAATCCCTGTGCCTGAACTGCTTTGAATAAATGTCTGTTTTTCATCATTCCGCTAACATTCAGATCTTCAATACATATAAATCTTGGTTTTCGATTTACGATCTCCGATATGGTCTGATTTAAATAATTTTTACGGATGTTTGTTAATCTGTGATTTCGTTTTAATAAAAGTTTTTCCTTTTTGATTACATTATTTGTTTTACAGTAACTTTCCCCTTTCTTATTTTTCTCGTAAGAACGAGAGATACTACGCTGTAATCTGCGTTTCTGTTTTTCTAATTTCTTTACTTTCTGACTCTTATTGATGTTCTTATACTTAGTCCCATCAGAGCAGACAGCCAGATCTTTGATTCCCAGGTCTATGCCGACTCCGTCATCATTAAGTGTTTCCCTGCAGTCAGGAAATTCTACACATACGCTGATCCACCAGTTCAATCCGTCAAAGGATATTCTCGGGTTCATATATTTAACATTTGTCGGAATACGTCCAGGTTCTGCAAGTCTTACCCAATTCATTTTTTGTTTATTTGCTTTCCTGCTGGAAGAAAAGCCTTCAAATTTAACATGTGTATTACTGAAGCGTATCTTAACGTTGTCCTGATAGAACTTCGGCATAGATCTCTTTTTTGACTTGAATCTTGGGAACTTTTGCAACCCCCTGAAAAAGTTCTTATAAGCAGTACAGGCATCTTTAACTGCCTGTTTGGTCACATTATTTGAGATATTCAGTAACCATACATATTCATCAGAATGTCTAAGCTTCGTAAATTCTTTTCTGAGTTCTGCATCTGAAATGAATCCGCCGCCTTTTTCATAGTTCTCTATTTCCCTGGCCAAAGCCCAGTTATAAGCAAATCTTGAAGCACCTGCGTACTGAAACATCTTAGTTTTCTGTACATTGTTTGGTATCAGCATTACTTTTATGGCTTTTACCATCTGTTTCCTCCTGTATCAGTTCCTGGATAAGTTTCTTAGCTTTATTCGCTCGTTTTCCTTGTAATTTACAACTGAATACTGTGATTATCTGAACCAGATCTTCAACAAGTTCCTGCTGTTCGGATTTTTCAGTATTATCAATAATCTCAATCTCACAATTATAAAGTGAAGCGATATATTCTATCAGCTCAAAACCAAATCGTAATAGCCGATCTTTATATAAAACAACAACCTTTTCAACCTGATTTTGAGATATTCGCCTGATCAATTCCTGAAGTCCTTTTTTCTTATAATTAATCCCGGAACCGATATCACTTATTATCTCAAACGGCTGTCCTTTTGCCAAAAGATATGTCTTAACATTATCAATCTGTCGTTCCAGATCATCTTTCTGTTTATGGCTGGAAACGCGACAATATCCAATTGTAATGCGTTTTTTAGGCTTTACATTTATTACCTGGTTGAGTTGCTCATCAGAATAATATCTATAGCTACTTACTGTAGTATGATGCGGATGAAGTTTTCCATTGGCATCCCAATTTCGTAATGTCTGGGCAGATACGCCTATAATTTTTGAAAATTCATGTATAGAATAATATTTACACAAAGTATCAACCCCTAGTATAATATACTACTCTAATGTCTTATAAAACTCAACAACATGTGCTTATATAATTCTATAATTTATATTTAACTGCTAATAACCTCTATTTTCTTCCCTGTATTTTTCTTACATCCTAAGCTTTTTATGAAATTCCCGTAAGGTATCCTTCTTGCAGAAAATAAACAATGCTGCCAGTGTCAGAATGCTAATGCCTGCACAAGATAAAACAGATATTCTTCTCGTTTCAGACGGTTTACTCTTGCAATCACCGGAACAGAAAACTGAACCGACAAAACTCCAAAAGGAAGAATAAAATCCACAGACCAGCCTCTCCATCCGGTAAACCGATCCTACAAAATGGCAATCACAGATATGAGCAGCAACTGCCAGACACAGAAAACTAAAGGTCTGCACAATCCTCTGATTTTCTTTTCTTTCCAGTCTCTGCTGTTCGCCGCAGCCGGGAAAATCGTTCTTTAACTCTCTATGGGGAATTTCCTCCTCACTTAACATTCTCCGGAAGTTTCTCTGAATACTGTCATCCGGTATTTGGGAAGTAAATCCCAGCACCATCTCATCTCCATAAGAGCAGGAACACATCTGCAGGGAATTCGTACTGGCAAAAATCCCAAAATGCCGGATATATTCTCTATACTCCTCAGGAAGACGTATAATACCAATATTAGAGTAAACAGCAGTAATACTTCTGCTTCCCAGATTCGCTCCGATCATCAGAAAATATTTCTTAATTTCCAGAGGAACGGCACGGACAAATATATTTTTCTCAATCCTTACATAGTCATTCATATGCATGGCTATTTTATCTTTTTCCAGTTCCTGTTCAAACTGCAGCTTTACATCCGCCAATACTTCTTCAAAGGTTGTTGTATCAGAAAAAGTATAACCAACCTCAATCCATCCAAAGAAATTTGTCATGGACTGAGACGGAAAATAATTTCTCAGGTTTACAGGTATCATCAATGTCACCGGACGCTTCTGCTGGTTCTTTGGTATCTCCTCACGGATAGAACAGAGCATCACAGCTGTAAGTAGCACTGTTATGGACACACCGTAGGAACGGGCCTTCTGATGAACCTCTTTTACAGAAAGAACTACTTCCGAGATATGCATATCTGAATGGACCAGCTTCTCTCCCTTCAGCTTTACAGCTGCTTTTTTCTTCTCCCTGTTCTTGGGAATATCTGAAGAATAATACTGGGAAAAGCTATCTTCCTCTATGTTTCCGCGACCTGTTTTCTTCTCCCTTCTTATCTCCGGAAAATTCTCCTTTGGATGGGCCAGAATGAGATAATTCTGTACAAGCTCCTGGAGAAAATGCATGGCTCCGGTGCCATCTGTCAACGCATGAAACACTTCAAAATTAATTCGTTCTTTATAATAGCTCACCTGAAACAGCAGGGATTTTTTGTCTGGAATATACAGACGGCTGCAAGGCGGCTCTGTCTCCGGTTTTACCAATGCCCTGATATGGCTGTGCTCCAGATAAAACCAGAAAAGACCCTTTCGCAATACTGCCTGAAACAATGGATATTTCTCCATAGTTCTGTCCAAAGCCTGCTGAAGAATATCACTGTCCACTTCCTCCTTCAGCTGACAGTAAAAACGAAAAACTCTTGTATCATTTTCCCCTGTTACAAGCGGAAATGCCAGAGCTGCATTATCCAGTTTTCTCCAATTAGAATATTCTGTTCTCATATTTTTCGCCTTCCGGTCACTTTATCTTTTCATCATTTATACTCAGATGCAGAATTTTTTCATAGCTTGCATTCAGAAATTGATTAATATATCCAAAGCTTTCCTGCACATGCAAAAACTTAAATCCCAACGCAAAAAATCCATGAAATGCACCGCTTATTCTACGGATTTCCACCTGATTTCCGGCTTCCCGCAGCTTCTTTCCATATGCCTCTCCCTCATCACGGAGAGGATCATATTCAGCTGTAAGGATAAGGGTTTCCGGAAGATTTTTAAGATTTTCTTCAACAATCGGAGCAAAATATGGATTATTTCTATCTGACGGTGAACTTTGATACAAATTAAGATAATCCTCCATTTTTACAGCAGTCAAAAGATAATCACTGCCATTTTCCTGCACAGATCTAAAGGGAGATTTCTCTGTATAACAGTTTCCCAGTGCCGGATAAATCAGAATCTGGCGTCTGGGCATAAATTCGCCCCGGTCTCTTGCCAAGAGACATACTGCTGCTGCCAGATTTCCCCCTGCACTATCACCTACAATTGTAATTTCCTCAGGATCTGTATTTATGATCAGCTGATTAGTATATAATTCCCTGGTTGCAGCATAACAATCCTCCAACGGTACCGGAAATCTGTGTTCAGGCGCCAGCCTGTATTCCACTGATACCACAATATGGGCAGTAGCCTGTGCCATTCTCCCGCAGCCAGTCGCATTCTGTGGCTGTTCGGTTCATCTTTTTCAGGGTAGGGGAAGCAGTATCCTTTGCCCTTCCCAACGGTGAAACATAAAAGTCTCTGATCTCCAGTTTTGTTAATCTCTCTGAGAGAAACTCAACCTCTCTCCATCCCTTCTCTGTAAGAGAATCTATGGTATAATCAGGGTCTCCGTGACGTACTATCAATAATTTCATTTATATTTCTTTCCTTTCCTGTTTCAAAATACATAAAAACTCTTATTATAATCCACAATATCCGAAAACAGCTTCCTGTCCTCTTCTGATATTACTTGCAATTATAATAAGAGTCTTACACATCTATTGTTACGTATCAAGCATATATTAGAACGTGTTTTCACTATTATTGGATTCTGCTTTCACTGCTTCATTTGCATCCAGATAATAGCATCCAAACTCAGAAGCGGTGTTACCCGGTACAATTTCGTCTGTTCTAAAGTCAAATGACTCAAAAACGAATTTACTGGAAAACATCAATCTCACTGCACATGCGGTGTTCCATGCACGGCTTCCTCTTGCGGCAGAATGGTGTATATTTATCCTGTTATTGAAAATTATTTTATATCATTATTTTTTATGAAACTATTTTTTTCATTTTGTAATGACTTTCCATTTTCCATATGCTATACTCAAAGAAAGATATTATGAAAAACAAAAACATACCACAAAACCAAACTCAAAAACGAAAGGAGTCTCTTATGAAAATTCTGGTCTTTGATATTGGCGGAACCGCGATCAAATACGGAATCTGCCAGGACGGACATCTCGAAAAAACTAAAGAATGCCCGACAGAAGCTTTCAAAGGCGGTCCACATATTCTAAATACTGTCTGCAGTCTTGCGGAACAATATCTTCCTTTCGATGCGATTGGCATCAGTACCGCAGGACAGGTAAATCCTGAAGATGGGTATATTATTTATGCCAACAGCAATATCCCGGATTATACGGACACACAGTTTCAGAAAGTCCTTCAGGAACGCTTCCATGTTCCTGTCGCAGTAGAAAACGATGTCAACAGCGCAGCACTCGGAGAAGCCATCTTCGGTGCCGGAAAAGGAAAAGATTCTTTTCTCTGCCTTACCTACGGAACTGGTATCGGCGGAGCGATCATTGAAAACAGACATGTTTACCATGGTTCTTCTTTCTCAGCAGGAGAATTTGGTGCCATCATTACCCACGCAGAAGAAAAACTCGCCGGCACAGACCCATTTGACGGATGTTATGAACGTTACGCTTCCGCCACTGCTCTGGTAAAAATGGTTTCCGCTGTAGACCCGTCTCTTACCAACGGCCGTCAAATTTTTGCTAATTTAGAACACCCAGAAATCAAAGAAGTTGTAAGCAAATGGATTGATGAAATCGTACTTGGTCTTGCAACTCTGATTCATATTTTTAATCCTTCCAGCATAGTTCTCGGTGGTGGTATTATGGTTCAGCCTTACATTCTGGAACAAATTCACGCACGAATCCCACAGATGGTTATGTCCAGCTTTGCACATGTACAGATTTCAAGCGCAAAACTTGGAAATTCTGCCGGACTTCTGGGGGCTTATTATCTCGCTTCTCAGAAACTGTAGAAAAATCCGTCTGTATATGATTTCTCCATTGCGGAGAGTTTAAATATGAGTAGAATAAACTAAAAATATCCTGACAGGTATGAAACTTAAATGTCTCTTATTTGCCAGGATATTAATATATCTTTTTTATTTACATTCCTTCGTTTTCCATATCTGCGCCTTCCCAGAGGCGATGACCTTTATATTCCATCTCTCCACGGACAGCCCAGATTTTCAAATTTTGAAATTTAAATCGGATGCATCCGCTTTTGTCCGGAAGTTTTTCCCCTTTCCATGAAATACGAATCCATCGGCCGGATTTTTCTGCCACAGCATCTTCTATTCTCAATCCTTCATAAGCATTTTCTGTCCAGACCGGATGAACAGAAGCTGCAAGCTCCCAGTCTTTTTCTGTATCAACTACATCTGCCAACACTTCTACATAATCTCCGCTTAAAGTCAACGTAGTTGTAGTCAGAATGCTTTCAATGCCTTCTTTTCTTCCTGTCCAACAGGCAAATTTATCCACTTCCCAGTATGCTCTTCCCAGTGAAGATTCCCGGAAATTTGTATGCTGTCCATTTCCACCCATATAGTAGACCCATACTTTCTGTCCATCTATCACAGGTGATGACGCATAGATACAGGAATTATCAAATTCTCCATCCGGATAGTGTCCGGTGCCTCTTGGAATTACCGGCTGATCCATTGCTTCAAAGTCAAATTTCTTACCATCCGCAGACCAGGCCAGTTCGCAATCCACACAGTCAAAGTTTTCTTTTGTTCTGTCCCCTTCGTGAATTATAGATGCCAGACCCAGATACAGATCCTGTGCTTTAAATACGGGCATAGAATAAATCTGGTTTTCATATCCTCTTCCACGAAGCATTTCTATAGGTTCACTCCAGTGGATAAAATCCTGGCTATGACTAATGGTCGTCACACGGATTCCGTCTTTCCATATACGGGAAATTAACATATAACATTGTTCTTCTTCATTCCAGAATGGAAAATTATGGCTGTCTGCCTGTGGATTATATTCCGGCCAGGGAATCAATTCTCCCCAGTGAATTCCATCCTTAGAAAAACCAACCGCCATATGCGCTCCATGTCCCGGAACATCAACTTTAGTCACCATTTTAAATCTGCGTCCGGCATCCTTATCCTGCTCATCAAGCATAACCCCTGTTCCATGCGCATATCGGAACAAAAGATTATTTTTTTTGCTTCCACGCCAGTCTACAAGACCAAGCGAAGGTTTTTCCCAGTGGATTCCATCCTTACTGTGGGCATACGCCAGAGAAGTCACTCGATCCATTCTTGGTCTGTAATTTCTCTGTGTACGCTCCTGCAAAGTAGTACCTTCTGTATCTTTATCTTCTATAAATAATGTATAATAGCAGTGAAAAATCTGTTCTCTGCTATCATAAATCACATTGGGATATCCATTATCAATCCTGATTTCCCAAGGCATGTCCTGAATGAATAGCGGATTATTTTTTGTATCTTTTGTCGGAACTGCTACTTTCAGTTCCACATTTTCTATTGCCTGGGGATTCAAAAGCCTCCTGTCAACACTCAGAAATGTCTTCATAAATCAGTCCATCCTTTTTATAATTTGGGGTAGCTGCGAAAATATTGAACAGTTACGATTCTTCGTTAGCAGTATTTTTTAATCGCTTCGTCAATCATTCCGGCACATTTTTTAATCTGTTCCATATCTTCCGGGATGATTTCCGGTAATGGTTTTCTTACGCCACCAATGTTCAGGTTTTCACGGATACGAAGGATTTCTTTCATAACCGCATATAAATTTCCATGACACTCGCACATTGCATAAATAATCGCATCTGCTGCATACTGGATTTCTCTGGCTTCTTTTACTTTTCCAGCATCTGTCAGCTCTTTGATTTTTAAATAAAGTTCCGGCATTACTGCATAAGTACCTCCGATACCTCCATCAGCTCCCATAGCAAGTCCTGATACTAACTGCTCATCCGGACCGTTAAATACAACGAAGCCTTCTCCGCCTTCCATTTTAAACATCTGGATATCCTGTACAGGCATTGAACTGTTTTTCACTGCTGCTACTCTCGGATTCTTTCTCATTTCGCGGAAGAGAGGCATAGTCAGGGCTACTCCTGCAAGCTGAGGAATATTATAAATTACAAAGTCTGTATTCGGTGCCGCACTGGAAATATCATTCCAGTATTCTGCAATCGCATACTCTGGCAGATGGAAATAAATCGGAGGAATTGCAGCAATTGCGTCAACACCCAGTGACTCTGCATGTGCTGCCAGTTCTTTACTGTCAGCAGTATTGTTGCATGCCACATGTGCAATCACTGTCAATTTTCCTTCTGCCGCCTTCATTACATGTTCCAAAACCAGCTTTCTGTCTGCAACGCTCTGATAAATACACTCTCCTGAAGAACCGCCTACATAAACACCTTTCACGCCTTTTGCAATCAGATGTCTGATAAGAGCTTCTACTCTCTCCGGGCTGATTTCTCCATTGTCATCATAGCATGCATAAAAAGCCGGAATAATTCCCTGATATTTTGTAATGTCCTTCATCTTCTTAGTCCTCCTATTCTTTCCTATATCCCTTTTCTATTTACTCTGTAACCAGTACTTTTCCAACTGCTTTTCTTACCTGTGTAACTTGATCTTTCATAATTTTCACTTTATGAGCATCTTCAGGAAATACGATCAACACTTTTCCAGGTGTCAAATCCATGTAATGTTCAACCGGACCATGGCATTCAATGGAATCCGTTTCTTCATCTTTTGCTGTCACTGTCATCAGAGACATATCACTAACACCCATCTTTTCTTCTCCGGAAATCACCATATGGATATCGGCATATTTCTCATGAGCTTCAAAGAATGTTTTTTCTTCCGGTAATGTTTCGTATTCAAAACAATTGATAAATGCAAAATCACCATCAACTTCATTGCATCCCTTTTTCAGATCATTTAGAGAATGTTCTTTAATATAATGAATCGCTGTATCCAGATGTTTTCTCATTCCAAGATAACGTTCAAGATTATTCAAATCTGTATAAATCATGCATTTACCTCACTTCCATCATATAAATGACACGCAGTCATGTGTCCGTCTGCTCCATGATAACGAAGAGCAGGATCTTCTTTTTTGCAGATATCCATGCAGTAAGGACACCTATTGTGAAATGCACAACCACTTGGTTTGTGAATTGGGCTAGGTACTTCTCCTTCCAGTACCTGGCGTTTCTTTTTGTAATGTATATCTGCTACAGGAATTGCGGAAATCAGAGCCTTTGTATAAGGATGTAATGGCTCATCATATAAAGCTTTGGAATCTGCTACTTCCACAATTTTTCCAAGATACATAACCATGATACGATCCGACATATACTGAACAACAGAAAGATCATGAGCAATAAACAGATAGGTAAGATTCATCTCTTTCTGAATTTCTTTCATCAAGTTCAGTACCTGTGCCTGAATTGAGACATCTAGTGCAGATACCGGTTCATCACAAATAAGAACTTCCGGTGTTACTTCCAGTGCTCTTGCAATACACAGACGCTGGCGCTGTCCTCCAGAAAATTCATGTGGAAAACGCATCAGATAATCCGGCTGAATATTAACCATTTTCAATACACGATTCATAATTTTTTCCCGTTCTTCCACAGAACTCACCCCATGCGTTTTTAAGGGTTCTTCAAAAGAAGTATAAATCTTTTTCTGCGGATTCAATGCAGAGTATGGATCTTGGAAAACCATCTGTACTTTTTTTCTGAACTCAAACATTTCATTCTTAGTAAATTTTGTAACATCTTTATACTCACCGTTATAATTAAATAAAACCTCTCCGTCTGTAGGTTTCTCAAGCATCATAACAGTCTTTCCAAAGGTTGATTTTCCACAGCCAGATTCTCCTACTATTCCCAGTGTTTCTCCTTTATACACCTCAATGCTGACATCATCCACAGCCTTTACATTCCCTACTATTTTTTTCATAAGCCCCTTTTTAATAGGAAACCAGGTTTTCAGATTTTTGATTTTAAAAATTACCTCCTTCTTTTCCGTTTCCATTTTATTTCACCTCCGGATAAGAATCATATTTCAGACAACGAACTTTATGCCCGATACTGACTTCAAACATTGGAATTTTTCCTCTACGACATTTTTCCATACATTCAGAACAACGATCAGCAAATTCGCATCCCTCTTTCAAGTCAACTGGGTTTGGCGTAACTCCAGGAATCGTCTCCAACTTCTGATTATCACCCAAACCAAGCACCGGCACACTGCGTAAAAGAGCTTTTGTATAAGGGTGACTGGTATGATCAAAAATATCTTCAAGACTTCCAAATTCTACCACACGTCCCATATACATAACGCAGACTTCATCTGCCATTTCTGCTACAAGACCCATATTATGTGTAATCAGAATAATAGATTTTCCTTCGTTTACCTGAAGAGATTTAAGAAGCTCCATAATCTGGGCCTGAATAGTTACATCCAGTGCCGTAGTCGGTTCATCGCAAATAATTAGTTCTGGATTACAAATCATGGCAATCGCAATTACCACTCGCTGTTTCATACCGCCTGAAAATTGATGCGGATAGCAGTCAATACGTTCTTCTGGATCTGGAATTCCCAATTTACGGAACATTTCCAAAACTTTTTCCCTTGCCTCTGCTTTTTTCATTCCTTTATTATGCTGTAAAAGTCCCTCTGCTACCTGATCTCCTACCTTATAGACAGGATTCAGACTTGACATAGGGTCCTGAAAGACCATGGCTAAATCCGGTCCCCTTAATGAACGCATTTCTGATCCATTTGGTTTGGTAATACTTTCAAGATGATACTCTGTCACTTTTCCATCATGCAATGCATTATACTGAATGTTGTCTGCTTTCACAATCGCATTTTTCCCCAGAAAACGCATGATAGAATTCATGGTCACACTTTTTCCACAGCCAGATTCTCCTACAACAGCAAGTGCCTTTCCCCTTTTTACCTGAAAGGAAACATTTTTTACAATTTTAATTTCTTTTTTATCAGATATAAACGTTGTATTAAGATTTTCAACATTTAATATAATTTTCTGATTATCCATGAAGTTCCTCCTTACTGCTGTTTTGCATCCATGACATCTCGGATACCATCCCCCAGAAAATTGATTGCAAGTACAAATAACGTAATTGCTAATCCCGGAAATACCCATATCCACCACTGATTTGTCACTACAGCTACGCTTTTAGCAGCATTTAGAATATTTCCCCATGTAGGTGTCTGGTCAGAGATTCCAAGTCCAATGAAGCTTAATGTAGCTTCCTGAAGAATATATACTGCCACATTAGTTGTAGTAGATACAATGATTGGAGTCATTACATTTGGAAGAATCTGCTTAAACATAATATTAATTCTTCCCATCCCAAAAGCCTCACAAACTTTGACATAGGTTTCCGACTTGATACTCATAAACTCGTTTCTTACCATACGGAAAGTGGTCATCCAACCCGTAAAAGTAAAAATCATAATGATATTTGCCATTCCCCTTGTGCCAGAAATAGCCACCAGCATCATCACAAGTACCAGTTGGGGAAAAGTTTGAAACAATTCAGATACCCTAACCAAAAATTTATCTGCTCGACCTCCAAAATATCCCGCAACTGCCCCTAATACTGCTCCAATAATGCCAGACATTATTGATGAAAATACGCCAATAAAAATAGAGTAGCATCCCCCAAACAACACTCTGGCAAATAAGTCCCTTCCAATAGTATCTGTGCCTAAAATATGCCCATTCGTACCAGGCCCTACTTTCATATTTTGCAAATCTGGTGTAGAATAATCCACTTTCAATACCATGCTCATAATACTAGCAACAGTCATGGCTACTACAATAACCAGTCCCAGAACCGCCAGCTTGTTTCTCATAAATTTACGAATGTTTTTCTTCATTAGAGAAGAGGCCGCACTTTTATTCTGTTTTTTAATACTTACTGTCTTTGTATTTTCCATATAACCCCTCTTCCCTTTATTCACTTAATCGTACACGCGGATCTAGCAGCGCGTTTAAGACATCCACCATAAAAGAACAAATCAACATTACTGCTGCAATAATCAATGTAATAACCATAACAGTTGGATAATCATTAGATACAATGGCATTAGTCATTGTCAATCCAATTCCAGGATAAGAAAATACTGACTCAATAACCACTGATCCACCTATCAACACTGGAATTCTAAACATAACAATAATCAATACCGGTTTCATGGCATTCCGAAAGCCATGTTTCATATAAACCTTCCACTCTGGAATTCCCTTTGATCTGGCTGTACGGATGTAATCACTATTCATCACATCCAACATAGTATTTCGAGCGTATCGCATCAACACCGCTACCATACCGATGGTAAGCGTCAGTACTGGTAAAAATAAGTGAATAAACGCATCATATATTTTATTAGTTGCATCTGGACTGACTCGGTTTGCGGAAGGGAACCAACCTAACTTGATAGAAAAAATCTGTATCAAAATAATTCCAACTAAAAACTGTGGCACTGCCTGACCGAGAACTGCAAAAACTCTTCCCACATAATCCACCACTCCATTTTGTCTTGCTGCACTGAAAATTCCAATGGCCACACCAATAATTGTACTGAAAACCAACGCATATCCAGACAATTCCAGTGTATATGGCAATCGCACTGCTACAATTGAAGCTATACTCTGTCCACCAAAAGAATAGCCCAAATCACCGGTGACAATTTGTTTTAGCCAATTGAAATACTGAACGATCAGAGGATCATTTAACCCTAAATTTTCCCGAAGCTGTTCCACAATTTCCGGAGACTGCGCCTGCACTTCCATACTTACCATATAGGTAATAGGATCAATACCCGTGGCACGTAATCCCAGAAAAACGATTAAGCTAATCACTAGGAGCATCGGAATCATCTGTAGTAATTTTTTTAAAATATATTTAATCATAAGTTTTGCTCCAATCCTGCAAACTATATCGAAAGAAGGGAACCGCAATATTCTGCAGATTCCCCTCTCCAGTTATCCATTTGCCCTAACTTCTCTTTATCTTTTTTATTATTTTACATTCCAGTCTACATAATCAATATCACAAGTGTAAAGTGGATTACAAAACTCCACACCATCAGGAAGCTCTACACTGTCACTAAGATATACATAATTACCTACTGTAAAAAGAGGAACCTTATAAAGATTTTCCTGTTCTAAAGTTTGAAGCGTATCAAGTGCCGCATCTCTATCTTCCTGAGTATTTGCTGCACTCAATGCAGAAACAGCCTCGTCAAATTGTGTATCTCCGCCGAAAATATTGGCAAAGGTTGCACTATTGCTCATATACTCTGCATACCACTCATTCATAGAGAAGCTACTTAAACCTTTAAAGCCTATATCATAATCCCTAGTTGTAAACAAATCTGTAGTTCCATCATTTGATAAAGTTGCTTCAACAGTAAGTCCTGCCTGCTCAAGATAATAAACTACAGTATTAATCAAATCAATACTGGTCTGATCATTATTATAATAGCAAATTTTCAAAGGACGGCTCATGTCATATCCAGAAGCCTCCAAATCTGCCTTTCCTTTCTCCGCATCAAAGGCATATTCATATCCGTTATATGCTTCATCACTATTTGGCACACCACTGTTAATAACTGTAGCATTTGGATAAAGTGTTGCCAAAGTAGCGCGGTCAATACATTCAATGAGTGCCTTTCTAACATCTACAGACTGCATTGCTTCATTTTCTTTACCATCAATTCCCTTCATATTAAAAATAAAATATTTATAAAACAATACATCAACTGGAATTGAAGTGTAATTATCCAACTGCGCCATTCCATCTACCAAATCAGAAGCATTTCCATAAAGGAAATCTGCCGATCCAGACTGTGCAGCTGTCAAGAAATCCGATACAAAAGAAACTGTTACATTTTGTATTTTCGGTGCAGTTCCCTCATAATAAGTATTCGGAACTAATGTAAAATAATTCCCTGTATTAAATTCACCTACCGTATAATATCCAGAAGTCACAGGAGCAGTCCAATAAGAACAGGAATCTATAGATTCTCCATCTTCTTTTTCAAGACAATGTTTTGGTAAAATAGAAAATTGAGCCAAAATATCTTTCATCTGTGCATACGGTGTACCAAGTTTCATTGTAATTACGTTTCCATCTGCGGTAAGATCTGTAATATTACCAAAAGCAGCGGAATAAATACTATTTTTTCTGGCTGCTTCCTGAACCATGTTTATAGACCAGATTACATCATCCACAGTAATATCTTCACCATCAGACCATTTCACTCCATCTTTCATAGTAATGGTATATGTTAATCCATCATCACTTACTTCTACACTTTCTGCCAAATCCGGACTTGTTTCCTGTAAAGAGCTGTCAGCAATCAAAAGATTTCTGAACATCAGGGATGTAGCCAGATTATGATTCATCCATGGTGTCGGCACACGGTCATCAGTTGTAGATCCATCATTTGTAGAAAGCACTAATTTTAATGTACCGCTCTCTGTCGCATCTGCCGCATATACTGACATTGCAGTCCCCATTGTTGCAATTGCCATTGATAATGCAAGAGTTGCAGCTAAAATTTTTTTCTTCATAAAAAGACCTCCTTTTATATACACATTATTAGTTTTTACTGTTTTCTATTGTGTTTTACTTCGCTCTACCTATTTGGAATAATTATTTCTTCATATACCCTACGAAGCTCTTTTCTTCCTTCTTCTGTCATTGGAGTAAAAGGTTTGCGTACCCCATGAAAAGCAAAACCATCCATTTCCAATATTTCTTTTACTGATGCAAAAACCCCATATTTACAGATTGTTTTAATTACTTTATTCATTCTTGCCTGATATAGGTGCATTTCTTTCAAATTCCCAGCTTCAAAAGCATCATATACCTTATGTGCCAGTTTCGGCATGCAATTATAGGTACTACCAATTCCACCATCTGCGCCCATAACCAATCCGGCTGACAGCATTTCATCAAATCCATTCCATACTACTAATTCCGGATGAAGAGTCTTAATCTGTTCCAACAAAAACATATCTGAACTTGTGAATTTTACTCCCACCAAATTTTTATTGCGATTCAATTTTTCCAAAACCTCTGCTGTAAGAGAAAATCCGGAAAAATTCGGAAAATTATATACAAACATAGGAAGTTCTGTAGAACTCATAATATCCTGATAATACTGCACAATCTCTGCTTCACTAAACTTATAATAAAATGGACTAATTGCAGAAACTGCATCTGCTCCACACTTTTCTGCATTTTTAGCAAAACTTATTGCCTGTTCTGTAGAAATAGCTCCTACATGACAAATCACCTTTGCTCGCCCAGAATTTGCTTCTACCACTGCTCTAATCGTACTATTTCTTTCTTCCTCTGACAAAAGAAACGCTTCTGCAGTGCTTCCATTTACATAGAAGCCTTCCAAACCTTGACAGATCAAATAATCCACCAACTTCTGTAATTCCCTATAGTCCACTTTTCCTTCAGATGTATAGGGTGTTACCAATGCGGCATAAATGCCATGATACTCTGATTTCATTTATATTCCTCCCTAAAATTTATTTTTTTCCTTTTCCAAGACAACTTTCCCTCTCCACAATACTGGGTTGATACAGGTATTCATTAAAATTAGAATTTAGCTTTTCTCCTCGGATCAGTTTTACCAATATTTCTGCTGCCTTTTCCCCAATTTCCATACTTTTAAAGGAAATCGTGGTAATAGGTGGATGATTGACAGATGCATAAATATTATTATCATAGCCAATGATACCCACTTCTTCCGAAACCTTTCGCCCCATATCCTGCACAGCACGACAGACATTTACAGCTACCTTATCATTAAAGCAAAATACCGCATCAGGTTTTTTTTCCTGCGAAAGAAGCTGTTTCATATTTTCATATACTCCATTTTTTCTTTCTTCATAAGGGATAATAATCATACTCCTATCTATTTCATAGCCGTTCTCCATTAAAGCACTTATATAACCCTGACAACGTTCTATGCTTACACTGTATATAGTCTGTGCGATATAGGCTATGGAACAATATCCTTTGGAAATCAAATGCTTAGTAGCAATGTAACCTCCATAAAAATCATTGGAGCGTACTGTAGGCGCATGTATTCCCTCCACTGAACGATTGCATAATACAAATGGAATATTGGACTTGAGTAATGTTCCATATAAAATATTGCTAACCTCCACATTATAAGAAATAATGGGAACAATAATAAATCCGCTTACACCCGCTAAAAGAAGTCTTTTTATATAATATTTCTGTTTTTCTGGATCGTTATCAGAATTACATAGAATAATATTTGCACCTCTACGGCAAGCTATATTTTCAATCCCACGTGTAAGTAATGAATAAATTTCCTCACTGATGCTCGGGACAATTACTCCCCAATTTTCTACTGTATCCACCTTTCCTTGGAGAATACCAATAGCATAAGTACCACTTCCAGCCTTAGAATAAACCACTCCCTCTTTCTCTAACTCCTGAATAGCACGATCAAGAGTTGTTCTCGTAGTCTCTAATTTATCACATAAATGAGGTCGGGAGGGAAGCGGTTTTCCCGGTTCCATTTCTGCAACTATTTTTATTAATTCTTCTTTGATTTCTAAATATCTTCTCATATTTTCCGCTATTTTTTGTGTATTTTATATATTTTTTAGCTATTATTTTGTTTTTTTTGTATATGTTGACTATATATTATAGTATCTGCCCGTTTTTGTCAATAATATCCGTCAAAAACGGGCAGCTTTCCAAATAATACAGGCAGCTTTTTCTCTTCTTACATATATTCTATTTTCGCCAGGATAGCTCTGTTGATTACATGATATTTATGGTCTTATGTATCGTTTGCAGTATAATGGCCAATTTTCAAAAGTTTTTACAGTGTTTTACATTCTACTGAATGTCATCCATATATAGCTTTTTTCTTACAATTTTTATAAAACTTTCATGTTTTTCATTTATTTTAAGTTATAATAACATTAAATAAAATTATTTTTAATGATGCTTGTATATGAAAATATTTTAGTAGAACATACACAATTTTATTGATTTTTGTCTGGTTTAATTATACTTTTTGTTATAAATTTGTTGCCTATTTTCATTTGTAAATATAAAGATAATATTTTCTTGTGCACAATTAAATCTTACTCTATAATATTTTTTACAATTCAGCAAATAAAAGAGCAATTTATGGCATTATTTTACATCTTGATGGAGGTTTTATATGGCAGACAATATTCTTGATTCCATTACAGAACAATATCACTCCCTTACCAAATCTGGAAAAAAGCTGGCAGATTATGTATTTTCTCATACCGCAGAAACTCAATATCTTTCTATTACTTCTTTAGCTGAAAACTGCGATGTATCCGAAGCTACCATAACCCGTTTTTGCCGGGGATTAGGTCTCTCCGGATATAACGCTTTTAAACTGGCATTAGCCCAGGCAGACCGTACAACTGATCTTGGCGATTCAAATAATTCCGCTGAACCCATATCTTCAGAAGATTCTATTTCCACTATATGTGCTAAAGTTCACGCAGCAAATCTTCTTTCTTTAAACGAAAGCTATGCACTTTATGATGAAGAATCAATGTCTAAAGCAATATCAATTCTTTCGCGTTCCCGCCGTGTATATTGCTTCGGTCAGGAGGGAAGTATGATTATGGCAATGGAAGCATGATCCCGTTTTTCAACGGCTGCCCCTAATTTTATACATATCTGTGATTCTCACATGCAAGCCAGTGCGATTGCAATGGCTGATTCAGAAGATACCATCCTTTTCTTCTCTTATTCAGGTTCTACCAAAGACATGTGTGACACCTTACAGATTGCTTCCAACCGCCATGTTCCTGTAATCCTTATTACACATTTTCCAAAATCTGCAGGAGCTGAATTTGCTTCAGTAGTATTACAATGTGGTTATAATGAAAGTCCTCTTCAGTCCGGTTCAGTTGCAGCTAAAGTCGGGCAACTGTTTTTGATAGACTGTTTATTCTATGGATACTGTAGTAAGAATCCAAATATATGTTCTGCTACCCGTTCCGCAACAGCACATGCAATTGCAAATAATTGCTATAGTCTATTTGAAGGCATTTTACGTTACCAGAATGTTGTAGGATAACTCTTTATAACATGAAAATAAGGGGACATAACCGATAACTTTAGAGTTTAACTGTTATATCCCCTTTGGTATTTATTAATATTAACTTTAAATATATACTTTTACCTATTTGCTATTTTTAATCGCTTTCTGGAACCGCTGCGCAATTTCCAGTGGACGGGTAATTGCTCCTCCTACCACGATCGCCCATACGCCTGTCTGAAGTGCTTTTACAGCCTGATCCGGGTAGTGAATCTTTCCTTCTCCAATGACCGGAATATCTATATCTTTTGCAAGCCTTTCCATCAGTTCGTAATCTGGTTCATCCTTTTGGGATGTGTAATCAGTATATCCGCTCATAGTTGTTCCTACAATATCTACGCCACATTTCCATGCATTGATACCTTCTTCATAATTGGAAATATCAGCCATCAGGATAATGTCAGAATATTTCTCTTTAATCTGGGCGATAAACTCATTGACAGTTGTGCCATCTCCACGTTTACGAAGTGTACAGTCCAGTGCCACAACATCAGAACCTGCTGCTACCAGGTCGTCAACTTCTTTCATAGTAGGTGTGATGTATCCTTCATATCCAGGATACTGAATTTTCACCAGACCAATGACAGGAAGTCCTGTTTCTTCTTTGATCGCGATGATATCACGGATGCTGCTAGTACGAATTGCAGGTGTACCTGCCTGTTTCGCAGCACGCGCCATTAAGTACATAACAGATTTCTCTTCTACATATAATGGTTCGCCTTTTACAGCCTGACAGGAAATGATCATCTGTCCGTGAATTGCATCCAGAAGCTCTTTTTTTGTCATGTCTTCTACCTCTTTTCTTTATATCACTATTATCGATTTCGTAACTTTTAATACTGTCCTCATCTATGGGCTCATTATAACGCGAAAAAAATAATTTTCAAGATTAATCATATTTAAAAATAATTATTATTTTTACCAATCTATCGTTGTATCTTCCAGACTTTTACCTAGTTTGTATAATAAGTTTCTGTAACCTCTACAGTACTTTTACAATATTCAGTTCTTCATCTGCCAGAACAATATCCGCACGTTTTCCAGGTGCAAGAGAACCCACTTCATCAAAAATTCCGATACTTCTTGCCGGATTTGCAGTTGCAGCAAGAATCGCTTCTCTTTCCGGAACTCCCATGGAGATAACGCTCTTCATGCAGTCAAAAAGACAGGTTGCAGAACCTGCGATCGTACCGTCTGCCAGAGTAGCTTTTCTGTCTTTCATAGTTACTTCCTGGCCACCTAGTTCATATTTTCCATTCTCCATACCGGTTGCCATCATAGAGTCACTGATCAGAATCACTCTGCTGTCTCCAAAAAGGCGGAAAGTATTTCTTACAGTTGCCGGATGGATATGGATCCCGTCACCGATCAGTTCTACCATACAGTCTTCATTATCTGCTGCAGCACCGATCACTCCTGGTTCTCTATGTCCCATAGGATTCATGGCATTATAAAGATGGGTTACATGAACTGCACCCTGCTTCATAGCCTGTGCAGCACAGTCATAATCTGCCGCTGTATGTCCAATAGAAATAACTGTTTCATTATGCAGTTCCCTGATAAATTCTTCTGCACCTTCCATATTCGGAGCAAGAGTTACCAGTTTGATCAGTCCGCCTGCCGCTTTATTGCACTCTCTGAAAAATTCAATGTCCGGTTTGCGGATATATCCTTCTACATGTGCACCTTTTTTTGCAGGATCAAGGAAAGGTCCTTCCATATTGATACCAACAATACGGGCACAGGTCTCATCCTGATCTACATCCTTTGCCGTCTGAAAAATTTTCAGCAGTTCTTCCTTGGGAAGAGTCATGGATGTGGGACAGTAAGAAGTTACTCCCTGTGATTTCTCATACTTAAGAATAACTTTCAGGCCATCCACATCTGCATCTGAAAAATCATGTCTCACTGCACCGTGGCTGTGAATATCAACCAAACCAGGCAGTACTTTCAGACCGGACGCATCCAGTTCTGTTTTATCTGTCACTTCTTCCTCCGAAGCTACAAGCCTGCCCTTTTCTATATATAAATCTGTTACTTTATAGCTTCCATCTTCCTGAAATACATTACCGTTTTTAATGATCATTTTTTCTACACCCTTTACTGTATATTTTACAGAAGTCCTTTTTCTCTGATCAGGCTTAAAGCATCTTCATCTGCCACTACAGTTACATCCTGATGAAGCTGAAGGATAGATGCCGGTACATTTGGTGTAATCGGTCCGTACAAGGATTTGTACAAAGCATCTGCCTTGGCACTTCCTGTTGCTACCAGAAGAATTTTCTTTGCTGCCATAATGTTCTTGATTCCCATAGTGTATGCCTGTTTCGGAACTTCATCCATACTTTCGAAGAATCTTGCATTTGCCTTGATGGTGCTCTCTGTAAGGTCTACGCAGTGAGTTTCCTTCTCAAAAGCTTCTCCGGGTTCATTGAACCCAATATGTCCGTTTCCGCCAATTCCCAGAAGCTGCATGTCAATGCCGCCTACGCTGCGGATCACTTCATTATAGTCTGCACATGCTTTGTCACTGTCTTCTTCCAGTCCGTTAGGTACATAAGTTCTTGCCTTATCAATATTTACATGGTCAAACAGATTGGTGTTCATAAAATAGCGATAGCTCTGGTCATTATCTCCTGAAAGTCCTTTATACTCATCAAGATTCACTGAAGTGATCTGTGAGAAATCCAAGTCCCCTTTTTTGTACCATTCAATCAGCTGTTTATACATACCAACCGGTGTAGAACCTGTAGCAAGCCCGAGAACTGCATTAGGTTTCATAATGATCTGGGCAGACATGATATTAGCTGCCTTTCTGCTTACTTCCTCATAGTCTTTGCCTGAATAAATAATCATAATCCCTCTCCTTTTTGTATTTTATTGTTATGCAAGACAGATAATTTTATCTGCTTTGCTGCTTACCCATAATCAGATAACTGCTCTGCAGTTTACTACAAATCAATTATAATTCTCCCTGATTCTATTTTCAATAATGCATTTTTTTTAGAATCTTCTTTCAGTTTTTGCGAAATTCAGCTTCTCTGAGTTTATTTTTATTCTATGTAATGAAATTACTTTCTCCGAATTTGTTTTCAATGAAAATATTTATATTTATTATTGTAGGATAAATTTCACAGTGATATAGTAACCTATGTAATCTTTTAAAAAATTTAGTCCCGCTGCAAAACAGCCGGATGCTTATACAGAAAGGATCTGACATGTCATTAAATAAACATAAGATCATCCCCTTGATTGAGTCTTACTACCATACATTTACTCCACTGGAAAAAACCATTGCCGACTTCTTTATCCATAATACAGACGAACAGGATTTTTCATCAAAAAACATTTCCGGAATCCTGTATGTATCAGAAGCATCTCTCTCTCGTTTTGCCCAAAAATGTGGTTTTCACGGATACAGAGAATTTATATACGAATATAAGCAGAATCTTACCCCTGATCCTGAAGAAAATATTCCCAATTTTGAAGTATCGGAATTTAATACTTATCAGGAACTTCTCAATAAATCCAATGCTCTGTTGGATACAGCACAAATTTCACGGATCACTAACCTTCTGGTATCAAAACCCAGAGTTTATGTTTATGGTAGAGGCAGCTCAGGACTTGCCGCTCAAGAAATGAAGCTTCGTTTCATGCGCATTGGTCTGAATATTGAAGCAGTTACAGACAGCCATATTATGAAAGTAAACTCCGTTATTCTTAACGAAAGCTGTCTGGTCATAGGAATCAGTGTCAGCGGACAGACAGATGATATCATCTCTTCTCTAAAATCCGCCCATCAGCAGGGAGTCTACACTCTCCTTATGACTGCCAGACAGGACAGATCCTATCAGGAATTCTGCGATGAGACCCTCATATTCGCAAGTATGGAACATCTGGAGTATGGAAATATCATCTCTCCGCAATTTCCGATCCTGCTGGTTCTGGATGTTCTTTATGCCCATTATCTCAAGATTGACAGAAGCAAAAAAGAGGCCCTGCATCAATACACCATACAGACACTTCAGCCCATCTGATCAGATAGCTTATTACTGTCACAGGAAATATATCTGCAGCAAATGAAAAGAAACTGTAGCAGATCTTTTTCTGATCTGTTACAGTTTCTTTTTATTACTTATAATCCTACATTACCACTGTTCATCCCTTCTTTGCTGTCCTTATCCAGTGGCAGCCAGTCCAGGACTTTCTTAATATAACGGTTCCAGAAATCCCATTCATGGGCTCCCGGTCCTTCTTCATAAGTGACATTCACACCCAGTTCACTCATAGCGTCCCTGAATTTGCGGTTCGGAGGAAGCAGCGGATCATCCAGTCCGCAGGCAAGATACATTTTCGGAAACTCAGTTTTTTCCTCTTTCAGTTTCTTTGC
The DNA here is from genome assembly GCF_033096465.1 of Blautia luti. NCBI lineage: Bacteria > Bacillati > Bacillota > Clostridia > Lachnospirales > Lachnospiraceae > Blautia > Blautia luti. The sequence continues at coordinate 71,115 of NZ_AP028156.1, read as the reverse complement.
AATCCACTCCGGATTAATTTCACAGTCATGAATTTGGGACAGATCTCCAAAAACACCTTCCAGGAACGTTTTCTTCTCGAAAAACATAGGAGAACTGTCATCATCTGTATCCATTTTTTCCAGAATCATAGCAGAAGAAAGGCCTGCTATATATCCGAATGTATCATGGTATTTCAGGCCATTTCGGATTGCACCGTATCCTCCCATGGATAAACCAGCGATAAATGTATCTTCTTTTTTATGAGATAACGGGAACATCCTTCGTGTGATCTTTACAAGTTCTTTTCCTATAAATTCACTGTAATTTTCATTAACTTCAGGATGATCCATATAAAACATATTTGCACCGGAGGGCATCACTACTGCCAGATTCTTCTCCTCTGCCCAACGCTTAATACAGGTTCCTGTCACCCAGTCTGTATAATTTCCCATTACACCGTGCAGAAGATAAAGTGTTTTGAAAGGTTTTTCATCTTCTTCTGTCTCCTCTTCAAAAAAGACTTTATCTGCCGGAAGGATCACGTTCATCGTTACCGGCCGCATCAGTGCCTTAGAAAAAAAGTTCACCTCTAATAATGCCATATGTATATTTCCTCCCAAATATTCAAAAAATCCGGATCATTCGACCCTGACTTTATTATATCACTCTGTATATATAACTTCTATTGGAAATTGAAGAACTGAATCTACATGATGAAGTTAATATGTCATAATCTTTTTCTCCCTATTGCAGACAGCTAATTTATCAGCTAGCTGTCTGCATTTTCTTTATTTCTTATAAATTGCTTTGGAACTCATTCCTTTTAATCCAAACAGTTTTTTATATGTCTTCATTTGCTTTGCCGGAACTTTAATAGTTGGCTTTTTATAGGTTCCCGTAAAAGCATTTGAACCAATAGTCTTAGTAGACAACGCACTTGTCTTAATTGTAATAGTTTTGAAATTTTTACAATTATAAAATGCCTGTTTGCCAATAATTCTAACAGTTTCTGAAACTGTAATACTACTTAGGCTTCCACAATTTGTGAATGAACTGTTACCAATTTTCACAACATTATTTGCACCATTTACCTTACTCAACTTCTTACATCCATAAAATGCATTCGTCCCTATTATTGTCACATTCTTTCCAATCGTAACAGTCCTAAGTGACACATTATTTTAAAAGCATTTGCTGATATTCCAGTTACCTTGCAGGTAATTCCATTTACTTTAATTGTATCTGGAATTTTTACAGATGCATTTTTAGAAACTGACTTTGTAAACTCAACACTTAATCCGTCCTTTTGAACTTTATAAACACCATTTGTTACTTTATCTTTTATTATTTTTCCAGGTGTTATCGTCTGTGGTTTAAGTTTTTCAAGTTCTTCTGTTCTTGTTGCACCACAGCTGCTACAAGTATAGGTCTTAATTCCTGTTTCTTCTGTTGTCGGCTGTTTTGTAACTTCACCACCATTCCATGTATGTTCCGTTTTCGGAATTACTGTTCCCTCTTCCAGAAGTTTACCGCATTCCTGACAGTAAATATCTCCCGTATAACCTTCGGATGTGCAGGATGTTTCCTTGACAAACTTGGTAATCTTATTTATATGGCCAGTTTCCGGAATTTCCTGTATTCTTGTAGATTCGCAAATAGTACAAGTAAAGGTTTTGATTCCTTTAGTGGTGCAGGTTGCATTCTGTGTTATTTTTCCTGTATCCCATGTATGTTCCGTCTTCGTTATATTACAAGCAGTACAGGTGTATGTCTTGATTCCTTTTCCACTACAAGTAGCTGCTGTTGTAATCTTTCCTGCATCCCAGGTATGGTTTTTCTTTGCTATTGAATTTCCGGATGTAAGTTTTGTATTACAGTCCTTACAATAAGTGTCACCTGTATATCCTTGCTGCGCACAGGTTGCTGTTTTCACATTTCGTAATTCTGTGTGTTGATGACCTGTTGCTGGGATTTCTTCTTCATAACTGTCATCGTTATCTTTGCAAGTATAAAGCATAATTCCAGGTTCTATACAGGTTGCTGGTTTCTTAATGCTGAAAATATAATCGTGTTGATGCGGTTTACTAATTTCTGTAGAGGATTTAACTGCAAAGCTTATTGTATTACTAAATGTATTTTCATAAGAATTATATCCTTCACAATACACTATATAATTTCCCGGTTCATAATACCTTGTACAATATTCTCCTGGATTTATTTTTACAGTTTCAATCACGTTTCCTTGAGCATTATAAACAGAAATCACATAATAGCTCACTCCATTCCCTGCACAGTAATATGTCACATGTTCATTTGAGAAAAAAGTAGTTTTTTCAAGTTCAATTACTACATTTGTTGGCTTTTCTGTTGGTTGTGGTTCTGAGCCATCCATATACACATATCCATAAAAAGTTCCACATCCACCCTGTGACTCTAGTTGCGCTCTTGACATTGTTGATATAACACAATAACCATGTGCTATATCTGACAATCCACTCATTCCTCCCTGACTAACAGTTATCGTATCTCCATTTACAGCTTCAACTACTGCCACATGATTTCCGTAACAAGCTAATGATCTAGCTCTAGGTTCACTTCCTATGGAAAATCCATAATTTCCATACTGTGTATTATATCATGCCCATCCTGAATAAATAGCACTCCCTTTTCCAGTTAATTCTTTTACTCTCGCAGAAGCAAACCATGCACATCCCTCTTTTCCATATGCATATTGTCCCCAAGGATACGACGCAAATGTCGTATAAGGTGCAGCATTAATATTAATAGAAATTCCATTTCCCTTAATTCCACTCGAGCATGTTGCATTTACTACATCAATTTTCCAAAATAAGCTTAATATTACCACTAAGGCTACTATTAGAAATTTGCTTTTAAAATTAGTTAAATATTTAATATTTTTTTCCTCCATACCATGCTCCCTCCCGTTTCTGTCAATCCTAAATCTGTTAATTTTACTGGCTTTAGCGATTTGTATTTATCTTGAAAAAGGTCTACAGGCCAGTTGAAGCAAATAATTTTCTCCCAAAACACCTAACCTTTTATTAGCAGACTTTCCATAAATAAAAAATTTTTATGAATTCAGTTTACTATTTTTCTTATTTCTATTCAATTGATCTGAATAACTGTCGCGAAAAGTGTAATATTTAGCATATTATTATCTACTACAGCCCTTGCAATTAATCTACTTCCTTTTTTACTTTCGTGATTATGCTGTATTTTATCTAACTATTTTTGTTGATAATTCATTTGTTTATTTTCTAACTTTTTTGGTAATATTTTAACTGTTTTTATAAATATTATATTTTTTTATTATTTTTACACAATATTGTTTATTTTTTCTCTCTATAATGGTACAATACAAAAAAGCTAATAAATATCACTTTACAAGGGAGGTATTATTATGAATCAGGCAAACATAACAAAAATTTATGCACGCAATGACAGTCGGATCCAACTCAAAGTAATTCCGGGACATTTTGTAACATCTCAGTCTCACATTACTCATTACCTTGATCTCACAACTATGAAATCAAGAACTGCAGAAGCCCAGCGTATTGCTCATGAACTGGCTTCCAATTATGAAGTTTCTACTCCCATTGATACCATCATCTGTATGGATGGACTGGAAGTAATCGGCGCATACCTTTCAGAAGAACTGACCAAAGCCGGCATTTTTTCCATGAATGCCCACCAGACTATTTACGTGATCACACCTGAATTTGGCAATTCCGGTCAGCTTATTTTCCGTGATAATTATCAGCCTATGATCAAAGGGAAAAATATTCTGATCCTGAATGGTTCTATCACTACCGGTTCCACTCTGTCCAAAACCATCGAAAGTGTTCTTTATTACGGTGGAATCATCCGCGGTGTTGCTGCCATTTTCAGCAGAGTAGACAGCATTGCCTCTCTCCCTGTACATGCCATTTTCAAAGCTAAAGACGTACCTGATTATCATTCCTATCCTTCCAACAACTGCCCAATGTGCCAGAAAAAACAGAAGATTGATGCACTTGTCAGTGGATATGGTTACTCGACATTGTAAAACAATTAAACATGTAAAAAGGCGTCGTTCAGCCATCAAGAGTATATGATTGAACGACACCTTTTTCTATTTTAGGCAAAAAATCCTATATATCATTATCTTTTTATCATAATCTGATTATTCTATTTATGCAGCGCATCCACAAATGATCTGGTTATCAGCTGTGGCCGTGTAATCACAGAACCTACTACTGTGCTGAAGACTCCCAATTCTTTTACCCGCTTTGCTTTTTCCGGAGTATTGATATTCCCTTCTGCGATCACCGGATGTTTCACAGTTTCCAGAATTTCTCTTATGATCCTGAAGTCTTCTTCTTCAATCCGGTCTCCCTGACTCTGTTTCGTATACCCCACCATCGTTGTCCCGATAAAATCAAATCCAATCTCATCTGCATACTGAGCTTCTTTCACAGTAGAACAGTCTGCCATCAGCAGCTGTTTCGGATATTTTTCCCTGATCTGTCCCACAAAATCTTTCAATGTTAATCCACCGGGACGAAGCGCGCCAGTCGCATCCAATGCTATGATCTCAGGTTTCACCTCCATCAGCTCATCCACCTCTTTCATCGTCGGCGTAATATAAACTTCACAGTCCGGATAGTCCCTTTTCACAATTCCAATGATCGGAAGATCCACCTCTTCCTGAATCGCTCTGATATCCTCCTTTGTGTTAGCACGAATCCCCTTCGCACCTCCCTCCAACGCAGCCGCAGCCATCTTACTCATAATATATGAAGAATGAAGCGGTTCCTCCGGAAGTGCCTGGCAGGACACGATCAGCTCGCCTCTTAATGCCTGTATTTTTTTGTTCATTTTGTCTGCCTCCCTCATTTGTTCACATTATACATTCTGATTTACTCCCAGATTAATATCTCTTATTCTTCAAATTATAGATGAAATAGTATTTCTTGTATACCCCGCTTTTCTCTTTTGTATAGTCTTTACACACAAACAAAGAGCTGTCCTGAGACAGCCCTTTTAGTCACACGGTATTTACATTTCACTTTCGTTTAATATACTACAACTTCAGATAACTTTTTCCATTCTATTTCCGCTTCAGCTCCCTGAACATCTATTACTCTTTTGGAAAATGCATCTGGAGTATGTGACATGCTCTCGCCACTTAAATCTTACAGATTTTGAAGTGGGAGCTTCCTGCTCAATTGCCCTTCAGGGCAAAGCTAAAACAGGCTATCCCCGCGTGTCCCGCGGTTCTTTTTTATCCGGTTACAGATCTTTTCTGTGCTATTATGCACATTTTTTATATATTCTTTTTCCTTCTTTCAGAATATTGACCGCCGCATTCACATCCCGGTCCATCCGGTTTCCACATTCGCATAGGTATATCCGTTCTGATAATGCCAGCTCTTTCTTCTTATGTCCGCATTCGCTGCATATCTTACTGGATGCAAAATATCTGTCTACTTTTATCAGATACTTTCCGCGTTCTTCCAGCTTATATCCAAGCATGGAAAGGAACTGACCGTATCCGTTATCCTGTATCCCTTTTCCGAAATGCAGGCCTCCGGCTATCCCCTTCAGGTTCAGATCCTCCACACATACTGCGTCATAGTCTTCTGCAAGGCTGTGGCTGAGCTTATGCTGGAAATCTTTCCTCTGGTTCTTTATCTTTTCATGATATAAAGCAACCTTTTTCTTCTGTTTCTGATAGTTACGGCTGCCCTTTTCACATCTGGAAAGTTTTCTCTGTTCCCGGGCAAGTTTTTTCTCTGCATTCCGGTAAAACATGGGATATCCGGCTCTTTCACCGGTAGAAAATACACACATCCCATGCATGGCAAAATCCATCCCCAGGAATTTTTCCGCCTGTCTTTTCTCCGCTGTTTGGTTTTCACAGTCGAACAGCAGGCTGGCAAAATATTTTCCGGACGGTTCCCTGCTCACAGTCACTGATTTCAGCTTCCATCCCTCCGGGATCATACGGTGGAGTTTTATTTTTACCGGCTGCATCTTTGGCAGTTTCAGGAACCTGTCCTGCAGACAGATATTCCCATTTACCATATTCGTTGTATAGGATTTCCGCGAATGTTTTTTTGATTTATAATGCGGAAATCCCACTCCCGGTTCCCGGAAAAATTTCCGGAAAGCCCCTTCCAGATTTAACTGTACATTTGCCAGCGCAAGAGAATCTACCTCTTTCAGCCATGGATATTCTTTTTTATATCCGGCCGGCGTATTTTTCAGCATCTTTTTTTCTTCCTGATAATAGCGGATCTTATCCGCAAGCATCCTGTTATAGAGGAAACGACTGCAGCCGATTGTCTTCTCTATCTGGGTTATCTGTTCTTTATTTGGATAGATCCTTATTTTTACTGCCCGGTTTATCTTTCTCACCCTGACTCTCTATATACTGATGGATTGTTTCAACAGGTGCTATATTTCAAAGATTTCTTTTGTTCTCTCTGACATCTTATCGTCCAGCATCTTTCTGCCATATTTCATAACCAGAATCAAACCAAAACACTGAATGAAAATTATTATCTAAACTCATTATGTACACTCACTTCTTGCATATTTCGACCGTCCAATTTCCAAGAGCATATTGTTCTTTTTCTATTATAATATATTTATTGTGTCAGAACAAGTGTTTTGTTATTTTTTATAAATTTGAGCAGACATGCTCGAATGTGCAATTCATCCCATCACCTATAGAGGTGAGGGAATTCTTGCTACGGTTGTTAAAAAAATTCATCTTTCATCCTCCCTGTTGTATTTACAAGTTTAACTTGTAGAAATTATGCTACTGGCTTCTGTTTTATACAACTACAACTTATACAATATTTACAAAAGGAGTACAAAACTATGAACCGTATAAGAGAATTAAGAGAAGAGAAAAAGATTACTCAAATTCGTCTCAGTATTGAACTAGAAGTGTCTCAGGAAACAATCAGTGCTTATGAAATGGAAAAATATTTTCCCAGTATAAAATCACTTATCAAGCTTCGCCAGATATTTGGTGTTCCTATTGATTATATTCTGGGACTTTCTGATACCAGATGTGATTGTATTCAGAGTACAGATCTGAATCAGGATGAAATCTACACTATGTCCCTTTACAAAAATATGGATATTACAGGAAAAGAGCGTACCCAGGCATATATGGAAGGTTATCTGGCATGCCTGGAGAAAAAACATTCTTTATGAAAAAATGAGAGGAACACTTATTTCTAAGTGAATCCTCTCATTTCTTATTCCTGTCGCATTTTTTACACTGATAAAGGTGTTTTCATCTGTGCTACAATCTCTTTAAGTTTCTTCTTCTCTTCCGGTATTGTAGTAATAAAAAAGACACCTCATACCGAGGTGCCTCATGTAGCAGGGCTACAAGGATTCGAACCTTGAACTGACGGAGTCAGAGTCCGTTGCCTTACCGTTTGGCGATAGCCCTTTATGTTTTGTTTTCGCTACTTCGTTCGCGACAATTGGTATTATATAATAGTCTTCCGGAAAATGCAACCCCTTTTTTGAAATTTTTTTAATTTTTTTTATTTTTTTTCAAAAACGCGAAAATACCGCTTTTTCAGGGACTTTTTTATGTACTCCGGGTAAAATTATGCTATAATCAAGAAAACCTTGCTGCGTTCACTCAGGCTTTCACAAATCATTCTTTCGGGATGGCCACTGAACAGCAGCCCCAATTTATCAGTACTTCCGTTTTCCTCAACCTCATTATCTGAAGTGCTGACGCTCATTCCCACCTGCATACAAGAAGGCAGTTGGAATATTTTAATAATAAATTTTAATAATAATATGCTCTTTACAATGAGACATTATTATTAAGGAAAAAAGGAGAGCTACTATGAGAGCGAATAATCTTACTCTGCTCACAGACCTTTATGAGCTTACTATGATGCAGGGCTATTTTAAGAACCCCACCAACCAGACTGTTATTTTTGATATGTTCTACCGTACCAATCCATGTGGCGGCGCATTTGCTATCACTGCAGGTCTGGAACAGATGATTGAATATATCGAAAATCTTCATTTTACAGACGAAGATATCGAATATCTGGGAAGTCTGAATATTTTCGAAGATGATTTCCTGGAATATTTAAGAAACTTCGAATTCACAGGTGATATCTATGCAATTCCTGAGGGAACTGTTGTATTCCCAAGAGAACCACTTGTAAAAGTTGTTGCACCGATCATGGAAGCACAGCTTGTAGAAACTGCTATCCTGAACATCATCAACCACCAGAGTCTTATTGCCACTAAGGCAGCCCGTGTCTGCTACGCAGCAAAAGGTGACGCGATCATGGAATTCGGTCTTCGCCGTGCCCAGGGTCCAGATGCCGGTATCTTTGGTGCCCGTGCCGCAGTCATCGGCGGATGTGCCGGTACTTCCTGTGTTCTCACTGGCAAAATGTTTGACGTACCAGTCCTTGGAACTCACGCCCACAGCTGGATCATGAGCTTCCCGGATGAATATACCGCATTCAAGACCTATGCGAAACTTTATCCAGACGCATGCACCTTATTAGTAGATACCTACGATGTCCTGAAATCCGGTGTTCCGAATGCGATCCGTGTATTCGAAGAAATGCGCGAAGAGGGTATTCCACTTACCAAATACGGCATCCGTATTGACAGCGGTGACCTTGCTTATCTTTCCAAAGAAGCATACAAGATGCTTGCAGCTGCCGGATTTGATGATGCGATCATCTCCGCTTCCAGTGACCTGGATGAATATCTGATCGACAGCCTGAAAGCACAGGATGCAAAGATCAACTCCTGGGGTGTTGGAACAAGACTGATCACCTCTAATGATAATCCTGCATTCGGTGGTGTATACAAACTTGCTGCTGTTAAAGATGCCGACAGCACAGAATTCACACCTAAGATCAAACTTTCCGAAAACACCGAGAAAGTTACCAATCCAGGAAATAAAACCGTATATCGTCTCTACAGCAAGAAAACAGGCAAGATCAAAGCAGACCTTATCTGCCTCGCTGATGAGAAATTAGATGCAGATGAGAACATGGTTCTCTTTGACCCCATCGACACATGGAAAAAGACCAAGTTCCTTGGCGGAACTTATGAAGTACGTGAGCTTCTCGTTCCAGTTATCAAAAAGGGTAAACGTGTCTACGAATCTCCATCTGTTATGGAACTTCGCGACTACTGCCTGAAAGAACAGAATACTCTCTGGGATGAATCCAGACGTTTCGTAAATCCGCAGAAAGTCTATGTAGACCTGTCTCAGAAACTCTGGGAACTGAAGAAAGACCTGCTTGAAGAAATGAGCGAGAAATCTCTCGATTGATAAAATAATCCACATAAAAGCCTCCAATCCCTCATAAACATAAAAGGGAAAGGGGGCTTTTCTTATGAATCTGTATACCCGTCTGATCAACAAAGACCATCCTCTGCCGCCAGACTATGTTCCTGAAAATCTGACTGACATCGGAATTCCATTTGATGCACCCTGCGGAGATCCCAAACGGCTTCTGGAAATCCGCACTGCTCATGCAGCACTCACGCTGATACAGGCAGCGCAGAAAGAATCTCTGATCATTACCGGAATCTCCGGCTACCGCTCCTACAAACGCCAGCAGCAGCTTTCCACCGGAAATCCTTATGTTGCATCTCCAGGCACCAGCGAGCACCAGAGTGGCCTTGCACTGGATGTCTCATGTCCGTCGATCCAATATCAGCTCATCCCGGAATTTGCCGAAACACCAGAGGGAAAATGGCTCAAACGAAACGCTTCTCTCTACGGTTTTATTATCCGCTATCCTGCAAACAAAGAACCCATCACCGGCATCCCCTGGGAACCCTGGCATATCCGTTATGTAACCCGTCCACTTGCCGGATGCCTCGCACTGACAGGACTTACTCTCGAAGAATACTACTCTACCTTTGGCGCTCCTTTGCAAAATCCGGAACCAGAAATTACTTAAAATGCATCATAATATCACAAATTTCGCTTTTCGTGCCAACACGCATGTTTGGTCCGAAAAGCCCTACACCGGAGGTAACAATGCTGTGCATATCACCCTTTTTCAGATATCCACACGCATTCTCCCACATCAGCTTAATCGTAAGATTTCCCAGAAACAACTGCCCGTCATGGGTATGTCCACACAAGTCCGCATCTACCCCTGCATCTGCCAGCTCCTGCAATTCTCCAGGTTCATGATCGATCACCAGCACTGGCAGTGACAGATCCATATCTGCTGTAATCTCCTGCGCACTCTTTCTCTCATCAATCCCGCGTCCCGGTCTCTCATAATCTGGTCTTCCATATAAGTAGAAAGAATCATCGATCAATACATACTCATCTCTCAGAAGTGTAATTCCTGCCTTTTCCAGAAACTCATCCATTTTCACGGAACTCTCTTTCTTCTCCTTTCCGCCAAAGGTGAATCCCGCCAGGATCTTCTCCTGAATATCATGATTTCCATAACATGCATACACACCATATTTAGACTGAATCCCTCTCAGAATCTCCGCCAACCTGTCCGGATCTTCCAGTGCCTCATATTCGTTGTCAAAAATATCTCCGGCAACCACGACCAGATCAGGATCCTGTGCATTGATCTTCTCCACCATCTGCTCCATCTGCCGGCAGCCAATGTTATATCCCAGATGAAGATCTGCAATCAGCACCACATTCAGCGAATCCAGTTTCCCGGCTTTCTTATCAATAGAAATATCATACTTTGTCGTCTGTATATTTCCCGCATTGATCACTCCATAAATACTGACCATCGTAATGATTACCGCACAGATTATACCCACAACAGCAGTCCCCACATTTCCGAAAAGCAGCGTTCTTCCCGGAAAATTTAGGTTCTTCAGCGGATATTTCAACAACAGTCTCAGCACATCTGCGATTCCCACAGTCATGATTGTATACATCAGCACTCCAAGCCAGTAATTACTCAGAAGCTTCATAAATCTCCGAAATCCCGAAGCCGGTGCCATAAACGCGATCAGAATACTGAAGACAACAAACAGATAGATAAGTCCGATCCCTCTGCACACCCACACATTCTGAAAAACAGCATGCAGCACCTGTATCCAGTGCAAACCTCTCAAAAGAATATAAACACACACCAGCAGATAAACCGGTGCCAGATATATTGCTACCATATAATACTTTCTCCTTATTAATATCCCTTATAAAATCAGGCAGATATCCACAACCTGTTCATAACTTAACTTCCATTATACAAAAAAGAATCCCCAGTTGCCACCATTTGCTCCTGAAGATTCTCTTAATTTATTATAAAAATTTACTTGCCAGCCTTCTACTGCTCCATCTGCCGTCCCAGAAAGCCGCTGGCCGTCCTGATGAGCATTTTCTCCGATTCACCCATCACATCTCTCTCATTTTTTCCCAGCAGAAGCACCGAACCAACCGCATCCCCTGCACTGATGATCGGCTGCATGATCTGTGAATACAGCGGTTCCCTCTGCTCCTGCGTCACCGGGATCCTGTTTCTGTCATTTCCATTGGCAAATACAGAACCTCTCTCGGAAATCGTTTCTTCTAATGCCTTGCTGATGGGTTTTCCCATATATTCCCGGCTTCCCTGGCCAGCAGCCGCCACTACCTGATCATGATCTGTGATACATGCCACCATCCCGCTGGACTGCGCCAGAGCTTCTGCATATTCTTTGGCAAAAATATTCAGTTCTCCGATAGGTGAGTATTTTTTCAGAATGATCTCTCCCTCCCGGTCTGTAAAAATTTCCAGCGGAGTTCCTTCTTTTATCCGTAATGTTCTTCTGATTTCCTTAGGAATGACCACACGTCCCAGGTCATCAATACGCCGAACGATCCCTGTAGCTTTCATACACTTTTCTTCCTCCTGTTTTTCTTTTTATCGAAGTTTACTGTCTTTGTACCTTTTAGTTTCCATATCATGTGTTGTATGGTTATTATGTGGAAAAACAGGGAGAATATACATCTTTATATTTACAAAAAATGTCAATCCTGCGGATCTTCGCACTTCGCTACGCGGTTTTACGCCAAATAAATGCTATTTGCCGGAAAGCAATTCCATCAGTTCCTCTCTGGTAAGACTGCTGCCATTGAGTCCTTCTCCTTCCAGAATCTGATCCGCCAGCTCACGCTTCTTTTCCTGCAGCTTCATGATATTTTCCTCGATGGTATCTTTCACAATCAGCTTATACACATTCACTACATTCTTCTGCCCGATCCTGTGTGCTCTGTCTGTAGCCTGATTTTGTACTGCCAGATTCCACCACGGATCAAAATGGATCACAATATCCGCCGCAGTCAGATTCAGCCCGGTTCCTCCTGCTTTCAGGGAAATACAGAATACCTGGGTATCATCATTATTAAAACTTTCCACCATCTGTGCACGCTTCTCTTTGCTTGTAGCGCCGGTCAGCATATAATAGCTGATTTTCTCTTCTTCAAGACGATTCGCAAGGTGGTCAAGCATCGTTGTAAACTGGGAAAACAGCAGAATCTTATGTCCGCTCGCCACTGCATTGCAGATCATATTCAGACACATCTCTGTCTTCGCAGAATCAGCTTTATAATCTGCGAAAACCAGTGATGGATCACAACAAATCTGGCGCAGTTTGGTCAGCTCTGCCAGAATTGTAATCTTTGAAGTCTTAAATTCTTCTTCCGACTGTTTATCCAACATCAGCATCATACGCTTTACATGTGCATCATAAAGCTTCTGCTGTTCTCCTGTAAGCTGTACAAACATATTCTCTTCCAGCTTATCAGGCAGATCCGTAAGCACTTCTTTTTTCAGTCTTCGAAGCACAAACGGCCGAATCATCTTCTGCAGACGTTTCATGGCATCTTCATCAGAATTCTGAACTGCCGGAATTTCTACCTCCTCACGGAACTTCTTATAACTGTAAAGAAAACCTGGCATCAGATAATCAAATATGCTCCATAACTCACTCAGACGATTCTCCACCGGAGTTCCCGTAAGCGCCAGTTTAAATTCTGCCTGAACCTCTTTTACGGCTTTCGCAGCCTGGGTATTGGCATTCTTGATATACTGAGCTTCATCTATAATTTCACACTGGAACTGATACTTTTCATATTCACTGATGTCTCTCTTCAGCAGATCATACGAAGTCAGAAGAATATCCTCCGTCCCAGCTTCAGTCAGCACCATTCTCCTCTCTGCCGCAGTTCCCGTTACCATCCTCACTGTCAGTTCTGGTGCAAAGCGTTGAATTTCACTGCTCCAATTATAAACCAACGATGCAGGAGCTATAATTAATGTATTTCTTTGCAGTTTTCCAGTTTGTCCATTCATCGCCTCATCGATATCAGCTTCCTGCACCTCTGCTGTCTCAGATTTAGTTTCACTCTGTACATTTAACACTGTAGCTTCTTTTAATGTTATGTTTTCAATATCAGTATTCTTTCTTTCCAGAAATTCTGACAGCAGAAACGCAATCACCTGCAGCGTTTTTCCCAGTCCCATATCATCCGCAAGTATTCCGCCAAATCCATTATGCCTCAACGTCTTGATCCACAGAAATCCCCTCTTCTGGTACTCCCGCAAAACCTTATCCAGACTCTCCGGCACTTCAAAGTCATTATCCTCAACGGTTTTCATATTTCTTACCAGGGACTTGAAAGATTTATCCTTCACCGCCGAAACAACCGGATTCTCTTTTAACTGTGCATCCAGATACAACGCACGGTATTTCTGTACTTCGATCCTGTCCTGTTTCATCTGCTTATCAGTCAGCTGAAGTCCTGTTCTGAGTTCTTCAACCGTATCCAGACCTGAATCTGCAGCATTTACAAAAGCCCCATTTTTCAGACGATAAAACTTTTTCTTCTTATTATATCTGGAAAGAATGTCGATCAGGTCTTCCCTTGACATATCCCCTGCTGTCATACTCAGCTCCAGCAGATTTCCACTTAAAGAAACCCCAACTGTAATTTTCGGTGAATTTCTTACCTCAATTCGCTTCAATGCATCGGAAATAAATACCTCACCTACTGCCTGCAGCGCTGGAATTCCTTCTGTCAGAAACTCATATTCCGCTTCTTCATCATCAGCAATTACTGCACACTGTTCAAATGGATGAAATGCATTGGAATATTTATGGATCACATTTCTGACCACTGTCTCTTTATTCATATCTCGAATGGCAATATCGTCTGTAGTATACAATGAAAACTCTCTATCCCCATACCTGACTGTGGCACCACATGTAATCATATTTTCCTGCGGTGCATCCAGATAAAACTGGAATTCAGGTTTTATCATTCCATAATTCTCCGGATCAAATTCAACCATCCTGCATTTAAAGAACTTCTGGATTACCGGTAAAAGTTCCTGGCAAAACGCCGGTACATCTTTATTTTCTATAAAAGCTGTTTCCCCTGATATGAGAGATAAAATGTCCAGGAAATCCTTAACCGGCAGAAGTTCTTCCATATTTTCAATATAAATCTTTTTATCAAAAAAACAGATTCTATATTGATTGGTTCGTGCTGCACAGATAAATTTGCTTACCTTCAGTTCAATGCCTTGCTTCACACCTGTTATGGTTATTTTTCTTGGCAAATGTTCTCTGGTTACTTCCCATGTTTTATTTCTGGTTCCTACAGACTCTCCCTGCAATATTCTGCCTTCCATAAGAAGGAGAAATTCTGCCAGTTCATTCCCTGCCAGATCCAGATGCCGTACTTTTTCCAGACTTCCCATATAGTATCCATAATAAGAAGATGATCTGTGAAACTGCCTGTTATTATCTGCCCATTTGCAGATAAATTTCGCCAGGGGTTTGGATTCTTCATCAAAAGATTCTATGGTATGAACAAACTGAAGATTTTTCCCATATTTGTAATCGGTCTGATCGGACATATTATTATCAAAAGAAAATGCATCTTTCAACACATACATCTTGTTGGTTCCGATTTTAAACTCTACTGTAAATGTCCTTCCATCGAAATCAAAATACGGCTCCAGTCTTACCTTTCCATAGGTGCTTCCCTGGATAAGCGGAAGAGATTTCGCAACTGCCTGCTTCTGCAGAAGCT
This sequence comes from Blautia luti, assembly GCF_033096465.1. Classification (NCBI taxonomy): domain Bacteria; kingdom Bacillati; phylum Bacillota; class Clostridia; order Lachnospirales; family Lachnospiraceae; genus Blautia; species Blautia luti. The sequence continues at coordinate 56,044 of NZ_AP028156.1, read as the reverse complement.
GTGCAAGTTCAGGTGTAGTGTGCATGGTGATGCCCTTTTTTACACCTTTTAACTGATTCAGTTTTTGGGGATCCACCTGCTGCCTTGCAGCATATTCGTTATATTCCAGAAGAACAGCTACACAGTGCTTACAGATTCCATCATACTCTCCATATGCAGGACACTCACAATAAATATTGTCTATCTGATTATCTTCTTTATCTACAGAAACATCTACCTCATAGATATTTCTTCCGCTTCCCTTTACAGAAGCTACAACCTCATCATAGCTCCCGAAATCCTGCACATCCATATCCAGCACTTTACCATCCAGGTAAATATCCAGACCCCTGGCATAGGATGCAGCACCTGACATATATTTTATCTGTGTTTTCGAAATCATATCATTTACATCTCCTGAGCAAAAAAGAACCCCTCCACCAGGCAGTATCAATCTCTGCTTAAAGTGAAGGGATTTCCTCATCCATCGCTATTTATTTTACACGATAACTTTCGCAACTGCAAGACCATAAACATTAAGTTTATCGCTTCCATTGCCATAGATCCAGTTTACCTCTCCCTCCGGTACAGGAAGTTTTACAGCCTCTGTTCCGAAGTTCTGGTAAATATAGTATTTCACGTTTCTGTTCTCTCTCACTGTGATCTCCAGCGCATCCGGGATCTCTTCTTTGATTCCACAGGAAACGCCGCTGTCTTTCAGTACTTTCTCCAGGAAGTCTCCGTAGAATTCTTTGTCCGCATCTGCTGCCACATACCATGCCTTGCCTTTGCCATATTCATTGACAGTCAGGCAGGAATAGCCTTCATAGAAATCACTTCCATAAGTCATTAAAGTACGTGCTCCCCTAAGCTCTACAAGATCACACAGATACTTACATGTATAAGTCTTATCCAAACCAAGTTCATTACCCTCTACAGGTACGAAAGAATTCTCTTCCCAGTCATAAAGACCATCGATCTCAGCACTTCTGATTCCCAGTACATCCATCAGACCATGTGGAGTTCCTTCCAGATAGCATCTGTCTGTATCATCCGCAATTCCTGACCAGTAGCTGGTGATCAGCACGCCGCCATTCTCCACAAATGCACAAACTTTTTCTGCGAAACCTTCCTTGAACATATAAACCATCGGCAGCGCCAGCACTTTATATTTGTCCAGTTCACAGGTCATATCGATGAGATCCACATTCACGCCCTGCTTACGGAAGCCTCTGTAGAATTTCAGCATTGCTTCCAGGTAATGAAGTCCTTTGTTCCTTGGTCCCTGGCTGTCTTCCATTGCCCACTGGCTGTCCCAGTCGTAGATCATGGCCACCTGGCTGCTCATAGTTGTTCCAGCCAGTTCCTGTAACTCTTTCAGGGTTGCTCCAACCTTGGAAACCTCTTTAAATACTCTGGTGTCATTCCCGCCATAATGGTCGATCACTGCTCCATGAAATTTCTCAGAAGCACCTCTGCTCTGGCGGATCTGGAAATACAGAGAACCTTCTCCGCCATGTGCAATCGCCTGCATGGACTGTGCGAAAAGCATTCCAGGTTTCTTCAGCTTGCTGACACTCTGCCAGTTGGTAGAAGTCGGACAGGATTCCATCTGGAAGAATGGTTTGCCCTTCAGGGAACGCATCAGGTCGTGGCACATACCATTATCATAGGCAGTATCGATCACAGCCTCTTTATGCCATGTAGGATAAGTATCCCAGGAAACTACATCGATCTCTTTCGCGATCTTAAAGTAATCCAGACCTCCGAAATAATGCATCAGGTTTGCAGTTGTTGGAAGTGTACTGCCACCCTCTCTCAGTGCAGCAATCTCATGATGAATGAAATCTGCTGTCTGATGAGTAACAAATCGTTTCCAGTCCAGATTCAGTGCATGAAGCTGTGTCTCACCAATCTTAGATGGACTCTCAATCTGGTCGAAACTGTTATAAGTGTGACTCCAGAACGTTGTGCACCACTTGTCATTCAGGTTCTCGATGGTCTGGTATTTCACCTTCAGCCAGCCCCTGAATGCTTCCTGACAAAGGGGACAGTGACATTCTCCGCCGTACTCATTGGAAATGTGCCACAGGATCACACCTGGATGTGTGGCAACTTCCTGAGCCAGTTTCTTGTTGATGATATGTACCTTCTCTCTGTAAACAGGAGAAGTATAACAATGATTATGTCTGAATCCGAACAGCGCTCTGTGACGTGTCTCATCTACACGGAGCACTTCCGGATATTTGTCTGCCATCCATTTCGGTCTGGCACCTGAAGGTGTAGCCAGGATCGTAGAGATTCCTCTCTTATAAAGTTTATCAATGATCTCCTGCAGCCATCCGAAGTTAAAAACTCCCTCTTCCGGTTCCAGTGTAGACCAGGAAAAAATACCCAGGCTTACCACATTACATCCGGATTCCTCCAGCATATCAATATCCTTTTCCAGAATATCCGGTCTTTTTAACCACTGTTCAGGATTGTAGTCGCCGCCGTGGAGCAGCTTGTCCGTTCTAAAGTCCATACTTGTTCTCCTCTTAATTCGCTATCTTCGTTTTAGTCTTTACAGAACATATTTCGCAATTACTCCAAGCACCAGCAGATGCACTGGATAAAAAGCATAATAAACATATTTATTAATGCGGTCTTTTCGTTCACCGTTGTAACACCAGATCCCATAGAAAGACAGGGGACCTGTTATATACATGAGGCTGATGATACAGCCAAGTACTGTTTTCAAAATATTCTGTGTATAAAACACATAAAATACTGCTGTCAAAAGCACCATACATAATCCATATTCCGCTCTGAACAGACTTACCCAGACCACAGCAGCCAGCACAATCAGCATTCTGACCAGCCCTCCTGTAAATCCGGAACCATCCTTGAAGATGTCCAGACATTTCAGCATGATCAGACAGATACTCATGGTAACCATCGCATTCTGGCTTGACCAGTCCATAATTTTCCCGCCCACTGCCAGGTCATAAGGAATCTCACTGATCACCGCAGTCAATACCATCAGAAGCAGATACTTCTTATAATCAGAAGTATTCCGAAAGCCTTCTACCAGCAGAAATGTAAATACGGGAATCGCCATCCCGCCGATAAGCTGCATGATAGAACCGATTCCCGCAAGTGTCATCAAACGGGAATCCTGGGCCATCGCCTGATTCAGACTGTCCTGTGTATATTGATCCAGATGGATCAGTCCTTTTTCAATAACAGCAATTCCGATTGTCTGGATCAGCATGGCAATACATGCAAACATCTTCAGCCCATCAGCTGTGATATCCGGAGTTTTCCAGACGATTCCTCTTCTTCCCGTTGTCATATTCATAACATCAACCTTTTACAGCACCGCCTGTAATTCCTTCCACATAGAATTTCTGCATGATCATAAACAAGATAGAAATCGGTATGGATACCAGTACGCCACCTGCGCAGAATTGAGTGAAATAAGAATTGATAAGACTCTTATCCAGCATCTTGTACAGACCAATTGCAACTGTATATTTAGAAGAAATACCTGCATTCAGAATCATCTTCGCATACACGAAATCCATCCACGGTACCAGGAAACTGCTGATAACTGTATAAACAACGATCGGGCGGCTCATGGGCAGAACCATCTGGAAGAAGATTCTTGCCTCACTGCATCCGTCAATTCTGGCAGCCTCACAGAGCGCTCTCGGAACTGTATCAAAGAATCCTTTCGCGATCAGATAACCAAGACCTGAAGAAGCGGAATAAACCATGATAAGACCGGCATAGCTGTTTGTCAGGTTAAAGGATTTCAGTGTGAAATAAACTGCTATCATTGCCAGCATACCAGGAAACAGATTCAGGATAACTGCCATGTTCATCAGCGGTTTTCTCATCTTGAATCTCATAACAGATGTGGCATATGCAACCATCAGTACGAACATAGTGGAAATTACACATGTAAAGCATGCAATGATAAATGTATTCAGAAACCACTGCGGAAACTGAGATACAGAATCTGAATGAAACAGCTTCATGTAATTGCTGATGCTCCATTCCTTCGGAAAAAATGTACTGGTATTCATTCCTGAATATGCACTGAAGGAGGTACATACCAGCCAGATGATCGGGATCAGCCAGATAAATGCCAGCACTGCGATCAATAAATTATGTAATACTATAGAAGAAGTACGACTATCTTTCATCTTTTTCATTATTGATATGTTCCCTCCTTATCTCCCTTGATCATCCTGTTAAATGCAACCAGGGTGAATACTGCACAGATAATAAACACGATAATACCGATTGCTGATGCCATCTTATAGTTGTAGTAATCCTGAGTCAGACGGAACAGCCAGGTAACCAGAAGGTCAACCTCTTTTGCCTGTGAGCTTGCCATTGCCTGATTCGTTGTTGTATAAACATCCTGTGTGAGCAGATAAATAACATTAAAGTTATTAATATTTTTTACAAAATCTGTGATCAGAGCAGGTCCTGTTACAAAGAGCAGATATGGCATTGTGATCTTTCTGAATATCTGGAAGTTTGTTGCGCCGTCTACTCTTGCACTCTCAAGCTGGTCAGAAGGAAGGTTCATCAGGACACCTGTTGCGATCAGCATCTGATACGGAACACCGATCCAGATATTAATGAGAATGATCATTACATGTGCCCAGCCCGGAGCAGAAAGAAACGGAATATAGCTTGTGGACACAAGTCCTATGCTTCTTAAGAATCCGGTCAGTCCAATGCTGTGACAGATTGTATTGACGATACCACCATTTGAGAAGAAATTACGCACCAGCAGAAGTGATACAAACTGCGGTACTGCAATCGTTACGATAAATAAAGTACGCCACATCTTCGGCAGTCTTGTCTTCTTGCTGTTAAGAAGCAGTGAAAGCAGGATACCTCCGATATAAGTTGTAAATGTTGCGAAGAAAGCCCATACAAGTGTCCATCCCAGAACCCGCACAAATGCATATCCGAACGTAGATGTAAGACCGCCGCCGCCAAACAAACTGATAAAGTTACTGAAACCTACCCATGAGAACAACTCAGTAGGAGGCATATGCTGCTGATCATAATTTGTAAATGCTACAAAGATCAGAAGTAAGATTGGGATTAATGTGAAAATCACAACTCCAAGTACCGGAAGTGTCAGTAATGTAATATGAAACTTCTCTTCTGTCAGTGATCTGAGATCTTCTTTAAAAGTATTGATATGCTTTCCCGCTTCTTCCATTTTCTGAAGTGTATAAGCATTGATCACGTTCTTAAACCACACAACAGCTGCCGCAAACCATACAACAAAGCTGAACAATGAAAACAACAGGATCGTAAAGGAATTATCATAATCATTAAATTCACTTTTCATTGTTTTCATGTTAAAGACTTTTTCCATCTTTACAGTACCAAGGGTACTGAATTTTGATACATACTGCATTGCAAATTTCACTGAAAAAACGATCACTGCGATCTCCAGCAATGTCATCAGTACTGCTTTCACATACTGTTTACGCTTTGCATAGCCTGCGCCCATCCAGATCAGGGACAGCTTTACAAAAGCATCACCTTTCACTACAGCAGTACCAAAGTCAGCGAAAAATCCACCGATGGATTTAAAGAATCCACTCACTGCCGCTGCAGCAGAATTATTGTCCTGTGCTGCCATATCTCTCCTCCTCGTCATTTCATTTTTGTTACTGTCTTTTCTCAGACAGCATCTGCCGTTTCCTTAAAACAGCCCACATGTCGTTATGCATATGGGCCATTTTTAAAATCTGTTATATAATTTTTTTATTTTACAATTATTCTACAGAAGCAGTAGCACCTTCTACCAGATTATCAAGTGCTTCCTGGATTGCGTTATCATCGTCTGCAGATAATGTTCCCTGTGCAATCAGTTCTCCGAATGTCTTTGCAGGATCCCAATATTTTCCGCCAACCTTCTGAGCCTGTGCATATTCAGACTGAGCTGCAAGTGCTGCAAGTGCTACATTTTCCTGAACAGAATCAGATGCTGCTACATTCTTGTTTGAAGGACCGCTTTCTCTCTGATCAAAGAACATCTGCTGGGATTCTTCGTTTGTAAGGTACTCTGCAAGAAGAACTGCCCATCCGGAATTCTCAGAATAGCCGTTTACACCAACATATTTATAACCGGCAACAGATCCCTGCTGAACCTGTTTGTCACCAACTGTAAATGTAGGAAGCTTTGCTGCTGCATATCCGTCACCAAATACATCCTGTGCAGTGATCGCATCCCATGTACCGGAGACGCATGCTGCCAGATTACCGGATGCAAGCTGGTTAGACATATCCCCATCAGCAACTGCCATAAATGATGAATTGGATGTGATATCAAGCATTCCTTTCACTACATCAACACCTGTATATCCGTCAGCACTTGTTCCGTTCCAGTCCATAGTTGTTGTTCCGTCATCGTTAAGTCCTGTTGTAAATCCTGCACCGTAGAAGAAGGAAGCATTGTACCATCCGGATGCAAGTGTCATACCGACTTTCTTTCCGGCCTTATCAGCTGCTTCAAGAAGGCTGTCCCAGCTTGCTGCATCTTCCTCGGAAATTACAGATGAATCATAGTAAAGAAAATATCCGTTGTCAGCAGCTCTTGGAAATGCATACAGGCTGCCATCAATTGTTGCTGCATCAATAGCACCTTCAACGTTTGCTGCTTTTACATCATCAAGTGTTGTATCTGCAAGCTGAAGTGCTTCTGCATAATCATCAAGTTTCAGAAGTGCTCCGGCTTTTACAAGATCTGTGAGCTGATCATCTGCGAATGCATATACATCTGCACCAGCTTCTACGTCTGTCAGAATAGTATCTTTTGCAGTAGACTCAGATTCTACACCGATCTGAATGTCGAATTTCTGATCCGGGTAAGCTTCCTGGAATTTATCTGTCAGATTTTTTAATAAAGTCTGATCTTCCTCAGCTCCCCATACAGTTAATTTAATTGTTTCGTCTTCTGCTGCACTTACGCATACTGCGGAAGAAACAGCCATAACTGCTGCTAATGCCGGTACCATTACCTTTTTCACTGTTTTGTTCATCTCTCTACCTCCTGATATTCTGAGACGCTGCGCTCCACCTTCATTCTGATGTATTCAGATTCCTGTTCGCTTTCGTTGCGCAACCGTTTGTTCATGTTTTTAGTATATTCTATCTGGTTCTTAATGTCAATTAGATATTATTCTCTAATTTAGCATGTAACTTTTTAGCATATTGCACAATGCAGTTGTATGTAATATAGCAATTTGCGCAAACGTTTATCCTGTGAATGACAACAAAAAATCTCGAAAAGCTGACCTTGTCAACTGTTTCGAGACTTCCCATATAATCCTGTTTTATATCTCTCTCAATGGATACTGATATTCATTTATAATTACTGTGTAGATTCCCTCAGAACTACCTGGTAATTCAACGGCAGTGTATCTTCTTCAGGAGTTTCCCCCAGAATCTTCAACAATTTCACACATGCCATTTTACCAAGTCTTACTGTATCGAACTTCACACTGGTAACCGGCGGATTGTTATATTCCAGATTTTTACTGTCATACATGCTGGCTACCCGTACTCCGGAAGGAACCTTCACTTTTTTCTCTCTCAGGCTGCTCAGACACATGTTGCAGATCACATCATCCATACACAATATCCCGTCTGCCTTCTGATCCAGTGCCTTTTTCACCGCTTCAGTCACCTTCAGCTGATTGTCACAGTCCATAAAGACCAGTCCTGTATCCAGCGGAACACCCATTTTCTCATGTGCATCCTTATACCCCTAATATCTGCTTCCTGTCACACTGTAGGAACGGTTTCCTCCCAGCAGTGCCAGTCTGCGGGTTCCTTTCATAAGCATGATACTGGTCAGTTCTTCACTTGCTTCCTGATTCCTATTATCCACAAATGGGATTTCCTCATCCCCTGAAGGACCGATCACCACAAAAGGCTCCTTGCAGCTTTTCAGATATTTCTGCGCTTTCGAACTCTCCACCGCACGGCTGACGATCATTCCGTCCACCTTCCGGTTCGCCTCCAGACGCTGTATCTGTGACAGATCTTCCCCGTCTATCATAGAAATAAGAATATCATAATCGTAACTGGACGCTACCTCACAGATTCCATTCATACAGTCTTTGAAAAACGGAAACTCCGTAGCAGCATAATCCTTGGGCAAAAGCAATGCCAGATTATAAGTTTTCTTCTGGGCAAGCCCTCTCGCCATCACATTGGGACGGTAATCATGCTCTTCAATAAACTGAAGCACTCTCGCCCTGGTTGCCTGTCCGATACGTCCCTTGCCGGAAATTGCCCTGGAAACCGTAGTCTTACTGACTCCCAGTTCCCTGGCAATATCCTCTATGGTATATACTTTCTTCTCTTCTGTATATATGTTCTTTTCCTCTGATTCCATAAAAACACCCCATTTACGCAACCGTTTGTTCATTTATTAAATAGCATAGCAAATTAATGGGGCTCTGACAAGACCTATTTTACGGTTCACAGCCGGATAAATGGTTACAGGAGATATACCGGCAGCTCTTCATTGATATGCACAGGGCCTTTTACAGGCTCTTCCTGCTTCTTTGTAACAAAGGCTTTTTCCAGTTCTTCTGAATTCTGTGGAGTGAGGACTGTAGTCTTCACCGCTTTCTTTCTGGTTGTGGTTTTCTTTGCTTCTGCACTTGCTGCACGCTGAATGCTTCCTTTACCTACTGACATGTTCCATTACCTCCTCTGCTAATTGTGTGTATTCCTTTGCGCTTCTGCTGGACTTTTTGTATTCTACTACCGGAATACTGTTATCCTGTGACCATTCTATTGCACTGTCTACCCTGATCACCTGCTCAAATACATGAATATTCTCCAGTTCATGCAGGGTATCCATGGTCTGCTTATAATAGCTCTTGCGGGTATCCACTTTCGTGACCGCAATTCCCGCAACTTCCAGTTCAGGTGAGATCTGTTTCACCTCATTCAGGAATTCAAACATATTCGCCAGTCCAAACATCCCCCACGGGCTGGCTTCTACCGGAATGATCACCTGATCGGAAGCACACAGGATATTCATGACCCATCCTCCCAATGTAGGTGGAGCATCGATCAGAATATAATCGTATGCTTCTGACTCCCTGATCTTCTGCAGACATTTCCGCAATATAAACTCTCTCTGCCACTTGGTAAAAAGTTCATACTCAATAGAGCTCATCAATGTGGATGACGGAATCAGATCCAGATTCTCATACGGTGTATGCACCACATACTCTGTCAGATCCGCCTGTTTCCCAATGGCCCGGTACAGATTCAGTTCTCCCGCCGCATGCTCCAGCACCCAGTCTTCCGGGAAAAATGCCAGCGACAGATTCAGCTGCATATCTCCGTCTATCAACAGTACTTTCTTTCCCGCCTTCGCCATTGCTGCCCCCAGGTTGGAGCAGGTTGTAGACTTCCCGCTTCCTCCCTTATTGTTCGTAAAACACATGGTTATGGTCTTTCCCATGGAAATACCTCCCTCGTTTTTGCTTTATATATACTCATTATATGAGCTTTTTCGTCTGTTTTCAACAATTTCCCACACTTCCTGAGTTTTATTTGATTTCCAAAATAAATACTTGCATTTTTGAATATTTGTGTTATAGTATTCATATACTTAATATATAGTTTTAATTACTACATTACAAAGTTTTTGATAAGTTTTTTCATTTTCCATGCATTCTGTTTTATTATAAAAAGTTATAAAAAGAATCCATGGACTCATCTGTATCAGGAGGCGATTATCATGAAATTTAAGTTAAAAGATCCAGGAAGTGCCATCACCCACGGCATCGCATTACTTCTCGCACTGGCAGGAGCTGTTCCTCTTATTATAAAAGCAGCCAGATCCTACGATGTGATCCATATTTTTGCCCTTAGTGTTTTTATCCTCACTATGATCCTTCTTTATGCAGCCAGCACTATTTATCATTCTGTAGATTCCACAGATAAAGTAAACCGCAGGCTGCGGAAAATGGACCATATGATGATCTTCATTATGATTGCCGGCAGTTATACTCCCGTGTGCCTCATCGTGCTTCATAACCATATTGGCTATATTCTGTGCTCACTGGTATGGGGCATTGCTATTCTTGGTATGATCCTGAAAGGCTGCTGGATCACCTGCCCGAAATGGCTATCCTCTGTGCTTTATATTGGAATGGGCTGGCTTTGTGTTCTTGCCTTTGTCCCCATCTTCCATGCACTTCCCAGGGCTGGCTTCGACTGGCTTCTGGCAGGTGGGATCATCTATACCATCGGCGGTGTGATCTATGCGCTGAAAGTTCCGCTTTTTGACGCCAAACACAAGAATTTCGGATCACACGAAATTTTCCATATTTTCGTTATGCTTGGAAGTGCCTGCCACTTTATCGTCATGTACTTCTTCGTAGCTCCGCTTCCTGTATAAAAGGTGTTCTGCAGGCGGGATTCTCCGCCTGCAGCGCTTTTTTTAACAACATATTTCACTGTTGCAAAAAAGACCCTTGCCCGGCTGCATTGACTATGCAGCTGGCAAAGGTCTTTTTTTTATCATCTTTTTATTTAGTTCACACGTACACGTCTGATCGGAGATAATCCATAAGATGCATAGGTAGCTCCGAAATATTTATAATAATTTTTCGCCTCTGAGAATAACGGGTCATATACCAGCCCATTGATCTCTGCCCAGCAATGTCCGCTGTCATCAAAAAGATCTGTATCCACACATACGTAAACATTCTTGTATCCCAGTGCTCTGGCCAGATATGCGAAAGTGCATGAGTCAGAGAAACAGTCACCGCCCTGGCTGCCTGTCAGGAAATAATCATTGGCATACAATGCAGGCCAGGAAGTCTGATTCTGGAAAATTCTTCGTGTATTGTAATAATGTTTGATCACCCAATTATAGCAGGTCTGGAATTTCTCACTCTGAGACATTCCCGGAGTGGTAATGGCTGCTACGACTGCTTTCGCTCTCAGCAGAGTTTCATACTCATATGCTGTCTGATTCATCTTTTTCTTACCATTTGCATAATACATGGTATTTCCCTTTTTTCGTGCCTGGATAACACCATCGGAGCCAATATAGTAAGTAGTCTTTCCGTCTACAGTATTGACAATTTTCATAATTCCATATTTATTAAAGAAATAATATTTTCCATCAATCTTATGTAATCCAATACAGGCTTTTCCGGTTTTCGGTGAAAAATAGTGACGGCGCATTTTTCCATTTCTCACAATGTTTTTCCAGCCAGTTTTCATGTAGCCTTTGATCTGACCGAAATAGTAATATTCTCCTTTGATCTTATGCAGTCCCTTAAGAGTCTGTCCATCTTTACCATAATAACATTTCTTCGGCATGGTTCCGTACCATCCGCGTCTTGGTTTCGGTGCAGGTTTCGTTGTTTTCACTGAAGCCTGGGCAACAGTTGGCTGCACAGATGTAGTTGCTCCTGCTGCCGGAACTGCTCCCAACGCAAGACAAGCTGCACAGACAGCAAGCCATTTTGTAAACTTTTTCATCTTCTTTTTCCTCCTCATCTAAAACATTTATCCATCATCTGTCTGCAATCCACATTTGCGGCTTACCGATCCGATTGATCCGGTTAAAACTCCATCAGACCCAGCTTCTTTTCTCTGGTGAGCTGCTTGATCTGATATTCCCGCCTCATGGCCTCTTCCTTTGTACGAAAACCTTCATAATATACAAGACTTACAGGTCTTTTGGCCTTCGTATATTTGGCTCCGTTTTTCCCCTCATTGTGCGCTTTCAAACGTTTCTGCAGACAGTTTGTCCATCCTGTATAAAGAGTTCCGTCTGCACATTTGACCATATAAGTGTAATTCAATCCAACACCGTCTCCATTCATCCTGAAATAATATGTAGTGGATAACCGTATATTCTATATACGATCATCCCATCACTGATCTCTATAATGAACAGTCGGTGTAAAACTTGTATTTCACCCGGACATATAAGCCTTTATGCTTATATGCGAAAAAGCAGGAAGGGAAACCGACTGCGGATTTGCTTTCCCACCTGCTTTATTATACGTGAATTTTTTTATTTTGTGAATAACATCCTGTTAAGATTCCATATATTTCCCTTAAATTTTCCGCCGCTGATCTTCAGACGTATCTTCTCCTGATCCGGATAATATCTGGTGGAGAATACAGTTTCTCCATCATTCAGATAAATTTCCACTGCCGAAGTATCTGCCAGAATTCGAAGGGATTTCAGGGAATCTGTCTTCGCTTTACGGACAGTCCTGCCTGCACCTGCCGCCCCGTGAAATTCGATCTGGGCTGTTTTCTCCAGATACTGGAAGATCATCATCCCTCCCAGCTTTACCTGAAAGCGTCCATCTTTAAGTTCGATTTCATCCAGAACCAGATCAAAACCTTCATCTGTTCCCATACAGAGTTCCATAACTCCCTTTTCGTCCTTCAAAGAAGTCCTGTCTCTTCGCAGTACATTCATTTCCTCCACAGGATACTGCAGGATCTTTCCATCTTTGTATTTCAGTTCCCTGGGAACAGTCAGGCAGTGCTGCCATCCTTCTTTGATCGTACGATTGGTATATTCCTCATCTGCATCCGGCATTCCCATCCAGCCGATCAGAATCCGTCTTCCCTTTCCATCAGTGAAAGTCTGGGGGGCATAAAAGTCGAATCCCATATCCCATTCCCGGAAGTCCTGCACATCTACAGAACCATCTTCTTTCATTGGAAAATATCCCGACTGATAGATATTCTGGAATCTGTATTCCTCACGCCTGAGTCCCTGTGGGGAAACAGACAGGATTTTCTGTCCGTCCAGTTCAAAATAATCCGGGCATTCCCACATATATCCGAAGGCTTCCGATGTAGTAAGAGTTCCTGTAAGCTTCCAGTTCTCCATATCTTCTGATTCATAAAACAAAACAGAACCGTGATCCCCTTTTAAGCGTCCTCCCAGAACCATGCGATATGTTCCGTTATTCTTCCATACTTTCGGATCACGGATATGGCAGGTATATTCTTCCGGATACTGTTCAAAAGAAACTGCCACTTCTTTATTGCTGAAATGGATTCCGTCCTCACTTACCACATGAAGTGTACTTGTCTCTCTTCCTGTGTTGATATAATCATAGTCACCATCGATCTTAACATTTCCAGTGTAGAAAAGATGCAGTTTATCTTCATCCACCAGCGCAGAACCGGAATAAACTCCATGACAGTCATAAGGAGAATCCGGATAAAGCGCAACACCCTCATATTTCCAGTTCACCAGATTCTCACTTGTATAATGTCCCCAGAACTTCAGTCCGCCCTTTACTTCGAAAGGTGCATACTGGAAAAATACATGATATTTTCCCTTAAACCAGCACAGCCCATTGGGATCATTCAGCCAGCCCACCGGAGGCATCAGGTGATGCCCCAGCCTGTATCTGCCTTCGGTCAGGTCTGCTCTTTTTTCCACTTCTGCTACATTTCTCTCCAGAACCTTCGTTAAAGTACTCATTCTTTCACAATCTCCAATACTTTATCTCCGGACGCTGTAACCCCTTCCTTAAGAAGTTTCACATCCTTGTAATCGTCTGAATTGGTTACGATCAGCGGTGTGGTCACATCATATCCTGATTCTTTGATCTTATCCATGTCAAAAGAAACCAGAAGCTGGCCTTTCTTTACATGATCACCATCCTTTACATGAGCTGTATAATATTTTCCGCCCAGTTCCACGGTATTTACACCAATGTGGATCAGAAGTTCCATTCCGCTTTCTGTACTTAAACCAACTGCATGTTTCGTGTCAAAAACAGTCTCAACTGTAGCATCACATGGTGCCACAACCTCACCTTTATCCGGGATTACAGCCATACCTTTACCCAGTACTTCTGATGCAAAAGTAGCATCATTTACCTGTGAAAGTGGAATTGCAGTTCCCTCTAACGGGCTGTAGAGGATGTTTTCATCTTCCGGATCACTTTCTGAATTATTTTCTTCTGAGCTATCTGCTGCCTGTTCTACGTTCTTTCCTGCTGCCGGGGCTTCATTCTCCGGTACAGCATCTTTATATCCGAATAACCATGTCAGAACAAAAGCTACGCCAAATGCGATCACAAACATGATAATATAAGCAACCGGATTATTCAGACAAAGCAGAATTCCGAAGATTCCTGTGACACCGGTTCCTGTAGCTCCCAGACCTGCAACAGAAGCAAACAATGCACCTGCTGCTCCACCGATACATCCCATTACAAACGGTTTTCCGAAACGAAGGTTTACACCGAAGATCGCCGGTTCTGTAATACCCATACATGCACTTAACGCAGATGGTACAGCCATTGACTTGATCTTCTGGTCTTTTGATTTCATGGCTACTGCAAGTGCTGCACCACCCTGGGCAATATTTGCAGCAGATGCCAGCGGCAGCCAGTATGTCATTCCGAACTTGGAAATCTGCCCCAGATCAATAATGGTGTACATGTGATGAACACCAGCTACAACAGTCAGTGCATAAAAAGCACCCATAATACAGCTTCCCACACCGAACGGCAGTGCGATAAGCCACTGGATTCCATTCAGAAGTCCATTCTCTAAAGCTACGAAGATCGGTCCGATGATAGATAATGTCAGATAACCTGTTACAAATACACTGACCAGAGGAGTTACAAACAGGTCGAACATCGCCGGTACAACTTTATGCAGTCGTTTCTCGATCTGTGCCAGTACCCAGACTGCAATGATAACCGGAATTACATGTCCCTGATAACCAACCATATCAATGGAATACAGCCCGAACCAGACTTTCTGTGTTGCATGAACACCTTCTGTAGCTACAGTCCAGGCATTCTGCAGATTGGGGTGGATCATAATCATACCAATTACTGCACCCAGATACGGATTTGCGCCAAATACCTTCGCACCGCTGTAAGCGATCAAGATCGGCAGGAATGTATACGCCGTATTACTGAAAAGCTGTGCAAATGTATAAATAGAACCGCTTGTATCAATGTTCAGGAATCCATTGTTTACCATGAAGTTCAGTGCCTCCATGATGCCCATCAGGAATCCGCTGGCTACGATCGCCGGAATGATAGGTACGAAAATATCTCCAAGTGTCTTGATCAGTCTCTGAACAGGATTCGCTCTGGAAGCTGCTACTTTCTTCAGTTCTTCCTTACTGCTCTCGCTGACGCCTGCGATCTGGATAAATTCGTCATAAACTTTATTTACCACACCGGTTCCCAGAATGATCTGCATCTGTCCCTGTGCAAAGAAAACGCCCTTTACTCCTTCGATATTCTCCACATATTCTTTGTCTGCCTTCGCATTATCTGCAATAACCAGGCGAAGACGTGTGGCGCAGTGAGCAGCGGAAATAATGTTCTCTTTTTTTCCGATATGGTCATAGATTTCCTGAGCTGTCTTTCTGTAATCCATAATATCCTCCCTCTTTTATGTTATCGTTCCCCATATAAATATTTTTGTTTATTTTATATATTCATTTTATTTATACAGCATTTCTGCATGGAATCGTTCTCATATATTGTTTTCATTATATCCACGACATTTCCATTTGTAAAGATGTAACTTATCACAAATATTCTTTTCAGAATTTGTCGAATTTTCACAAAAAAAGTACTACACTGCGGTGACATCCTGCCCAAAAGGCTTTCTCACATCACAGAAGTATTACTGATCAATTTTATGCGACAAAAAAGAGCAGTTACCCAGAACTGCCCTCATGATTTCTTATTTACTTTTCACAGGATCTCTGTGTGAACCTCTCAGTACCAGTTCACATCCCATTTTTATTTCCTTACAGACACCGCCATTCCCGGATTCCATCAGGCTGGTAAGCATCTCGGCAGCTTCCATTCCGCTGGTCTTATAATAGAAATGGATGGTGGTAAGCTTGGGTTCCAGGATCTTTCCCAGTGGACTGTCACCGATCCCGGCTACCTGCACATCCTGTGGAATCCTGTATCCATTTTCCTTCAGCCAGGTCATTGCACCGGCAGCCATGGTATCTGTGGCACAGATCAGCGTATCCACATCCCCCTGCTCCTGAAATAATTCCCTGGCAGCTTCATAACCAGATTCCAGAGTGAAATCTCCTGTTTTCACACATTTCGGCTGCAGCTCTCTGCCATATCTGGCGAGGGTGTCCACCACTCCTGCTTTTCTTTGCTGTCCTACTGCTTCATCTTTATCCGTAACTGTGATATATCCGAATTTATTTCCCGTCTGAACCAGCTGTTCTGTAATCCTGCCTGCCGCCTTATAATCATCCTGAAAAATACACGGATACCCTTCCAGAAGCTGTCCCAGGATCACTACCGGTACCTTGCATTCCTTCAAGAGCTTTTTATGTCGGCGGGTCAGTATTGTTGCAATAAAGATCACGCCGTCCACCTGGTTATCTTTGAAAAGCGAAATATATTTAAGTTCTTCTTCTATATCATTATTCGTATTTGCAAGAATGATCTGATATCCTTTTTTCGTAAGAATATCACTGATTCCTGCGGCTTCCCTGCTGATGGTATTGGAATTGATCTTCGGCAGGATCACTCCTACCAGTCTGGTCTTCTTGGTCCTGAGCATCTGCGCCTGTGAAGATGGCTGATATCCGGTTTCTTCTATCACCCGGTGGATAACTGCTTTCTTTTCCTCACTGACATAACCATTATTCAGATATCTGGACACAGTTGCCCTCGAAACACCTGCCAGCCTGGCAATTTCATTTATGTTCATTTAAAACTCCTTTTTCGTTGCATTCTTCTAATGTATTTTCACAATAACTTATCCGGATTGTATGTCTTATTATACAACAGTTCCACTTTCTATTGCAAACGAAATCAGAGCCAAACCATTTTTCAGGTTCAGCTCTGATTACTGTCTCAGGTTATAGAAAGGTTATCAAAAAATTATAGAAAAGTTATGGAAGGTATTGGATTGGATCAACGGGTTCGCCATTTCTCTTCATGGCGAAATACAGGTTTGTTCCTTCTGTACTGTAATATTTTGTAGGCTGCGCAATATATCCGATGGTAGTTCCCTTCTTCACTGTATCCCCTTCAGATACTGTCAGGTCTTCCAGCTGTCCATACACTGCCTGGTAACCATTTCCCAGTTCCATAGTTAAAGTAGTTCCCGTCTGTGCATCCTGCTCTATTGAATATACCGTTCCATTTACAGCTGCTGTTACAGGTGCCCCTTCAACTGCTCCGACTGAAATCCCCGGGCTTAATTTATACTGATCTAATGTAGGAAAATATGTGGTCTGATCCATACTGTAATCAAGCAGAATATTTCCGTTCACCGGCCACTCCATTAAAGTATCTTCAGAGAAATTCACTGCCGGAAGATTTACTGCTGAAGCAGATACATCTGTTGCTTCGCCTGCATCCTCGTTTTCGGTTGTCTGTAACGTTTCTTCTCCCGATGAAACATCTTCTTCATCGCTATTCGCATCTTCCCCACTGTTATCCTCATCTGCTTCACTGTCTTCGAGTGAGTTTTCCACAGTGTTTTCTGTGTCTTGTGTATAATCCTGGTTTTCTTCGCCCTCTTCCTGGATAAGTGGCTGATTTTCTGATTCTACCTGGCTGTTTCCCACATCCACCATAGAATCTTCTTCCTGACCTGTACTTTCTGTCTGCTCCTTAGGTGCGTTTTCTTTTACAGGAGCTGTTCCCAGCTGATATACTGTAATTCCCAATGCTGCCACTGCCGCCAGCCCAACCGTATTGGCGATGATTCGCGTGATTTTGTTATTCATCATATTCCTTTCACCTCTTTTTTCATCTTCATACCTATAGGGTGTCCAGAATATTTCAGGCTATACAGTTTTTCAGAAATATTTCTTACTGTTTCCTGTTACTCTTTTATTTTTCCCTGCATCTGCAGTTCTTCCACATCTGTAAGTTTCATTTTCGGAAAATATACAGCCAGGATTTCTTCTGCTTTTTGTTGCTCCTTTGCCAGCGCATTTCCTCCATACTGTGAAAATCCCAGCCCATGTCCCTTTCCCCTGCACATAAACCGGATGCTTTTGCCAATTCTCTGTACCGTGAAATTCGAAGACGGCAGTCCCATTCCCATTCGAAAAGATTCTCCTTCCAGAACTTTTCCGTCAGCAAGCAGTTCTGTTACATATCCGGCACTGTCTCTGGTTTTTATCACCAATTTATCGGGCAGGCGGTTCGCGCTGACATAAATTCCCGTCAAATACCCGTCAGCTTCTTTGTCCGCAGTACTCTCTACAGATTTAAGATAATCATATTCTGAGTCATGTAAACATTCTGCACCCTCTCTGGTCTTCCCTGCACTTATTTCATGATAAGGTACTGTTTTCAGTTGCTGCCCTGCAGTAAGGATCAGCCCTTCTGTCTGGTTTGCAGCAGTTTCATATTTTTCATTCAACAGTTTTTTCAAAAAAATATCCTTGTTTCCTGTTTTCTGTAATTCCTTTAACTGAGCCCTCACCCCGCTTTCCTGAATCTGTCTGATGAGATTTGACCTTGCTATGATTGTCTGGGCTTTTATTGTTTCCAGCTCATAATCATCCGGAATCTGTGCCGCTGTAATAACAGGCAGGATCATTTCCATATTAAATTTACGGATTAATAATGCAGTATCTGCACCATTCATAAGTATAACCATAAGATAGGGAATAAAACACAGAAAAAAAAGACGATGCATAAATCTGCCTTTCCAGATTCTTTCTTTCTAATATATGGACAGAGACAGATTTATATTAATTTTGATGATTTTTAGACAATCCACTCCGGCCAGGTCCATTATCAGATCCTGACCAGAGCAGATTAATTATGAGCGCAGAAATCTTTCATCTGCTTTTATAATTTTACAGCAATCAAACATATAGCTTTTTGCAACAGTTACCCCGTATTGAAATACACATATCTACTTAGTTTATTTTGTATTCTCGGTTCATTCCAATATATGATCTTATTTTTCCGTGAAGTCTTTCTTCTCTCACGGAACGCCCCAAATTCTTTCTTTTTCGATTCATTATCTTTTACAATATATGCTGAAATCATTTTGGCTTTCGGGTTGTCCCATACAACATAGTTTCCTGTATTTCTCCATACATTTCCCAGTTTCCAGTCATATTCTTTTTCTCTTTTTACAAATCCCATTAAAAAGCAGGTAACAGCAGTTACTATCATTTTTAAATAATCTTTCAGATTCTTCATATTTTCCCTCCTGTTCTGCATTTCATATTTCATTATGCCTGTCCCATTCGGACTGCGCACTTCCTATGGCTATCAGGTAATATAACTCTATGCAGATCACATTCTGTTTTAGAACTGAAAATTTAATTTTTTTAGAAACGATGCAACCAAATAAACTGAAAGCTACTTTCTAAATATATTTATCAGGAAGCTATACTTTAAGAAGTTAAAAATAAGAAACTGCAGTTCATCTAAAACTTAAACATGGATTTTCTGACCTTATAAATTGTTATGAAAATCCTTTATCTAAAACAAAAAGACCTCTGTAGAATCTACAGAAGTCTTAAAGTGAAGCATCGGGGATTCGAACCCCGGACAACTTGATTAAAAGTCAAGTGCTCTACCGACTGAGCTAATGCTCCATATTCATTTGTACATATCTCAGCACAAATGCCCAGAGCCGGAATCGAACCAGCGACACGAGGATTTTCAGTCCTCTGCTCTACCAACTGAGCTATCTGGGCAAAATAGCGGGGACAGGATTTGAACCTATGACCTTCGGGTTATGAGCCCGACGAGCTTCCAGACTGCTCCACCCCGCGATAATCATTATTGATTTAAAAGCCGATGATCGGACTCGAACCGATAACCTGCTGATTACAAATCAGCTGCTCTGCCAATTGAGCCACATCGGCTTAGCTTAACAGCTAAGTGGATGGAGAAGGATTCGAACCTTCGAAAGCGTTGCTAACAGATTTACAGTCTGCCCCCTTTGGCCACTCGGGAATCCATCCAAATATATGGAACCTATAGGGCTCGAACCTATGACCCTCTGCTTGTAAGGCAGATGCTCTCCCAGCTGAGCTAAGATTCCATATTCCTTATGCAATTTACTTCATCAGCGAATTGCTAACGACCCAGAAGAGACTCGAACTCTCGACCTTCGCCGTGACAGGGCGACGCTCTAACCAACTGAGCCACTGGGCCATTAAAGGTTTTGCACCTTCAAAACTACATACATGTTGACATTTCCTTGAGATTCATTACTTCCTGCGATTCTTGGTCAAGCCCTCACCCGATTAGTAACAGTCAGCTCCATGCATTACTGCACTTCCACCTCTGCCCTATCTACCTCGTCGTCTTCAAGGGGGTTTACTTCTTTCGAATGGGATATCTCATCTTAAGGGGGGCTTCACGCTTAGATGCCTTCAGCGTTTATCCCTTCCGGGCTTGGCTACTCGGCCGTAGACTTGGCAGTCTAACCGATGCACCAGCGGCCCGTCCATCCCGGTCCTCTCGTACTAAGGACAGCTCCTCTCAGATATCCTACGCCCACGCCGGATAGGGACCGAACTGTCTCACGACGTTCTGAACCCAGCTCGCGTACCGCTTTAATGGGCGAACAGCCCAACCCTTGGGACCTACTACAGCCCCAGGATGCGATGAGCCGACATCGAGGTGCCAAACCACTCCGTCGATGTGAACTCTTGGGAGTGATAAGCCTGTTATCCCCAGGGTAGCTTTTATCCGTTGAGCGATGGCATTCCCACTTAATACCACCGGATCACTAAGCCCTACTTTCGTACCTGCTCCACCCGTCGGTGTCGCAGTCAAGCTCCCTTCTGCCTTTGCACTCTTCGAATGGTTTCCGTCCATTCTGAGGGAACCTTTGGGCGCCTCCGATACCCTTTCGGAGGCGACCGCCCCAGTCAAACTCCCCGTCTGGCATTGTCCCACCGCCGGGTCACGGCGGCTGGTTAGAAACCCAATACTGCAAGGGTGGTATCCCAACAGCGGCTCCATAATAACTGGCGTTACTATCTCCTAGCCTCCCACCTATCCTGTACATGCAATACC
>NZ_AP028156.1:0-30000 GCF_033096465.1 Blautia luti | reverse complement strand
TCGCTGCTTTGAAACTTCCACTTTTGAATTCCTGGGGATGGTTTCCATCTTTACTTCTGGTTCCCTCTGCGAATATCAGATAGTTTCTTCCCTGCTTTACTTCTTTTATAACTTTCAGGATCACCTGCATAGACTGTTTGATATCTTCTCTGTCCATGCTGAATGCCTTCATGCAGGCAAAAACCTGTTTTAAAAATGGCACATCAGAGAGTTCTTTTTTTGCTACCACAGAAAATGGAACCGGACATACCTGGATAATTGCCAGTACGTCAAACAGCCCCTGGTGATTAGGGAAGAACATAAATCCGTTCTCCTTCGGAATATTTTCCAGACCATGAGCATCTATTTTCAGATTTCCGCCGCGTATCGCCCTGTGATCCACATACTGAAGAAGCCTGTATCTCTCTTCTTCCGTATAACGGTCTACATGAGATGCGTACCAGCATAATTTGAACCATCCATAAGGAACAAAGAACAGATTTCTCAGCACCATCAGCAATATTCTTTTCATTTTTCTCCCTCACTGCTGCCATCAGCCTATTTTAGTTGTGATCTTATCTTCATATCCCGGATTCTTTTTGATAAAGACATCGTATGCTTTCGTATATTCTTTATACGTATCTGTAGTCATAAATTCAGCATAGTCTGTTGCTGCCTGTGTCCTCATGTCATCTGTGATCTTTGACGGTGCCAGAATATAGTAATCTTTATCCTGCTTTCCTACCATGTAAGTTCCGATACATGGATACTCCTGGTTATCCTGCAGTACAAGATTGTACCTGATATATACATACGTATAATCATCACTACTGGTTACCGCTGCACAGCTTTCAATCTTAACTTCTTTGGCGTCATGTGCCTCGAAATATTTGAGCATTGCAGTAATTTCAGACTGCAGACCCTCTTCCGTATCGTCCTTCTGATTATAGCAGTCCTTCACATTCTTCTCTTTATCGCCGACATAAGCCTGAATCAGTTCTTCTGTTACTTTTTCAGGAGATTTATGGCTTACTCCGCCGCAGCCAGTCACTGCGAAGACCAACAATGCAATAATCCCCGCAATGATATACTTCTGCCATCTCTTCATGGTTATTCAGTTTCCCCTTCTTCCTCTGGTGCAATTTCAGATTCTGTATTTTCTTCGATTACCTGTACATTGGTATCCTGAGGATCTTTCTCCTCTTTATCTCTTACCTTCGCCACGCTGGCTACAGTAACTCCTCCTATAAGGTTGATCAGTTTTACACCTGAAGTAATTCTTCCAAGAATGGAGATATCGGAGCATGCAATTCTTATAATAATTCCTTCTGTAGTGATCAACATTACTTCGTTATCTTCATTTACAGCTCTGGCGCCGATGACATTGCCAGTCTTTTCGGTGATCTTGTAGCATTTTACACCTTTACCACCACGGTTCTGGCAGGTAAATTCCCCAATAGAAGTTCTCTTGCCCATACCGTTGGCAGATACAATAAGCAGACAGTCTCCCTGAGAATTTAGTTGCATCGCCACAACTTCATCGCCATCATCCAGATTCATGCCTCTTACACCCATAGATGTTCTTCCGGTGCTTCTGACATCTGTTTCTTTGAATCGTATACACTGGCCATCTTTTGTTACCAGAATGACATCCTTCTTATCATCTGTAAATTTAACTTCTATAAGCTCGTCATCATCTCTCAGCGTGATCGCAGCCAATCCTGTCTTACGTACATTTGCATATTCATGGATTGGCGTTTTCTTTACAAGGCCTTTCTTGGTAGCCATCATCAGATAACTTCCCTCTTCAAACTGACGGATTGGGATCACAGCAGTGATAAATTCTCCCGGCATCAGCTGCAGAAGATTGATGATCGCGGTTCCTCTGGCTGTACGGCTTGCTTCCGGAATCTCATATGCTTTCAGACGGTATACTCGTCCTGTATTCGTAAAGAACATCAGATAATGATGAGTAGTAGTCATCAGAAGTTCTTCAATATAATCGTCCTCCAGGGTCTGCATTCCCTTAATACCACGGCCACCTCTGTTCTGGCTTCTGAAATTATCAACAGTCATACGTTTGATATATCCCAGTTTGGTCATAGTGATCACAGTGTTTTCTCTCGGGATCAGATCCTCTGTGGAAATATCATATACATCATAACCGATGGCAGTCTTTCTCTCGTCCCCATATTTCTCGGCAATTGCCAGAATTTCCTGACGGATTACACGGAGAAGAAGATTTCTGTCTGCAAGGATTGCTTCATATTTACGGATTTTTTCCATTAATTCTGCATATTCTGCTTCCAGTTTCTCTCTTTCCAGACCTGTCAGAGCACGCAGACGCATATCTACGATAGCCTGTGCCTGTACATCTGTCAGTTCGAATCTCTCCATCAGTTCCTGTTTCGCGATCTGCACATTCTGTGATGCACGGATGATACGGATTACTTCATCAATATTATCCAGCGCCTTCAGCAGACCTTCCAGGATATGAGCACGCTCTCTTGCTTTATTCAGGTCATATTTGGTTCTTCTTGTTACAACATCTTCCTGATGTGCCAGATAGTATTCCAGCATTTCCTTCAGATTTAATACCTTCGGTTCCAGACTTCCGTTATTCGGGATCAGGGAAAGCATATTTACTCCGAAGGTATCCTGGAGTTGTGTATGCTTGTACAGAAGGTTCAATACTACATTTGCATTTGCATCTTTTCGCAGATCAATACAGATCCTCATGCCTTCACGGCTGGAGTGATCGTTAAGATCTGTAATTCCATCAATCTTTTTATCTCTTACAAGCTCCGCGATCTTCGAGATCAGACGTGCTTTATTTACCAGGTATGGAAGTTCCGTAACAATAATCCTGGATTTGCCGTTAGGGAGAGTTTCAATATTTGTCACTGCACGCACACGGATCTTGCCACGTCCTGTGCGGTATGCTTCTTCGATTCCTCTTCTGCCCAGGATCGTAGCTCCTGTAGGGAAATCCGGACCTTTTACTATATCCAGGATTTCCTCCATAGTAGTATCTCTCTGTTCTTCTATGATATTATCAATGATCTTTACAACTGCATTGACCACTTCTCCCAGATTATGAGGAGGGATATTGGTCGCCATACCTACTGCAATACCTGAAGTTCCGTTTACCAGAAGATTCGGATAACGGGAAGGAAGTACTACAGGTTCTCTCTCTGTTTCATCGAAGTTCGGCTGGAAATCAACAGTATCTTTATTGATATCAGCCAGCATTTCCATGGAAATTTTACTCAGACGTGCTTCTGTGTATCGCATAGCTGCTGCCCCGTCACCATCCACAGATCCGAAGTTTCCATGTCCATCTACCAGCGGATATCTGGTAGACCATTCCTGTGCCATATTTACCAGTGCTCCATAGATAGAGCTGTCGCCGTGGGGATGATATTTACCCATTGTATCACCGACAATACGTGCACACTTACGGTGAGGCTTGTCAGGACCATTATTCAGTTCTATCATGGAATAGAGTACACGACGCTGAACCGGTTTCAGACCATCTCTTACATCAGGCAGTGCACGGGAAGCGATAACGCTCATGGCATAATCGATATAAGAGTCCTTCATGGTCTTTTCCAGATCCACCTCGTGGACTTTGTCAAAAATATTATCTTCCATTTATCTATTCTCCCTATTATCAGATATCCAGATTCTTTACAAATCTTGCATTCTCTTCAATAAATTCACGTCTTGGCTCTACCTTATCGCCCATCAGCGTAGTAAAGGTCAGATCGATCTCAGAAGTTGCCGCTTCATCCATAGTAACCTTAAGAAGAATTCTCTTTTCAGGATCCATGGTTGTTTCCCAGAGCTGGTCTGCATCCATTTCTCCCAGACCTTTGTAACGCTGGATCTTATTATTTCCGTCACGTCCAATGTCTGTCAGGATCTGATTCAGTTCATCATCATCGTATGCATACCATACTTTTTTATTTTTCTCGATCTTATAAAGAGGTGGCTGTGCCAGATATACATAGCCTTGTTTGATCAGCTCCGGCATAAAACGATATAAGAATGTCAGAAGAAGGGTAGCAATATGGGCACCATCTACATCGGCATCGGTCATAATGATGATCTTATGGTAACGAAGCTTACTGATATCGAAATCCTCATGAATTCCTGTTCCGAAGGCTGTGATCATCGCCTTGATCTCTGCATTGGAATAAATTTTGTCCAAACGCGCTTTCTCTACATTCAAGATCTTACCTCTCAGTGGAAGAATTGCCTGAGTCACACGGTTTCTGGCGGTCTTCGCAGATCCGCCGGCGGAATCTCCCTCTACGATATAAATCTCACAGTTCTCCGGATTCTTATCGGAACAGTCTGCCAGCTTGCCCGGAAGAGACATATTGTCCAGTGCTGACTTTCTTCTGGTGAGATCTCTGGCTTTACGTGCTGCTTCTCTGGCTCTCTGTGCCAGAACAGATTTCTCTACTGTAGCTTTCGCAACCGTCGGATTCTGCTCCAGGAAAATCTCCAGCTGTTTACTTACCACACTGTCAACAGCACCTCTGGCTTCGCTGTTTCCCAGTTTCTGTTTCGTCTGTCCCTCGAACTGAGGATTCTCGATCTTTACGCTGACAATGGCAGTCAGACCTTCACGGATATCATCACCGCTTAAATTCGGTTCACTGTCTTTCAGCAGTTTATTCTTTCTTGCATAATCATTGAATGTCTTTGTAAGCGCATTACGGAATCCCATAATGTGGGTTCCGCCTTCAGGAGTATTAATGTTATTAACAAATCCATAACAGTTCTCTGTATAGGAGTCATTATGCTGCATGGCTACCTCTACAGATACTCCGTTCTGCTGCCCTTCACAGTAAATAATCTCCGGGTACAGAGCCTCTTTACTTCTGTTCAGATAACTTACGAACTCACGGATACCGCCTTCATAATGGAAAACTTTCTCCCTTTCCATTCCCTCACGGGTATCTTTCAGACAGATTTTCAGTCCTTTTGTAAGAAATGCCATCTCACGAAGACGCTGTTTCAAAATATCATAATCATAAACTGTTTCCTCGAATATCTCTTTATCCGGAAGGAATACAACTGTGGTTCCTGTTTTACCTTCTTCACAGTCTCCAACTACTTTCAGCGGATACATGGTCTTTCCACGTTCGTATCTCTGCTGATATACTTTTCCCTCATGATAAATAGTTACTTCAAGCCAGGTTGACAGCGCATTTACAACAGATGCACCAACACCATGCAGACCGCCGGATACTTTGTATCCTCCGCCGCCGAATTTACCGCCGGCATGAAGAATTGTAAAAACTACTTCTACAGCCGGAATTCCTGCTTTATGATTGATACCAACCGGAATTCCACGTCCGTTATCTATAACTGTTATTGAATTATCCGGGTTAATGACCACCTGGATTTCCGTACAAAATCCAGCCAGTGCTTCATCTACCGCATTGTCTACGATCTCGTAAACCAGATGATGAAGACCCCTGCTGGATGTACTTCCGATATACATACCCGGTCTTTTACGTACAGCTTCCAGACCTTCCAGAATCTGGATCTGGTCTGCGCCATATTCTGTATTCTCTCCGCCCATGTTATTCCTCCTGTTAATTAATAATATGATGTCAGAGTCTCCTGGAGCATGTTTGAAAAAGGCTTTCTGCAAGATGTGCGTCACAATTTGTGGAAGATTTTGTTCGGATGAGGGCGTCGTAGCAGGCTACGACAACCGAATTCGGGCAAAATATACCGCAAAGTGGGGCGTGCAGATTGCAGGAATGATTTTTTCAAACACGCTCTGGCCCTGACTGGATATAGGCACCAGAATATATTTGAAAACCCTGCTGGACAGTAAAAATGATTTTCAAATATATTCTGGTCTTTGGACATAATAATACAAATTTATTATAACACAAAAGCGCCCGGACTGCCATAACCTTAATAAAAAAGAACCCCCTCTGTAACGGGAATTCTCTTTTATCTGTACTTTATTTATTTATCAGATACTGATAGATATCTCTCTTCGTCACACCTCTGTCGTTGGCAACCAGTTTCATGGCCTCTTTTCGGGAGTGTCCCTGGTTTTCATAGATTTCCATATGTTCCTCAATGGTTACCTTTTCCCAGGACGCCTTCTGCTCTTCTTCCATCTCCTGACGGCTTCGCCCCTGGATCACCAGAACACATTCTCCCAATGGCTTCTCTGTCTGGTAAAATGTGATCAAGTCTTCTATCGTTGTGTGAAAAGCAGTCTCATGCTTCTTCGTCAGCTCTCTGCATAAGGTCATTTTTCTGTTTCCAAGAGCTTCTTTCAGCTCTTCCAGAGTTCTGACCAACCTGTGTGGTGCTTCATAAAGAATGATGGTCCTGGTTTCATTTTTCAGTTCTTCCAGGATCACCTTTCGCTCTTTTTTATCTGCCGGCAGAAATGCTTCGAATGCAAAACGTCTCGTAGGAAGTCCTGACAACGTAAGAGCTGTAATACAGGCAGCAGGTCCCGGAAGCGAAGTAACTTCTATTCCCGCTTCATAACACATGGCGGCCAGTTCCTCTCCTGGATCTGAAATTCCCGGAGTTCCTGCATCTGTGATCAAGGCAATATTCTGTCCTTCCTGCATTTTACTGATCAGAACATACGCTTTATCGATCTTATTGTATTCATGATAACTCGTCATGGGCGTTTTTATGTCAAAATGATTCAGAAGCTTGATACTGTTTCTGGTGTCCTCTGCTGCAATAAGATCCACCTCTTTTAATGTACGGAGAACTCTTAATGTAATATCCTCCAGATTTCCTATGGGTGTTGCACACAGATATAATTTGCCGCACATAATCATTTCCTCCTAAACTATGCCTGAGTCTTTTTTGGAACAGGACTTTCAGATCATATCATAAATTTTCAGTATATTCTCTGTATAGACTCCCGGCTCTTTATATACGATCAGCGGCGGTTCTACTGTAATTCGTGAATTTCCGCCCTTCAGTGCTTCTATGAGAACCATATTAGGTTCCCTGTCTATGTATGGATAGACCAGCTGCATTCTTTTCGGCTCCAGCTTATATTTCGTCAGTACATTCATAATCTCTGCCAGACGAAACGGTCTGTGAACCATGTAAAATCTCCCCCTGTCCCTCAGCACCCTGGCAGCCTGGCTGACTACATCTTCCAGATTGCACAATACTTCATGTCTGGCGATCGCTTTCGGTAAATCCGGGTTTCGCAGCCCGTGCAGCCCGATCATATACGGTGGATTACTGGTCACTACATCAAAAGAAGCTGCCCCAAAAATATCAGCAGCCTCTTTAATATCACCCTGTACGATCCTTACATCCTCTTCCAGATGATTATACCGGACACTGCGCTCTGCCATCTGTGCACATTCTTCCTGTATTTCCAGACCTGTGAATTGTTTTCCCATAGTCTTCGCTTTCAGAAGGATCGGGATGATCCCCGTTCCTGTACCCATATCCAGCGCATTTTCTCCTTTTTTTACCTTCGTAAAGCCGGAAAGAAGAACCGCATCCATCCCAAAGCAGAATTTCTCCGGATCCTGTATCACATAGTATCCATTCTGCAGATCATCTACACGTTCATTTTCCCTTACCAGCTTCTCAGTCATTTAATTTGAAATCTCCCTTTTTATCTTCCAGATTTCCAAGTTCTTTTAATTCTTTATCGGAAACCTTGACTTTCTTTTTACGGGGTTTGAATTTCAGTTCATCTACCGGGAATTCCTGGATCTCTTTTTCATCATTGATCTCTACAATAACTTTCACTCTCTGGCGGAGAACATTTACACTGTGTACAGTTCCCTGCAGTCCGTCCGGTGTTGTAACGAAATCACCTATACCTGGAAGTTTCTTGTTCAGTTCTTCATAAGTTTCCTGTTCATTTTTCAGGCAGCACATCAGTCTTCCGCATACGCCGGAAATCTTTGTCTGGTTCAGGGACAGATTCTGTTCCTTCGCCATCTTGATGGAAACTGGTGCAAACTCTGACAGATAGGTATGACAGCAGAGACATCTGCCGCAGATACCAATTCCTCCCAGGATCTTCGTTTCGTCACGGACGCCGATCTGACGCAGCTCGATACGTGTCTTGAATATTGCAGCCAGATCCTTCACCAGCTGTCTGAAATCAATACGTCCGTCTGCCGTAAAATAAAACAGCACTTTATTATTGTCAAAAGTATATTCCGCATCAATGAGTTTCATTTCCAGTCCATGCTCACGGATCTTCTTCTGACAAATTTTAAACGCATCTTTCTCACGGATACGGTTCTGTGCTTCTCTCTCATTATCTTCTTTCGTGGCAACGCGGAGTACTTCTTTCAGTGGATGTACCACAGATTCATCTCCCACTTCCCTGGGTGCAAGTACAACCTTCCCGTATTCGATACCACGGGCTGTTTCCACGATTACATGATCACCTGCTTTTACCTCGTAATCTTTCGGGCTGAAATAATAAATCTTACCCACATTACGAAATCTTACGCCTACTACTTTCGTCATTCTATTTCTCCCTGATTGTCAGGAACAGCAGTTCCAGAGCAAGTTCAAAATTAACATTCGCATTCAAACGCACCTTGGTCTTCTGTATGGAATCCAGAATCTTCTCCAGGTTCTCATAAGAACGCTGACTGGCCTGTTCCTTGATAAAATTAATTTCCTGTTTAAATACCAGGTTATCGATCTCTTTTGTAGCCTTGAACATCAGAACATCCCTGAACCAGAACTGGAAAATATCCAGATAATCATTAATATTCTGTTTCTCAGCGGAAAGAGCTTTGATCGAATCAGACAGTTCATATACTTCCATTGTGTTAGCATACTTGAGAATCTTCAGCGCATTCTGTGTCATCTCAGCAAATTCCTGGGATGTAGCTGCTTCCTCGGCTCTGCCAATACTTCCCTGTGCGAAAGAAGCATCAATCTCTGCCTGATAATCCGGAATATGAAGATGTTCCATCAGATATTTCTTCACCAGACCATCATCTACTACCTTCAGATCCAGACGCACACATCTTGACTGGATGGTAGGCAGCAGTCCTCCTATATTGCTGGTCAGCAGGATGATCACTGCATATTTCGGCGGTTCTTCGATAGTTTTCAGAAGAGCATTCTGTGCCTGCGGTGTCATAAGGTCTGCATCTGCTACAATATATATTTTATAAGGGCTGTAATACGGCCTTATATCTATGTCATGGATCAGCTGATCACGAATCTCATCAATAGTGATCGTACCTGGTTTCTCATGATTCACCATAATGATATCCGGGTGATTCTTACCCATTGCCTTTTTACAGGAATCACATTTCTGGCAGGGTTCTGTCCCCTGTTCTTCGCATTGAAGGGTTGCTGCAAAAGTTCCTGCCAGTAGCTTCTTGCCAGATCCCGGCTCACCGGTGAAAATATAAGAATGTGAAACTTTCCCTGTTTCGATCGCATTCTTCAAATGTCGGATCACCTCTTCATGTCCTATAATATTATTAAATCCCATCATAAGAATCACCTCTTCAGTCCGTTTTAAGATATTATATCATAAAAAAACTACTGTTGCATAGATTTAACATAATTTACAATTTCTTGTACGCAGGTTTCCAGATCTATGTTCTGAAATCTTTTCCAGATGCCGGCTCTGAGGATATTTTCCTCAGAGAAATCGGACTGGTCAGCAATAAATCTTCTGCACATCTCTTCATACTTCGGATTCGCCTGTTCCCGTTCTCTTTTCAGTGCACGAGAAAGTCTTTCCCCGTCTTCTACCTGTATATAAACAGGACAGACTGCATCCTCTCCGTAGTATTTCTTCATCTTCACAAAGGAATCCAGCGTACCGATTCCCAGATAATCTGATCTTCCCAGATCTACCTGACCGTCATCTGCTGTAAAATAAGTCCAGATTCCATGTACTGTGTGGTACGCCCTGGCCTCTATAAGACAGCCATTTCTTCTGAATTCCTTCAGTTTCTTATCATCTGTGAAATAGTAATTCTTACCGTCCACTTCTCCTGCACGCATGGGACGTGTGGTATACAGAACCAGTGTTTTCAGATTTAATTCTTTATGTGCGGCCAGAAGCGAATAAATTCTGTCCTTCCCTGACGCACTTTTTCCCATAATGTAAAAAATCTTTCCCATTTTTATTCCGACCGCATACCCGGTCTTTACTCCTTTACCGGACTGTCTATTTCCTGCAATCCCTCATTGCGTGCTGCCACGCAGATAGTCTCGCTGGTGCTGTCACTTAATCCCTGCACCTCCAGTCCCTGTTCCATGTATCTTCTCACATTTCTTACGAAATGTCCAGTGACCTGTTCCCCCGGTACAATGATGGGAATTCCCGGCGGATACAGGTATGCAAATTCCCCGCTTACCTTGCCGATACTCTCTTCCAGCGGAAAACGCTTCTGGGGAGCATCCATTGCCTGGGCTATAGTCAGAAGCTGTTTCATTTTGGCATATGAACAGCCTTCCTTCTCTTCTTTACCCTCTTTATCTACCCATTCTGTCTGTCTGTCAATCTGCTCAATGGCATCACATAATCGGTTCAGGCCTTCTTCTGTGTCTCCTACAGCGGCAATGCCCAGTACATATTTCTCTGCCTCCATCTCCATCTCTATATGAAATTCATTCCTCAGTCTGTCGTGGAGCTGTTTTCCGTTAACAGATGTGCCGTCTGTGGCAAAAAGCAGCTTGGATCTGTCATAATCATAAACACTGGTACTGTCCAGCATTTCCGGGCGCACCAGACGGATATGTTCACATTTCATCAGTCTCCGCCTTGCATTCTCCAGTCTCTCTGTAAATTCCCCAAACATCCTGCTGCCGTCCTGCTCCATCTTATCCATACATGCATCTATACTTGCCATAAGAATATAAGATGGGCTGCTTGTCTGATAAATTCCCATAAACCTTTTTATTTTCTCCAGATCTACCCTGTCACTGCATACATGAAGTACTGCTGTCTGTGTCAGAGACGGAAGTGTTTTATGGAAACTCTGTATCACCAAATCCGCTCCCAGCTCTGCAGCAGATGTGGGAAAATATTTCGAAAAATGAAAATGTGCGCCATGAGCCTCATCCACGATCAGCGGAATTCCGAATTTATGTGCTGCATGTGCAATATTCTTCACATCAGAAACAACACCGTCATAAGTAGGTGACGTGATCAGTACTGCCTGTACATCCTGATGTTCCTCCAGATATCTTTCCACACGGGAAGGTGAAATTCCTCCATTTATCCCCAGCCTGGAATCTTCGTGTGGATAAATATAAACAGGTTCTAACTCTCTGAGATACAATGCATGATACACCGCCTTATGACAGTTACGTGCCATAAGGATCCTGCCGCCCTTTCCCACTGCAGCACTTACTGCTGCCAGAAGTGCAGCAGTGCTTCCATTCA
Source organism: Blautia luti (assembly GCF_033096465.1). NCBI lineage: Bacteria > Bacillati > Bacillota > Clostridia > Lachnospirales > Lachnospiraceae > Blautia > Blautia luti. Next base: position 18,608 of record NZ_AP028156.1, on the reverse strand, counting down.
CACTGAAGAAGCAGCGTTTCGTTCCGTATATCTGTGCAGTATGTTCCTGTGCTTCTTTTATGATTCCTTCTGCATAGTGAAGATTATCAAATCCATAAATCTCTGTAATATCCCTCTCGAAGGGAAATGCTGCTGCCGAAGATTCCGGATTTCTTTTGTGCCCCGGCATATGAAAGGGATAGTAATCCGACTTGCCGTAATTCTCCAGTTTTCTGTATAATCTTTCCATATTTTTCCTTTTCTATTCTTATTCCAGAATCTGTTTTATGCTTCCCAGATCAGACTTTAAATCTGTATCCTACACCCCAGATAGTTTCAATATACTGAGGCTTGGCAGTATTAAATTCAATCTTTTCCCTGATCTTCTTAATGTGCACAGTAACTGTGGCAATATCTCCCACTGATTCCATGTCCCAGATTTCCCGGAACAGTTCTTCTTTCGTAAAGACTCTGTTCGGATTCTCTGCCAGGAAAGTAAGCAGGTCATATTCTTTGGATGTAAACGTAGTTTCTTCACCGTTTACCCACACGCGCCTTGCAGTTTTATCAATTTTGATTCCACGGATCTCTACGATGTCATTCTTCTGTACATTGGAACCGATCAGGCGATTGTATCTTTCCATGTGCGCTTTTACTCTTGCTACCAGTTCACTTGGGCTGAAGGGTTTCGTCATGTAATCATCTGCCCCCAGTCCCAGTCCGCGGATCTTATCGATATCATCTTTCTTCGCGGAAACCATGATGATCGGAGTATTTTTCTCCTGTCTTACCTGGCGACAGATGTCGAAACCGTCCACCTCAGGAAGCATCAGATCCAGAATGATCAGGTCAAATTCTTCGTTCAGTGCCCTGGTAAGTCCTGTATCTCCTCTGTTACATATTTCTACTTCAAATCCGGAAAGTTCCAGATAATCTTTCTCCAGATCTGCGATCGCTTCTTCATCTTCTATGATCAATATTCTGCTCATTTCATTGGTACCTCCTGATATTTTCTAAGAACGAAATACATAATTGTGCCGATTCCAAGCCGGCTTGTAGCCCATACCTTGCCGCCGTGGTCATCCAGGATCTTCTTCACGATGGAAAGCCCGATACCACTTCCGCCTTTAGATGAATTTCTGGAAACATCCGTCCTGTAGAACCGGTCAAAAATACAGGTCAGATCCTTGGCTGCGATTCCCTTCCCATTGTCTTCAATCTCTACCTGTATGAAATCTCCTACATCCTTCACCCTGATCTGTATGATGCCCTTAGGTTTGTCCATATATTTGATAGCATTACTGATGATATTGTGGATCACGCGGCGGATCTGCTCTCCGTCTGCAATTACCAGAACATCACTTTCTACATAATTGGCATATACCAGCTCAATTCCTCTGGTTTCCAGCTCCAATCCCACTTCCTCCGCACAGTCACTGAAATAATCTTCTACATTCAGTTTACTGAAGGTATAAGGGATACGGTTAGTGTCAATCTTGGAATAAAAAGTCAGTTCGTTGATCAGGTGATCCATTTCATTGGTTTTATTATAAATGGTTTTTACATAACGGTCCATTTTCTCCGGAGTATCAGCCACTCCATCCATGATTCCCTCTACATATCCCTTCACCGCAGTGATAGGAGTTTTCAGATCATGGGAAATATTGCTGATCAGTTCTTTATTCTCTTTATCCAGAAGAACTTTTTCCTCTGCGGATTCCTTCAGACGCTTGCGCATTTCCTCGAAATCCCTGCACAGTTCGGAAAACTCATCCTTCCCCTGGACATCCAGAACGAAATCCAGATTTCCCTCTTTAATATTCTGTGTGGCTTTCTTTAATTTCACAAGGGGTGTCGCTATGCTTCTGTAAATCCACAGGCCGATGGACAATGCCGTAAATACCAGAATGACCGTTGCCGTAAACAGCATATCCTTGGCTATCAGCCTTACCTGTGTCTGACTGTTCGATGTTTCCCCTATGGAAATATCATATACCACATCTGAAGAATTCTGTGTCTGATGTGCAAATTTCGTATGGCTCAATCCATATAAACTGGCTGAAAATAAAATCAGCGGCACAAGTATGATCATACAGAATCCTACTATGATCCTTGTTTTTAATTTCATTTAACTCATCCTCTTCTACAGATTTGAGCCAGTTACCTTCCTGTACTGGCTCACTTTCATTTATTATATCATGAATCCCACTCTGCATATCTAAATTTTCTATAAAAAAGACAGAAACCATCCTGCGCAAATATGCGTCAGATGATCTCTGCCTGATAAATCTTTATGTTGTTTTATAAAACCTGTATCTTTTATTATGCCAGATATTTCTTCAGGTCTTCAACTTTGTCCAGATGCTCCCATGGAAGATCTACATCTGTACGTCCGAAGTGTCCGTAAGCTGCTGTCTGTTTGTAGATTGGTCTTCTCAGGTCAAGCATCTTGATGATTCCCGCCGGACGAAGATCGAAATTATCACGGATGATCTCTACCAGTTTCACATCAGAAACTTTTCCTGTTCCAAATGTTTCTACATGAACAGATGTAGGATGAGCTACACCGATCGCATAGGAAAGCTGAATTTCGCATTTGTCAGCAAGTCCTGCTGCTACGATATTCTTAGCTACATAACGAGCTGCATATGCTGCAGAACGGTCAACCTTTGTGCAGTCCTTTCCAGAGAAAGCTCCGCCGCCGTGACGTCCGGATCCGCCGTAAGTATCAACGATGATCTTACGTCCTGTAAGTCCACTGTCACCGTGAGGTCCGCCGATTACAAAACGTCCTGTAGGATTGATGAAGTATTTTGTATCCTCGTCTACCATATCAGCCGGGATGATCTCATCAAATACATATTTCTTAATGTCCTCATGGATCTGCTCCTGAGTTACATCCGGGTCATGCTGTGTAGAGCATACTACTGCATCAATACGGCACGGCTTGCCTTCTGCATCATATTCTACAGTCACCTGTGTTTTTCCATCTGGTCTTAAGTACTTTAATGTGCCGTCTTTACGAACCTTTGTCAGCTGACGTGCAAGCTTATGTGCCATGTTGATCGCATATGGCATATATTCTTCTGTCTCATTGGAAGCATAACCGAATTGGATACCCTGATCTCCTGCACCGATAGCATTGATCTCATCCTCGCCCATCTTGGCTTCCAGTGCCTTATCTACACCAAGTGCGATATCTGCGGACTGTTTGTCCAGAGCAGTGATAACTGCGCAGGTATCTGCATCGAAACCGTATTTACCGCGGTCATATCCTATCTCACGAACTGTATTTCTTACGATCTGCTGAATATCAATATTTGCAGTTGTAGTGATCTCACCCATTACAAGTACAAGACCTGTTGTAGTAGCAGTTTCACATGCAACACGTCCCATTGGATCCTGCTCCATGATAGCATCAAGAATGGCATCTGAAATGGCATCGCACATTTTGTCAGGATGGCCTTCAGTTACAGATTCAGAAGTAAATAAAATTTTCTCCATTGTTTTCTCCTTTTTATTGTAAATGTAATTATCAGTTCTGCCGTCAAGCGGCTGTATACAGTTAACAAAAAGAAACAGCCCGAAGTAATCGGACTGTTTAAATGCCTCAACAATCCTCTTATTGTTCGATCACTCGCTCAGGTTGGCACCTTCCTCCGCAAAAAGGGGTTGCCGTGGCTTCATAGATCCTTTGTATCTCCACCACTCTGAATAAAAGGCTATACTATTTATTAACTTTCATTAAGATTGTTGCACATCATAGAATATACTCAACATAATAGAATGTCAAGCATAATTTATTATTTAAAATATTTTCTCATCTCAACCTACTCTGAGACGGAATTTCTGAATTTCCTTTTCACTGGACACTCTCTCGATTTCAGCACCCAGAGATCTGAGCTTCTCTTCGAAGTTTTCATATCCTCTCTGAATGTAAACAATATCGTCTACTATGGTGATTCCATCTGCTGCCAGACCTGCGATAACAAGAGCTGCACCTGCTCTCAGGTCGGGAGCACTGACTCTGGCTCCGGTCAGCTTCTTTACACCATCAATGATCGCGGAATTTCCTTCCACCTTGATGTTCGCACCCATACGGGAAAGCTCGTCCGCGTATTTGAATCTGTTTTCAAAAATACTCTCTGTTACTATGCTGGTTCCTTCTGCAAGAGCCAGAGTAACAGCGATCTGCGGCTGCATATCTGTAGGATATCCAGGATACGGAAGAGTTTTTACATGAGTACGATGTAATCTGCCTGCAGCACGTACACGTACTGCATCATCAAACTCCTCAACTTCACATCCGATTTCTTCCAGCTTGGCTGTAGTTGCTTCCAGATGTTTCGGAATAACATTCTTTACTGTAACATCTCCACCTGTAGCTGCTGCTGCAAACATGAAAGTTCCTGCTTCGATCTGATCCGGAATAATTGAATATTCTGTACGGTGAAGCTTCTCAACACCTTTAATACGGATCACATCTGTTCCTGCACCCTTGATATTGGCACCCATACTGTTCAGGAAGTTCGCAACATCTACTACATGAGGTTCCCTCGCTGCATTCTCCAGAATTGTGCGACCCGGTGCAAGTGACGCTGCCATCATGATATTGATAGTCGCGCCTACAGAAACAACATCAAGGAAAATATGGCTTCCATGAAGTTCATCTGCTTTCGCAACAATAGCACCGTGCATAATATCAACATCTGCACCAAGTGCTCTGAATCCCTTCAGATGCTGATCAATAGGACGGCTTCCAATATTACATCCGCCTGGAAGCGGTACTTCTGCATGCTTATATTTACCCAGAAGTGCACCAAGCAGATAATAAGAAGCTCTGATCTTCTTGATATATTCATAATCTACACTTACATCACCGATAGTTGATCCATTGATCTTCACTGTAGATTTATCAATACGGTCTACCTGTGCTCCGATACCGGCGATTGCTTCAAGTAACACATTAATATCTCTTACATCCGGCAGGTTTTCAATTAATATAGTTTCGTCAGTCATAATAGCTGCAGCCAGAATTGCCAGCGCCGCATTCTTAGCGCCAGCTATTTCGACCTCACCGACTAACGGGTTTCCACCTTTGATAACGTACTGTTCCATAATACACCTCTATAATTATTTTTACTCCAGGAGCGGAACGCTGCGCGGATACTGGCTATCCGCCTCGCCCAAATGATTATCTTCTTTTTAAGTCAGTTGTATATTATAGCATATAATTATCATTTGTAAATAAAATTTATTTTACCCTGTTCCTCTTCTACATTCACGGGCTGCTTACCAGGTTCCATTATCCGTTATGTATTATCTCCAAAACTGCCTTAAGACTCTCTTCCAAATCTTTCCCCTCTTCGTCTACTACAATATCGGCATATTTCTCGTACAAAGGTACCCTTTCCTCGTACAGATCTGCCAATGTCTGGCCTTCTTTCAACAGGACTCCCCGTCCTCTCAGATTACCCAGACGTTTAGAAAGAGATTCCAGAGATAATTTCAGATACACGACCTGACCAATAGATTTCAGATGCTCCATTGCCTCCGGGCAGTAAATCACGCTTCCTCCCGGAGCAATTACTGTATCTGTTACATGAATAGATGCATTTACACGATTCTCAATTCTTTTAAAACCTTCCGGTCCTTCTTCTGCAATGATCTGTGAAAGCTTTCTTTTCTCTTCTTTCTGGATCACCAGGTCTGTATCCAGGAACTGGTATCCAAGTGCCTTCGCCAGAATTACTCCAATAGTGCTTTTCCCTGAACCGGGCATACCTATTAATGTCACGTTATTCATGTTCATGTCCTTTCATTGTATCACAACTTATTAGCAACTGCAAATCTAACGTTTTCTGCGGTTTCCCGCCTTTTTCTTCTTTTTTACACTGTAGCCGAAAGTCCCCAGGGATTTACCTGTTCCCAGATATTCTCCATGAGAATACACCAGCGGTTTCGCATTATTCAGGTGGAATTTTTTGTTCTCATCCATATAGGCCGGATCTGCATGAACTGCCAGCACATCTGCCAGGAACATATGATGAGATCCCAGTTCCATCACCTGTTTTACCCTGCATTCAATATTTACCGGTGATTCCACGATCATAGGTACTTTTACGAAATCAGCCTTCTCCTTAGTCAGCTTCATTTCTTTAAATTTGTCAACATCTCTGCCTGACCGTACCCCGCAGTAATCTGTGGCATAGGCCAGATCTTCTGTTGTAAGATTGATCACGAATTCCCCTGTTTTCTTCAACATTTCATAGGAAAAACGTGACGGACGCACAGATATGGAAACCATGGGAGGATTGGTACATACCGTCCCCGCCCATGCAATGGTAATGATATTGTCATTTCCTTCTCCATCTGTAACACTTACCATAACTGCCGGAAGTGGATAAAGCATATTCCCGGCTTTCCATGTTTCTTTTGCCATTTTTTTATTTCCAATCTAAATTGTCAGCTTCAGTTCCGGATCAGTTGTAATCATTCTGGCCTGCCTGAGCAGCTTCCATAAGCGCCGGGATCAGCTGTTTCTTACGTGATACCACGCCTTTCAGGTCAAAGGCTCCGTCTACCGGATCCATATGGAACGCAATCTTCGCCATCTCTTCACTGCCATCTCCATAATAAAGAAGTTCTGTAGACTCCTCGATAATATTCGTCAGCATGAAGTAAACTCTGGTGACACCATGGCGTCCGCATTCGCTGACCATAAACGGAACCAGACGCTCTTTGATCACTGCCAGCTCGTCTGTATCCATAGAACTGATCTGTCCTACACCGAAGTTAATATCACCTTCTGCAATGAACTTCTTATAATCCTGATAGAATATTTCTTCCGGAGATTTATCCTTAAGATTACTTCCTGCTTTAAACATCTCTCTGCCAAATTTTTCAATATCAATTCCAGCGATCAGTGCCAGCGCACCTGCTGCCATTTTATCAGACAATGTACAGGTCGGTGAACGGAACATCAACGTATCGGAAATGATCGCAGCGCAGAGAAGTCCTGCTATGGTCGGTGATATCTCCAGCTTCTGTTCTCCGTACATTTCATACAGAATAGTAGCTGTACATCCTACCGGCTGATTTCTGAATGAGATGGGAGTCATCGTCTCTAATGATCCCAGTTTATGATGGTCAATGATCTCCATGATCTCCGCTTTCTCTATATTATCTACAGCCTGATCTTTTTCATTATGATCTACCAGTGCCACTTTTTTCTTATGCATATCCAAGAAATTTCTTCGGGAAATAGTTCCGATACATTTGCCTTTTTTGTTAATAACCGGGAATGCACGATGACGGTGTTTGATCATTTCATTCTGGATATCATCTGTGAAATCTTCAGTACTGAAGGTTACCAGATTATCTGTTTTCATAATATATTTTACCGGAATGCTCTGGTTGATCAGTCTGGCGATGGTAAATGTATCATACGGGGAACGGATAATGATAATCTCCCGTTCATGGGCCAGTTTGATAACTTTTTCCGTAACTTCGATTCCCATTCCCACAATAATACAGCTCACATTCTGGGCAATGGCCTGCAGATGGTCTTCCTCTCTGTCACCCATGATGATCAGGTCATCTTCTTCTACGTAAGCCTTCAGCATCTCTGGATTGGCAGTTCCTACCATAACCTTACCATTGACAAAATATCCATGCTCATTTCCCTCAATCACTGTACCTCCAATGGTCTCTGCGATCCTCTTATACTGGGTCTTCGCTCTGGACAAAAGATAGCTGTCTGTAGTATCCATATAAGTCTTCGCAATATCACCGATAGTAATCAGACCTTCCAGCTGTCCTTCCCTGTCTCTGATCGGAAGAGATACAATACTCTTTTCCATCATCAAGTCCCATGCATTCTTCAGAGACATGCTCTTATCTGCCTCAGGACTCATGCGGATATCCATATCTTTCACCTGAGTTCCGATGTTGGAAAGATATCCCGGTGGCTGCATGCCGAAACGGTTCAGCACATATTCTGTTTCTTCATTGATCTGTCCGGCACGTTTCGCAACATATTTCACCTTCTGCGAAGTCCTGTTTTTAATATCCGCATAAGCAATAGCTGAGCAGATGGAATCAGTATCCGGATTCTTATGTCCTATTACAAATATTCTCTCCTGATTTTTCATTCTGTTCAATCCTCTGCTGATTAATCTAATTTAATATTAGCAAAAAGAGTTCCAAGTGATGTAGTTGCTTCTTCCCCTGAATCCGGAAGTTCTATCACTTCTTCCTCTACTTCTTTCGCCATCATATCTGTGGCTTCTTTAATACTCAGGCTTAATTTGCCATCTTTTACTGCTGTAACTTTTACCTTCACTTTATCTCCTACAGCGAGAACTTCTGATGGTTTTTTGATCCTTTTTTCGCAGATCTGTGAAATATGGACCAGTCCGGACAGTCCATTGCCCAGATCAACGAAAGCTCCGTAAGGCTGAAGACTCTCTACCACACCTTCTGTGACCAGTCCTACCTGTACATTGGAAACTTTATTTCTTCTCTCTTCCTCTGCTTTCTCTCTTAATATTTCCCGTGCTGAAAGAATTAATCTCTTATTTTCTTTTTCTACATCAAATACACGAACCTGGATGGGTTTATTCAGATACTCATTGGTATCTTCTACATAGCTTAAAGCCAGCTTGGATGCCGGGATAAATCCGCGTACACCTTCTACATAAGCAATAACGCCTCCATTTACCACTCCTTTGACAACCACATCCAGAATCTCTCCTGATTTCTTCAGTTCCTGCAGCTTATCCCATGCCAGAACATCCGCTGCCTCTACTCTGGATAACAGAATATTTCCCTGTCCGTCATCTGTTCTTATTACTGTGGCAGATACTTCATCTCCTGGATGAACTTCATCCTTCAGGGAAAATCCCGGTTCTCTGCTGTAATCTTCAGCAGGAATGATTCCCTCTGCATAATATTTCAGATCAACTGTTACTTCTTTTTCATCTACACTGATCACAGTACCTGTAAGAATATCACCTTCCTCAATTTTCTTGAAGGAAGCTTCCAGTTCATTTTCATAATCTTTCATTGATTCAGCCATTATCTGTTCTCCTTTACCCGAAAAATTATATAACGTCAATATTTTGGCAACATTATAGCACAACCCCGAGAATAATGGAAATCTGAATTTCCAAACGAAAGGTTATATGGTATAATAAACTTGTATTTTTTTTCATACAGAAAGGAACCAACAGATGAATTATGATTCCGTCCCTCTGCGGGACTTCAAAGAACTGAACGACTGGGAGACTGTCATGTTCGTATACCAGTCAGCCCTGAAACAGATCAATACGAAAATTGACATCTTAAACGATGAATTTCAGCACCGTCATAAATATAATCCTATCGAGCATGTGAAATCCAGGATCAAAACTCCTGAAAGCATTGTGAAGAAACTGAAACGTCACGGTTATGATTCCAGCATAGAGAACATGGTCCGCTATGTGAACGATATTGCAGGCATCCGGATCAGCTGTTCTTTTACCTCTGATATCTACCTCATTGCAGATATGATCTCCAAACAGAACGACCTGACTATCCTCGCCAGACGCGATTATATGAAAAACCCCAAGAAAAGCGGTTACAGAAGCTACCATATGCTGGTAACCACTCCGGTCTTCCTCTCAGACAGCATTATTGACACGAAAGTGGAGATCCAGATCCGTACTGTAGCCCAGGATTTCTGGGCCACACTGGAGCATAAAATGCATTACAAATTCGAAGGTGACGGACCTGACTACATTACGAAGGAACTTCGGGAATGTGCAAGATATGTCGCAGAGCTTGACCAGCGTATGGAGGAACTGAACAACGAAATCCAGAAATACGGAAAAATAAATAAAACTCCTGAGGTGTAACTTCAGGAGCTTTTATATGCAGAAAATCCCCGTAAAACGAGGAGTGCCCCGGCAGTGGTTTACCGGGGCTATTATTATGAAAAAAATTTATGTGTAATGATAACACATTACAACGTCTTTCGTAGGTTCTTTCGAACTGTTTATATAATAGCAATTAATTATGAATAAATTATGAACGCGCGGTTAACTTTCCGTTTATTTGCACAATTTTCTATTTGATTTTATATTTTTTTTATAAATTTTCACATATATTTCTTATATCAGTTCAAAAGGCTCTTAGCGAAATCAACCAGCTTGTGCAGAATTCCTTTTACCTCTTCTTTGCCGATTCCCATCTCCTGCAGTTTGTCATAAACCTTTGTTACTGTACTTCTCAGCTGTTCTTCATCGATGTTGGTATCTTTCACTTTTTTCACAATAGTGATCAGTTTATTCTCTTCTTCCTCTGTAAGACTTACTCCCGCAGTATTCTCTCCTGCCTGGATGATCTCCCGGATCTGATCATCAGAAATATCCTGCTGTGCGATCTGATCCTTGGCATACATGATGATATCCACTACTGCATCCGGATCTGAAACCAGGGAATCAATTTCATTATCTGTGATGATTTCCTGTACTGTATCGGCAGCATCAGACGCCATAACAGATGCCGCCGGTGCTGTACACATAAGTACACCTGCCATGATCAGTACTCCAATTTTCTTTATTTTCATTTTAATTACCTCCATAATTACAATCAGTCTGAAGACCTGTTTCAATTTACCGGGACATTATAACACACCTTCCGGATCTTCTGTAAAATCAATATCCTTCACAAAACCTTTGACGTTTGTTCAAATTTTTTTCACAAGTTACACACGATTCTATCATAATTTCCCTATATACTAACAGTTGTAAAAGTAATACAGCCAACATTATTTTTACAAAATTTCTTTTTCATATGTTGATTGCCCAAAAGGCAATTAACTCTCCTTCCTTTTAAAAAATAAATTTGAACGTAACAAAAAAGCATCCGACCAGCCATCGGATGCTTTTTCCGTTATTCAAAAGCTATTCAAATGCATTTGCCAGCTGCGCAAACTGCTCCAGTGTAAGAGCCTCTCCTCTTACAGTCAGTGACAGTCCACAATTGACTAAGGCCTGTTCTATTTCCTCTTTGGAGAAATGAAGTTCCGGAGAATTCTTCAGTCCGTTTACCAGAGTTTTTCTTCTCTGGTTAAAAGATGCCCGGATCAGTCTGAACATCAGTTTCTCATCCTTTACCTGAACCGGTGGCTGTTCATATCTTTCCAGACGGATCACTGCACTTCCCACCTTCGGTCTGGGCATAAAACAGTTCGGCGGTACATTTGCCACGATCTCAGGTCTGGCATAATACTGCACAGCCAGGGACAAAGCCCCGTAATCCTTGGTGCCCGGACCTACCTGCATCCTGTCTGCCACTTCTTTCTGCACCATAATGGTAATGGACTCAATAGGAACCTGATTCTCAAACAATCCCATAATAATAGGGGTAGTAATGTAATACGGCAGATTTGCCACCACCTTAATGGGACGTCCCTGATTCTTCTCCAGTGCCAGCTGCCTGATGTCCACCTTCAGGATGTCATTATTGATAACTGTTACGTTATTCCATTCCTTCAGTGTGTCCTGAAGGATAGGAATCAGTGTTTTATCGATTTCTACTGCTGCAACTTCTCTTGCCGCTTCTGCAAGATACTGTGTCATGGTTCCGATTCCAGGACCGATCTCCAGCACAAAATCATCCTTCGTGATCTCTGCAGATGCGATTATTTTCTCCAGAACATGGGTATCGATCAGAAAGTTCTGACCAAACCGTTTCTGGAATGCAAAGTTATATTTCTGAAGTACCTCTATGGTACGTTTCGGATCTCCGAGATAAGGTCTGGCCATACTCATTACTTCCCTTTCATCTGACTTAATATCTGTTTTTATTTATAAAATCTTTCTTATTTACTGAAATCTTTCTCATACAGAACGATATATCCGTCTTTATCTATACGTTTTTTGGAAATATTACGCTGGAATTTACGGATTCCTCCCTGTGATTTCACAATCGCAGCATCGATAAGATCCTTAACTGCACCTACATTCATAGGCTGGTCTTCTTTCTGATTAATGCCGATAAGATTATATAATGCCAGCATTCCCATCTGATCTATTGCATATCCGTTCTCTTTCGTATACACTCTGGCGAAATTCACAAGTTCATCATTGGTAAATACCGGAATATTTATCATTGAAGTAAACTTCTGTGCCAATTTCGGGAATCTGGCCATAAACTTACGCATTCCGATCTTTTCGTCTTCTACGATCACAGTCAGTCCGTCTGTATTGGCTTCCATCGCCTTATCCAGCATTTCCACTGTTTCCGGTGTAAGCTGGTTTGCATTTTCAATAACCAGGAAACCTCCTGCCAGCTTGCTGAATATTTTATAAATATTCTTTCCGTTTATCTGATCAGCGAATACATAGGCCACTTTGGATGCTTCCAGGTTCAGTTCCTTACAGATTGCAGGGATCATCCCTGAGATCAGTCTGGTCTTTCCGCACTCTCTGCCACCCATGACAATAATATTTCCTGTTTTCGATGTTCTGTCGGCAGCAGCCATCTGAACATCGCATAAAGTATCGATAAGCTGGTCTTTCATTCCAGGAACTTTCACGAAATATGTAAACAGCTGCTTTTCTTCATCTGTAAGTGCCTTTTCCCTCGGTACTATGTTAAGAGGATCCTTCTCATTTTCCGGTGTCAGAGATTCTATGAAACGTTCCAGTTCCTCTTCCTCTGTAAGTTCTTCTTCCTCATCAGGAATCTCCGGGATTACGAGACTGTCATCTTCCTGGGTTTCTTCTGGTTCCTGAGATTCCTGAACCGCAGGTTCTTCCTTCTTCTCAGGTCCCCGCAGAAACTCTGCTTCTGCACTCTGCAGATCCTCTTCTGTAAGAGTTTCCTCTTCATCATCGGATAAGAAATCCGGCATTTTCGTTACATCAGTCAGTTCTTCTGATTCTTCATCCAAAATATCCATATTCAGGAAATCTGGTTCTTCTAGTTCCGGTTCTGTCTTCTCTGGTTCTTCATTTGTCTCCGGAGCTTTTTCATATTCCTGAACTTCTTCCTGTTTCTCTGCCGTAACTTCCTCTTTTACTTCTTCTGGCTTTTCATCCGGAATTTCGATTCCCTGTGCAGTTGCCGCAGCAAGAATGCTGTCCTCCAGATTAAATTCTCCACTTGCACTCTGTGAAAAACCTGTTTTTGGAAGATCCGGAACCTTCGGTGCACTGCTCATTTCCATATTTTTCATGGACTTCGGTATTTTTAATTCCGGAAGTTTCATTGTTTTGGAAAAATCGGCAGGATCCATCTGCGGTTTCTGTTCTTCTTTTACTTCTTTCTCTTTTACAACCGGACTTTCACCTGGTTTGGCAGGTTCTGCTTCCAGCTCCGGTACATTCTCCGGTTCCTGCTCTGATACATCACTCTTTATGATCTCTTCAGGAATATCTCCTGGAATATCTTCAGAAATATCCTCAGAAATATTTTCCTTTACCAGATTCTGAGACTCCCCTTCCATGACAGAGTCCATAGAATCTTCTTCCTTCTTCTTTCCACCGCCGAAAATATCCCGGATTCCCTTGGAAATTTTGTCCTGAATGCTTTCCATATCGCTGAGACTCTCTTCCGTAACCGGAATACTCTCAATTTCCTGTCCTGAAGAAACTGAACTTACAGCTGCTTTTTCTTCTGCGGAATCTTCAGACTGTTTGTCTGTCTCTTTTTCCTCTTCTGTTTTCTTCAGATTCATGTTTTTCGCTTCTTCCGGAGTGATCAGCTTCGGAACAAACTGTTTCTCATATTTGGCTTTCTCTTCCCCTGTAAGTTCACCCATACGCAGTTTCAGATCATATGCTTTCATAACAAATTTTCCTTCACTGAACCACAGAATGATCTCATTGCATAAATCCAGACACTTCTGCTTCTCTCCTGCCTTATAATACAGGGTCGCCAGCTCATAGGACCACTTTTCCGTAAATTCCTGTTCTTTATATTCTTCCAGAATCCTGATCTGCTCATTTATAGAAATATCTTTTGCTTTCGCGATCTTATACTGAAGGATATACTGGGTAGTATCGTTAGATGCCACCTGCCTGTACTCATCGAAAAATTCTTCTGCTTCGTTGATATCTTTCATCTTCAGAGATATCTCGATCAGACGGTACAGAATATTTTTACCGATAGACGCTTTATGATATGCCAGTAAAAAAATTTCCTTACTGTCCTCATATCTGCCATTGGCAGCATAAATCTCACCAACTACGCACAGAGTCCGGACGTTTTTGACACGGCGCCAGTCAATACTGTCAACAATCCCCATGGCACCTTTATAGTCCTTCTTCTGAACCAGTTTATTGATCTCTTCCAGTTTTATCCGAAATTCTTCCTTGTCCAACGTATTCACCAACTTTCCATAATTGGTTACTGTTCACTCCAGTAACCATAATTGTCCTCAGTGTAACATAAGCCCCTATCCTTGTCAAAAGATATTCATCAGGGCTGACAGACCGTTCCCTGAACCACCTGAAAGACCTTGTTTATATGGAACTGATGACTGACAAAATCATCCAGCCCCGTACAGGTGATCATGGTCTGAATATCATGAATGCTCTCCAGAAGATAATTCTGTCTGCTGCTGTCCAGTTCAGACAAAACATCATCCAGAAGCAGGATCGGCGTATCTTTTATTTTTCTCTCCACAATGTATATTTCTGACAGCTTCAGCGAAAGCGCCGCTGTACGCTGCTGACCCTGAGATCCATATCTACGGATATCAATCCCGTTGGCCCTGACACACAGATCATCCCTGTGAGGACCGGCACTGGTTATTTTCATCCGCATATCCCTCTCCCTGTTCCGGGCAGTTACCAGTTCCAGCTCTTCGGCTGTACAGCTTGGCTCATATATGATCTCCAGTGTTTCAGCCTGGCCAGTCAGATTCCTGTGGATCTCCTGAATGATCCCATTAAGTTCTTCTACGAATTTCTGACGTTTCTCTATGATCCTGCGGCCGTATTCTGCCATCTGCATATCCCAGATTTCCAGAGTCCCCTTCAGATCCGGTTTCACATACAGGTCCTTCAGAAGCTTATTCCTCTGATTCACAATATGATTATAGGAGGCCAGGTCCGTCAGATATATCTTATCAAGCTGACAAAGCTCCAGATCAAGAAATCTGCGTCTTTCCCCTGGACCGTTTTTAATAATATTTAAATCCTCGGGAGAAAAGAACACCATATTTACCACACCGAACAATTCACTGGCCTTCCTGATGGGCAGACCATTGATTGCTACACCCTTGGCCTTGTTCCGCCGCAGATGCATGTCTACTTTATATGACATCTCATTTCTTCTGACCATCATCCGGATATGTGCTTCATCCTGCCCGAAATGGATGATCTCCTTATCTTTGCTTCCTTTATGTGACTTGGTAGTCCCGCATAAATAAAGAGATTCCAGGATATTCGTTTTCCCCTGGGCATTATTTCCGTAAAAAATATTGGTTCCCTGATCAAAATCAAGCTCCAGGGAATCATAGTTTCTGAAATTTTTTAACTGAACGGATTCAATATACATTCGCTTACCTGACTACTTTAATTTCTTTTCCATCATAAGAAACCACATCACCTTCATAGACCTTCCGGCCGCGGCGGTCATCCATTTCTCCGTTCACTTTTACCAGACCGTCAGTGATCACATATTTCGCTTCTACCCCATCCTGTACCAGATCCGCAAGTTTCAGCAGCTGCCCCAGTTTTATAAATTCATCTCTGATTCTGATCTCTTCCATTTTCATTTACTCCCTATCTTGCCTGATTCTGGTTGATATTTACCGGCAGAATCAGATATGTGTAATTTTCCTCATCATCTCTGATAAAGCATGGTGCTTTTGGATTCACGAGGTAGATATTGATTGTTTCATCATCAATGACTTTCAGTGCATCGATCAGGAATCTCGGGTTAAAGCCGATCAGGATATCTTTTCCCTCTTTTACAATATCAATACTTTCATTCATGGATCCCATAGCAGAATCGATGCGCAGCTCCATGCTATTATCAGTGATTTCAATGATGATCGGTTTCTTTTCGCCCTCTCTTACCAGAAGTGTGGCTCTGTCAATACAGTCCAGGAATTCCTTTTTATTAATATTGATCTTTGTTTCATAATCACTGGAAAGCATCTGGTCGATACGGAAATATTCTCCTTCGATCAGTCTGGATACCACGATAGTCTGGTCAAACTCAAATAAAATGTGATTTTTTGAAAAATAAATATTAACCAGGTCATCCAGTTCTCCTGAAAGGATCTTGCTGACCTCATTTAAAGTTTTACCTGGAACAACAACCTTTCTGTCAGAGTAATCTTTCTTCAGTTCCATGCGTCTGATAGCAATACGGTGTCCATCCAGAGAAACTATTTTCAGATAATTATCTTTAATTTCAAACAGTTCACCAGTCATTAATTTGTTTGTTTCATTAGATGCAATTGAGAAAATTGTCTGACGAATCATTTCCTTTAATGTAAACTGGGAAATCGTAAGGCTCTCTTCTCTTTCAATAATTGGGAGATACGCAAAATCTTCTCCTGATTTTCCAGGAATTGTAAATTTCGCTTTCTCGCAGGTAATGGTGGCAGTAAGTTTATCATCTGTTTTTATAGTAACATTGTTGTCTGGAAGTCTTCGGATGATTTCATAGAAGATTTTGGCATCCAGAGCTATAATACCTTTTTCTTCAATCTCTCCCTCCACAATAGTTTCAATTCCCAGTTCCATATCGTTGGTAGTAAATTTAATCTGATTTGTTGTTGCATCGATCAAAATACATTCCAGGATTGGCATGGTTGTTTTTGATGGTACTGCTTTCAGGGAGATACTTACACTTTTGAGTAAGTTATTTTTGGAACATATGATTTTCATAATGTGTATAACTTCCTTTCTGATGGATGTGTGTTTTTTATAGAGAATTATATAAAAGAAGTCCGCCGTCACCGCCGTAGGGGATGTGAATATGTGAAAAACTCCCACGGTGGTTGATTTTTAAAGGTTTTCGGATATGGATAACTTCGTGTACAGACCTACTTAAAGTATGTGAATAACTTGTGTAAAACTTAAAGCCCGAAATTGTGGCAAAAAGTTATTCACACTTATACACATTCAATCAACATCTTATACACATGTTATACAGATAGTTATCCTCATCCCTGTGGATTAATCTTTTTCTTTAAGGTATCAATGGTATTTTTCAGGTTTTCATCGTTTTCGATTTCATGTTCGATCTTATCAATACCGTGCATAATAGTGGTATGGTCGCGGTTTCCTAGACATTTACCAATGGATTTCAGTGGTGTGGATATGATTTCTCTGCAGAGATACATGGCAATCTGTCGCGGCATAACGATCTTCGAGTTTCTTTTATTTCCGGAGAGGTCATTTACAGAGACGTCAAAGTGTTCTGCTACCATAGATATGATGTAATCTGGTGTGATCACTTTCTTTTCGTCCGGTGAGATAATATCTTTCAGTGCCTGTTCCGCAAGTTCCAGTGTAACTTCTTTCTTTTCAAGCTTGGCGAATGCCATGACTTTGTTGATAGCGCCTTCCAGTTCACGGATATTGGATTTTATATTATTGGCAATGTATTTGATAACATCTTCATTAATATCATAGCCGTCCATTTCTTCTTTTTTATGAAGGATCGCCATTCGGGTTTCATAATCCGGCAGTGTAATATCTGCGATCAGGCCCCATTCGAATCTGGAACGGAATCGTTCTTCCAGGATTTCCATATCTTTCGGCGGTTTATCTGAGGAAATGATGATCTGCTTTTTCGCACTGTGCAGACTGTTAAAGGTGTGGAAAAATTCCTCCTGTGTAGATTCCTTTCCTATAATAAACTGAATATCATCGACCAAAAGAACATCAATATTTCTGTATTTTTCACGGAACTTGGTCATTGCCGAGTTATTTCCGTTACGGATTGTTTCGATCAGTTCGTTTGTAAACTCCTCACTGGTAACATAAAGTACCTTGCTGTTTTCATCATGATCAATGATGAAGTGAGCGATGGAATGCATAAGATGGGTTTTCCCCAGTCCTGCACCTCCGTAGATAAACAGCGGATTATAGGTATCTCCGGGAGATTCTGCTACTGCCAGTGCTGCTGCCTGTGCGAATTTGTTATTGCTTCCTACTACGAAAGTGTCGAACGTGTATTTCGGATTCAGGTGTGCTTCTTCACAGCGGGCATCCTGAGACTGTGCTTTCGGTGCTGCTGCCTGTTTTTTCGGTACATCTTCCGGTAAAATAAAGTTGATATCGCAGTTTTCCATTCCGGTTACTTCACTGATAGTAACCTGGAGAGGCAGTTTATATTTTTTACTTATATAATTAAGCCCCACCTGTTCTGATGGAACGATGATGGTCACAACATTCCCTTCAACCTGGTAAACAGTGAGGGGTTTCAGCCAGGTATTGAAGGAAACGTCGGAGAGGTCATGTTCAGTTTTGACTATTTGCAGGATTTCATCCCATTTTTCCACAACTTTGTTCATTTTTGGTTCTCCTGGTTCGCTTTACTTCTATAATAAATGTGTCTGCGAGCTGTTTTTTCAACAGACTCAGTCCGTATTCTTTAAAAAAGACATAAATATC